>DATBHD010000041.1:0-3509 GCA_036557635.1 Gemmatimonadaceae bacterium
GGCGTGCCGCAAGCAAGGTCTTGCCACGCCGACAACTCCTGGTGGAGTGACACGACTGATTCTCGAGAGCCTCGCGGCAAGTCACGCCGAAGCGATCGAGCAGCTCGAGGCGCTCACGGGGGTCCACGCGGAGATTGTCCACGTGGTGGGCGGCGGCGCATTGAATGACGTTCTGAATCAGCTGCTCGCCGATCGCTGCAGACGCCGGGTGCTTGCGGGTCCAGCCGAGGCCACGGTGCTCGGCAATTTGCTGGTTCAGGCACGCGCCCTCGGCGATCTGCCGGCGGGCACATCGATCCGCGCGGCGGCGCAACACTCGACGACGATTAGGGAATTCACATCGTCGGCGCCGGCGCGTTCTCCCGTCGCCTCGCTAGCGCACTGACATTTCGACTCAGACCACATGACGGCTCCGATCGCCGCTCCCACGACGACTAGACTCGATCCCGCCACCGACTACCTGCGCAGCCGGTGGGATGACGAAGTTGCCTCGACGATGCATCCCGTCGACCGACTGGTCTACCGGTCGAATCTCCTCGGCGCCGATGCACGCATCACCAACACGGGCGGTGGGAACACGTCGTCTAAGATCGATGCGAAGGACCCCCTCACCGGGGCGACGACTCGCGTCCTGTGGGTGAAGGGTTCGGGTGGCGACCTCCGCACGGCGACCAAGACGAACTTTGCATCGCTCTACCTGGACCAGGTGTTGTCGCTGCGTCGCATGTATGAGAACTCGCAAGAACGCGGACCGAAGACGCCGGCCGAAGACGCGATGGTGGCGATGTATCCCTACGCGACGTTTGGTCGCAATCCGACCACGTCGAGCATCGACACGCCGCTGCATGCGTTCATTCCGCATGCGCACGTCGACCACATGCACCCGGTCGCCGTCATCGCACTGGCCACGGCGCGCGACGGCCCGGCGTTGACGCGCGAGGTGTACGGCGAGGACGTGATCTGGACCGACTGGCAGCGTCCAGGGTTCGACCTCGGCCTCGCGCTCGAGCGCGTGTGTCGCGAGCATCCAAATGCCAAAGGCGCCATCCTTGGCCAGCATGGTCTGATCAATTGGGCCGACGACGACCGCGAGTGTTACGAGCTGACCCTCGACCTGATCCGCCGCGCCGAGAAGTTCCTCGAGGCGCGCGCCGGACGTGCGGACTTTGGCGGCGAACGATACCAATCGCTGTCCGAAGCGAAGCGGAAATGCGTACTCGTCGAGCTGCTGCCGTGGCTGCGCGGGAGAGTGAGCGGCGAGCAGCGCCAGATCGGCACGGTCGAGATGCGCGACGACGTTCTGAATTTCGTTAACTCGAACGACGCTCCGCGCCTGGCCGAGCTGGGAACGAGTTGCCCCGACCATTTTCTGCGAACGAAGATCAAGCCGCTGTACGCGCCGTGGGATCCGGCGAGTGGCGACGTCGACGCGCTCAAGGAAGTGCTCGAGGCGGGCCTCGCACAGTATCGCGCCGATTACGCCGCGTATTATGAGCAGTGCAAGCGTCCGGACTCGCCGGCGATGCGCGTGTCATCGCCGAGCGTGATTCTGGTGCCTGGCGTTGGACTCATCGCCTGGGGAAAATCGAAGTCCGAAAGCCGCGTCACGGCCGAGTTCTATACAGCGGCCATCGGTGTGATGCGCGGCGCCGAAAGGGTCAGCCGTTACACGGCGCTCGACCGGCAGGAGGCATTCGACATCGAGTATTGGCTGCTCGAGGAGGCAAAGTTGCGGCGTATGCCGCCCGAGAAGCCACTGGACCGACACGTGGTGCTCGTCGTTGGCGCGGGAAGTGGCATCGGCCGCGGACTGCTGCCGCGTCTCGTTGCGGACGGCGCCAGCGTCATTGCCGTCGATCGCGATGTGAACAGCGCCGTCTCCGCTGCGGCCGATCTTCAGAAGAAGGTCGGGATGGGCATCGGTGTCGCTGGCAGCGGGATCTCCGGCTCGGGTCAGGTCATCGGACACGGCGCCGACATGACCGATCGTGCGAGCGTTCGTTGCGCGCTCGCCGAAGCGATTCTCGCATACGGAGGCGTGGATGACGTGGTCGTGACGGCTGGCTACTATCCCAACCCCAACGACGAGGGCGCGATCGAGGATCACGAGTGGCCAAAGGCATTCGCCGTCAACGTCACCGGCCCATACTTCGTGGCCGACGAATCATATAAGATCTGGAAAGAGCAAGGACTCGAGGCTGGGTTGGTCATCACGACGAGCGTCAACGCGGTGGTGCCGAAAGCGGGGTCCTTCGCGTACGACACCAGCAAAGCCGCGGCAAATCATCTCGTGCGCGAGTTGGCGGTGGCCTACGGACCGTTGGTGCGCGTCAACGGCGTCGCCCCGGCAACCGTCATCGAGGGATCGTCCATGTTTCCGCGCGATCGCGTGCTCGCGTCGCTCGCGAAGTACAAGATCGAGCACGACCCTGCCGAGAGCACCGACGCGCTGCGCGATACGTTGGCGGACTTCTACGCAAAGCGTACGTTGACCGGCCTTCCGGTGACGCTCGACAGTCAGGTGCGCGCCATCACGGCGTTCCTCAATGGCGACTTCGGCAAGACTACAGGGCAGATCGTGAATGTCGATGGAGGACAGGCTGCGGCATTCCTCCGCTGAGGGTGATGTCGTGCTCCGCGCGACGGACGTGGCCAAGGCGTACGCCGGGGTTCAAGCGCTCGCCCACGCCTCGCTCGATCTGCGTTCGGGTGAGGTGCACGCGCTGGTCGGTGAGAACGGAGCCGGTAAGAGTACGCTAATCAAAATCCTTACGGGCGCCGTGCAGCCCGACCGTGGGGAAATCGTGCTGAATGGCGAGCCGCTGACGCGACTCACGCCGCGCATGGCAAAGACGCTCGGCATCGCCGCGATTTATCAGCAGCCGGCGCTGTTCGGCGCCCTGACGGTCGGGGAGAACATCGCACTCGGCACTGAGCGGCCAGGCTGGTGGCGACGTGTCCATTGGCGCGGCCGCCACGAGCGCGCGGCGGCACTTCTCGCGCGCGTCGGCGCGCACATCGATCCAGAGACGGAAGCCGGCGAGCTCGGACTCGCACAGCAGCAACTGGTCGAGATCGCGCGCGCGCTCGCGGCGGAGGCGCGCGTGCTCATCCTCGATGAGCCGACGGCGTCGTTGTCGCAGGACGATGCCGACAACCTGTTTCGCGTCACGC
The DNA here is from genome assembly GCA_036557635.1 of Gemmatimonadaceae bacterium. Lineage (GTDB taxonomy): Bacteria > Gemmatimonadota > Gemmatimonadetes > Gemmatimonadales > Gemmatimonadaceae > AG2. Next base: position 3,175 of record DATBHD010000041.1, read on the forward strand.
GGGAGCTGCGGGCCGAGGGCGTCGGCATGATCTACATCTCGCATCGTCTCGAGGAGCTTCACGCCATCGCCGACCGTGTGACGGTGCTGCGCGACGGAACCACCGTCGCGACGCGCGAGATGGACGACGTGAACAAGGAGCAGCTCATTCAGATGATGGTTGGACGCGAGCTCGCGTCCGTCTTTCCCAAGCGCAGCGTTCCACTTGGCGACACGGTGCTCGAGTTGAGAGGTGTCGGCTGTCGAGAAGCCGGTGTGGCCGACATCAACCTGACAGTCCGCGCTGGTGAGATCGTCGGCTTGTCCGGGCTCGTCGGCGCGGGTCGGTCCGAGGTA
>DATBHD010000042.1:0-2137 GCA_036557635.1 Gemmatimonadaceae bacterium
CCGCGCCTGCCGAGAGCGCCACGAGCGCGAACGTCACGTTGCCGACGACGTTCATCACCGGCCACACGACGGCCTCGAACAGCATCGTGACGAGCGACAGCCAGATCAGCGGGCCGCGCTGCGGCGACACCAGCCATCTGCGTCGCTTGCGCAGGGCCTGCAGGATGCCGCGCGTCCAGCGGTAGCGTTGCTTGACGAGATCGATGAAGCGCTCTGGGGCTTCGGTGTATGCGATCGCTCGCTCTTCGTACGTGACATGCCACCCGTCGGTCAGCACCTTGAGCGTCAGATCGGCATCCTCGGCGAACGTGTCCGTGTCGTAACCGCCGGCCCGGCGTAACACGTCACGGCGGAAGATCCCGATCGGCCCAGGAATGATGTTCACGACGCGTAGAAATCCTTGTGCGCGTCGCGCCATGTTCAGTCCCTCGAGGTACTCGAGCGCCTGAAGCCGCGTCCACACGCCGCTGCGATTCACGACTTTGACATTGCCGGCCACGGCACCGACGCGCGGGTCGGCGAAGTGCTGCATCGCGGCGCTGACCGCATCCGGGGCGAGACGCGAATCGCCGTCCATGCATACCACGAAGTCGTGCCGAGCCAGAGCAATTCCGGTGTTGAGCGCGCTCGCCTTTCCACCATTCGCTTTCGAGACGAGGCGCAGCGTCGTGTCCCCGTAGCGCCCCTCGAGTGCTGCGACACGCTCGCGCGTGCGGTCGGTGGATCCGTCGTCGACGACGATGATCTCGATCGACGGATAGCGGAGCTCCAGCAGGCTGCGCAGTGCCCCGACGATGACGGTGTCCTCATTGAAGACCGGGACGATGATCGTCACCGGCGGCTCGGGCGTCCGGTCGAGCGCGCGTCCGCGTCCCTCGATGTGATGCAGGTAGCCCAGCCACAACAGGAGGATGTAGCGAACGATGAGAACGACGAGAAAGGTCAGCACCAACACGACGCCGACCTGCAGCGCGATGCTATCGCTGTCGATCAACGGAATCATTTATAGACGCGGAACGCGAGCGTTGCACCCAGGCGCTGGTAGTCACCCGCGCGTCCTCGGCCATAACTGATGGCCGTGCTCCACTCCCACGACGGATCACGCCACCCGATTTCGGCAGTGGCACCGACCTGAAACGCGGAAATGTTCGCGACCGTGTCCGCTCTGATGGGCGGCGTGCCCGGCGGCGTGCCTGGCAGCGCCGGCAGATACGGAATCTCTCTGCCCCATGCCATGCCGGGGATCGCGCTCACCGCGATCGTCGGTCCACTCATCGGTCGCGATGCAAGCTCGAGCCCGATGCCATGCGCAGTGTACTCGAGCGGATCCCAATACCGCATGCTGCGTTGGTCGTACGTCACGCGGCTCACGTCGTAAATCGCGGAGACGCCGGGAACCAAAGAATAGCGAAAGATTCCGTGAAGCGTCGTGCGAACGTTGCCGTCGCTCAACTGCGACTGCTCTCCAGTGACAGCCACGTCCGCTTTACCGATCGGTCCGCCCAGCGTTGCGCTCACATCCTTTTCAGTGAGGATGTCGTCTTCGCCGTCGAGAAGGCGCACTGCCGTCGTGGTGAGCAGCGATGGATAGGCCGGCCCAGTCGAACCGCCGACGGCAAGCTCCCACGCGTTCACAAACAGCGCACCCGTCGCCGAACCGAGTGGAATGGACTGCGAGTTCGGAGCGCGGAGCGTGCCTCCGCTGATTCCCAGTCGAGTGAACAACGGACCATAGCCGCCCTGAACCGCGAAGGATCCTTCACCGCCAACGGCGTTGAGATCGAACGTTCGCAGATCGGACCGCTCGCCGAGGTATTGATGCAGGGCCGCGACCGAGATGCTCGCGACTTGACCGAGCGGTGCGGTGACGCGGAACTTCGACGCCGCGAAGTGAACGCCGAGGTTGTCGCCGGCTCCGTCGCTGCTGACGCGCCATCCGCCGGCGTCGCCGATCTCGGGTGCAAGCGTCACCGGCCGCTCTTCGCGTGCGAGTCGAGCAAGCGCCGCTTGAACCACGACCACGTCACCATCGTCTTGATCGACGCGAGCGAGCGCGGCGTGATACATCATGCCCGCGGCCAGATACTCGCGTCGCTCGCGGAGGATGTCGCCGAGCATGAGGTGCGCGGCGAAGGTC
>DATBHD010000043.1:0-2549 GCA_036557635.1 Gemmatimonadaceae bacterium
GCTCGACCGAAAGCACGACACGCTTCGCGCCGAGGCGAAAGAGCTGGGCGGCGCTGTGCTGGTTCATGACGTTCACGGCGTAGTCGGCGACGACGTCGCGGCCCGCTCGCGCGAACTCGGCGACGAGGCCGAGGTGGCCGCAGAGCAACGGCAGGCCGCTGTCGAGCCACTTCGTGATACCGCGCCGCTCTTCGGGACGCACGATCGTCGGCGTGCGCAGCCGAAGCGAGACGCCTCGCGCGCCTAACGACTCGGCGAGGGCACGGACGCGAGCCAGGGGCGGCGCGGGGTGTCGCAGGAATGGATCAAAGGTGACCTCCGTCGCTCCGGCGTCCGCGGCCTCCTCGGCGTCCTCAATGCGATAGACCTGAGCCGCGAGGGTGAAGCCGTCGTTGGCCGGCTGTTCACTGTTGACTTCGACCGCCAGGACCGCGCGCTCGATGCGCTCGGCGCGCTCGTCGCGAGCCGCGTCGAGCGCCCAGTTGCGACGGGACACCAATTGGTCCATCGCGGCTTGCCGCATGTGATTCAGCTCGCGCACGGGGAGAAAGAGTCCCACGTCGAGGCCGCGATCGTCGATCCCGGCGAGCGCGAACGGTGTTTCGCCGAGCCGGCCGAATTGTTCGCGAAGCATGGAGCGATCGAGCGCGCGCTTGGCCGCCGGGAGGAGCTGCGTTTCGCTGCGCACCTCGACCGTGGCCCCCCCACTCGAAAATAACGCTTTGAGGTGCGAACCCACCGAACCAAAAACGCGCACGTCCAATCGAACCTTCTTCGGTGGAGTGCCTTCGCTCAGCGCGGCGAAGCTCGCCCGCGATCGTGCGAGCAGATTGGCTTGCGACGTTCGTACGACCCGCCAGCCCGCCGACACGCGCGTCCTCGTGCGGATCGCCTGACGACACCGCGGACCGTTATCGACCTGCCTAACGGCAGTCACCGAAAAACCGACCGTCGGCCCGCCCAACGAATCGGGCGCCTCGAACGCGACCCCGTCTCCCACCTCGAGCAAGACGTCGGTATCGACGAGCAACTCACCCCGCTCGTAGCCCGCGACCTCGCCGATGACGATCCCGCGATTGTCGGGCTGCGTACGCGTGACGTACTCACGCCCATCGCGACCACCGTACATGCCACCGGTGAAGCCACGACTATAGATCTGGACGAGCGGCTCGACTTCGGCGGGGCTCGGCGGTGAGGCGTCGCCCTCCCCCAACCGATCCAGGAAATTCCGGTACGCGCGCGTGACGGTCGCGACGTACTCCGGACGCTTCTTCCGCCCCTCGATCTTGAGACAGACGATACCCAGCTCCGCGATCGCCGGCAGGTGCTCGTACGCGGCGAGGTCCTTCGTCGAGAGCAGATAACCACGATCGAGCTCGACGTCGGTCTCCGCGTCCTTGAGCACGTAGTCCTTGCGGCACGACTGTGCGCAGGATCCGCGATTCGCGCTTCGCTCGGAGATCATGCCCGACATGAAGCACTGTCCCGAGTATGAGATACAGAGCGCGCCGTGGATGAACGTCTCGATGCCGAGATTCGGGACGCGCGCGCGAATCGTCGCGAGGTCCTCGAGCGTGTTCTCGCGCGCCATAACGACGCGCGTTACTCCGAGCTCCTCGAGCACCGCCGCGCCCGACGCATCGTGCACCGTCATCTGCGTGGACCCATGGATCTCCAGTGCGGGATACAGCACGCGAATGAGGTTGATCAGCCCGAGGTCCTGAACGATCGCGGCATCGATTCCGCAGTCGATGGCCTCGCCGAGAAACGCCATCGCCTCCACCAGCTCGTGCGGTTTCACGAGCACATTGAAGGTGAGGTAGACGCGGCGCCCGCGTCCGTGCGCAAGACGGCACGCTTCCGCCAGCTCCTCGAGCGTGAGCTGCGCTCCTTCATCGCGCGCATTGAAACGTTGGGCGCCGAGGTACACGGCGTCGGCGCCGTTGGCGACGGCGGCGCGAACCGCGTCCAGCGAGCCCGCGGGGGAGAGCAGCTCCGGAATGAGTCGAGTGTGCATGGAAGCCTGAAAAATAGCGGCAGACTCGCAATACGCGGCATTGTCTTGCGGATCGCGAGGGCGCTCTGACGGAGTCGGCCCGGGAAAGCGCTAGCCGAGCCGGAGATGGCGGGCGAGTTCGGTGATGCTGTCCGATCCGTCCGTTCGAACTCGGTCGCCTCGCCTGATCGCCTCGCGCGTAAAGCACGCGGAACGGTGCTTGCCTCGCGTACCGCCTAACGTGCTGCGTACGGACGTGATGTGCAGTAGTTAGACAGTTCTAAACAGCACGAGTGACGAGAATCTGAACAGTTTAGCATATTCTCAGTGCCCGGTGTGAGGGCCGTCACTGGTTTGAACGAGTGTTTGGTGCAGTTTTGACCGTGTTCCATAGGGCGGTTCCTCGAGCTGACCTACCGCCAACATCCAAGAACGGCAGCTCAATCTCATGAGGTTCAAAGGCAACTATGCGCGTATCGATGCTGGTACGTTGGAGTACGGCGCTCGCCGCGATCGTAGTCGTCGCGGCCTGTGCCGACACAGCGACCGCCCC
>DATBHD010000044.1:0-29970 GCA_036557635.1 Gemmatimonadaceae bacterium
CGACCGTCGATTAGGAGTCACGGAACCCCCCGCGATTCGGCCGCTAGGTAACCACTCGGTGCCGTCCTTCCTTTCGCAGCAGCCGCTTCGCCGCAAGCTGCCGCTCCTCATCTCGACGCTCGTCTTCGTCGTCGTCGCCGGACTCTCCGGCTTCGGCTACGTCCAAGTCGAGCGTGCGATGATCGCCGCGACCGGGCAGCGCGTCGTCAATGCCGCGCAACAGGTTGGCGGAATGCTGCACGAGAACGTGCTCGGCATTCGGCGAAGCGCGCACGCACTGGCCGCGGACTCGAGCGTTCTCTCATTCCTGCGCCACCCCACCGCGGCGAACCGAACGCGCGTCGACCGCGCGCTGCGACAGGACTTCGCGCGAATTCCGCAGGTCATTTCGCGCGCGCTCTGGTCACGCGATGGCCGTCTTCGGTTCTCCCTCAAGCCCGGAGACGCCGGCCGAGCCACGCCTCCGAGTTTCGCGCCGCCTGACTCGCTCGGGAACCCGAGCGTTCGCGCGTGGGCCAGCCCTTTGCGACTGCAGCAACAGCTCGTCGTCTACGACATCCTCGCACCGGTGGTCAGCGCCCGCGATACGTTAGGCTATTTCATCGAGACGCGCCGCCTGGTCACCGGCCAGTCGCTCCCCTTCGTGCGTGATCTCATCGGCGACGGCGCTTCGTTCCTGCTCGGCAACGCCGATGGTAGCCTCTGGACCGATCTGGCGGGCATCGTCCCGGCGCCCCCCCTCTTCGGGCGATTCGACTTCCCGGCGGAATACAGTCGGGACGGGACGCCGCGCGTCGCCGCCACGGACGCCGTCGCGTCGACGCCGTGGTTCGTCACGATCGAGATCTCGCGGCATGCCGCCCTGGCGCCGGCGCGCGGATTTCTCTACGGCGCCGGCGCAATCGCCCTTTTCATGATCGCGCTCGGCGCCGTCGCCGCGTGGGCGCTGAGTCGCTCGATCACCGGCCCGCTCGACGACATCTCGCGCGCGGCGGAGGGCATCGCCGAGGGCGACTACTCGCGACGCGCGAAAGTGTCCGTCCAGAATGAGCTGGGCCGCCTCGCGGCATCGTTCGACAGCATGGCCGCGAAGGTCGAGGCCGCGGCTCGCGAACGTGAGAATACGCTCACGCTGCTCGACGTCGTCCTCGCGAGCGCGCCGATCGGCTTCGCGCTGCTCGATCGCGAGCTCCGCTATCTACGCGTCAACGAAGCGCTGGCGCAGCTCAACGGCGAGTCCCGCGCGGCGCACATCGGACGTCGGGCGGGCGAGCTGCAGCCCGAGCTCGGTGAAGAGCGGGAAGCAATGCTGCGTCGCGTTCTCGACGAGCGCGAGGCCGTCGTCGACGTCGAACTGGTGCGCGGCGCGCAACGAAAGGGTGGCGTCGACCGGCAGCTGCGCGCCAGCTTCTTCCCGATCGTCGTCGACAACGGGCCGCCGATGGGCGTCGGCATGTTCGTCGCCGAGACGACGGAGCGTCGCGGCCTCGAGGCACAGCTCCAGCAGGCGCAGAGGATGGAAGCCGTCGGCCAGCTCGCGGGAGGCATCGCCCACGACTTCAATAACCTGCTCACCGTCATCACCAGCTACGGCGCGATGGTGATGGCCGACCTGCCGCGCGAGAGTCCGCACGCCAAGGACGTTCAGGAAATACTCAACGCCGCGAATCGCGCGTCGAGCCTCACGCGGCAGCTGCTCGCCTTCAGCCGACGTCAGGTCCTGCAGCCCAACGTCCTGGACGTCAACGCGCTCACCGGCAATCTCGAGAAGATGCTGCGACGGCTGCTGCGCGAGGACATCCAGCTCGTAACGCGATTCGAGCCCGAGCTCGCCCTCGTGAACGCCGACGCCGGACAGCTCGAGCAGGTCATCGTGAATCTCGTCGTCAACGCGCGCGACGCTCTCGTGCGCGGCGGCCGCATCTCGATCGAGACGTCTAACGTGATGCTCGGCGAGGGCTACGGGCCGATGCACGCGAACGCGGCGCCGGGCCCCTACGTCCTGCTCTCCGTGAGCGACACGGGCCGGGGAATGGACAAGGCGACCCAGGCACACATCTTCGAGCCCTTTTTCACGACGAAGCCCGTTGGCCAGGGCACGGGGCTCGGCCTCTCGACCGTGTACGGCATCGTGAAGCAGTCGGGGGGCTACGTGTGGGTGTACAGCGAGATCGACCGCGGCACCACGTTCAAGGTGTATCTGCCCGCCGTCTCGGGCGCCCCCAACGCCGCCGAGACCGAGCGCGAGCCCGCCGCACAGTTGGCTGGCGGTCCGGAGCGAATCCTCCTCGTCGAGGATGAGCCCAACGTCCGCCGCATCGCCAAACGAATCCTCGAGCGCAACGGCTACACGGTGCTCGAGGCATCCAACGGTGTCGACGCGCTGCGTCTGATGGAGCATCGGCAGGAGCCGATCGCGCTGGTGCTGACCGACCTCGTCATGCCCGAGATGGGTGGACGCGAGCTCGCGTCGCGCCTGCGCATCGTGAGCCCCACCTCTCGCGTGCTGTTCATGTCGGGCTACACCGAGGACGCGGTGCTCCGACAGAGCGTGATGGAGCCCGGCTCGGTGTTCCTCGACAAGCCATTCACCTTCGATACGCTGATCAGAAAGGTTCGAGAGGCGCTGGCAGCGTAGAGGGTAGAGGGTGGAGAGTGGAACGCGAAGAAAAAAAACCGCGTCGCCGATGAGCGACGCGGTTTTGCTTTCGGTGCCGACTACGACGTGAGCGCGACCTCCATCACGCGGCGATATTCGGCGTCCGAGGACAGCGATCTCGTAATCTTCATGAACACTTCCTTCAGTGGCGGCGTCGTGAGCAGGTGGCGACGAACGATCGCGACGAGGAGCTCGCTCTTTTCTCCGTCCGAGCTGATCTCGCGCGCCGACTCCAAGACGGAGCGGAGCACTGCCGGACGTTGCGCGAAGGGCAGAACGGCCATGAGCACTTCGCGCCGCTCGCTGTCCGAAGAGATCGTCTGAGTCACTTCGAAGAAGGCATTGCGGAGTGCTTCATCGTCGTTCGCGAGGTACTTCGCGACGGTCGTCTTGAGCAGCTCCGACTTTTCGCCATCGCTCGAGATCGATTTGGCCTGTCGCATCGAGACGAGGAGAATGTCCCGGTCGCCCTCGAGCGCATACTGCTGGAGCAGCTCGCGCTTCTCTCCGTCGGAGCTCATGTGCTCCACCGCTTTCCCGAACGCATCTGCCATTGGCTGCGAGAAACGTCCCATCTTCCCCATTTCGCCGAGCACCGCGCGCAGCTCGCCGTCGCTCGAGGACAGATCGCTTCCCGCCTGACGAGCGATCTTCGCCGACTCCTCGTCCGAGAAGTTCCCCTCGTGGAGGAGTGCGTCGTACGCGGCGCGCTTGGCGCTCGTGCTCTCCGTTCGGGAGATGTCGGCAAGCACCGCGCCGACGCCACCCTCGCGCCGGATCCGCGCGACGCGGGCAGGCGCGTTCAAACCGCTCTCGCGAAGAATCTGGGGAAGCATCTCCGCCAGCCACGCTCGTCCATCTTCCTCGAAGCTCGCGTGCTCGCCGTCGACGCGATACACATAACGAGGCGCGTCGTCGTCGCCGGGGGTGATGTCCACTTCACGATCGCTGTCGGCCGTCCGCTCGCGAATATAGAGTCGGGCGTCGCGGCTCATCCGCCGGATCTCTCGCTCGTCAGAGGAGAATTCGACCTTGCCCTGCAGCGCGACCTGCACGCAGCGCCCCGCGCTGGAGCTGATGTACTGAAAGCTGTTGTCATCACCGTCGCTCGACGATACGGACGTCGACCTTCCGGACCGGCGGAGCGACACCGAGCTGCAGGAGCCACTCGACCATGCCGGCGATGAGACGGTGGCCGCGGACGCCGTGATCGCGGCCCTCGCCGCCGACACGGTCGAGGCGTATTCGGCCGCCTGCGCGACTTGCCCGCGCGCGGACTCGACTTCCGCGAGCGCCGCTTGTACCTGGGCCGCGATCTCGGGCGCTAATGCTGGCTCCGGCGGCGTCGGGGGCTCGGGCGGTGTCGGGGGCTCGGGGGGCGTCGGAGGCTCCGGCGGAGTGAAAAGGACGTCAAATGCCGCGGGGGTTGGGAGCGGAGCCCACGCTCGCCCGAAGGAGCGAACATTCCTGCCATACGGACGAAATGCGGCGAGCGGCACGAGCAGCAGGAGCGACGCGAGTGCCACGCCTAACGCCGGGGCTCTCCGCAACGCGCGACGATCCTGCTCCGGATTCAGAATCGCCTCCATGCGCGACTCGAGCTCGTCGGGACGCGCCATCGCCAGCGCCGCGAACGCCGGCTGAGCCGCGCGACCGCGCCGGCACAACGAACGGACCATCGCCAACAAGTCGGCGGCGTACGTCGAGGCGGGCGTGCCTTCGTTGAGCACATAGTCATCGCACGCGTGCTCGCGCTCGACGCGCATCCGATGCGCCGCGATCCACACGAATGGATCGAACCAGAATATCGCGATCGCCAGCTGCGCCACAACCTGCGTGAATGCGTCCACACGCTTCACGTGCGCCATCTCGTGCACGAGCACGTAGCGGCGCCGCGCGTCGGTCCAGTCATCGGCTTCTTCGGGAAGGAGCACCACCGGATAGACGATCCCCCACGTTACCGGAACGTCGAATCGAGCGCTTCGCAGCAGCGTCAGCGGTCGCGCCACTCCGAGGTGGATCGCGATGCGCTGCGCCAACGAGAGCCAGCGCCCGTCCTCGACGCGCTCGCTGCGCCTTGCCAGCCGGGAGACAGCCAGCGTGCCGGCGATGAATCGCCCGAAGATCGCCAGCGCGCCCAACATCCACACGATGGCGGCGGCGCGAATCCACCACATCGGCGTGTGGTTGCGCACCGCGCGGAGCGTGCCGATGAGGCTGAAGGCGCGCTTCGGCCTAACGACGATGTCGCCGTCGCCGCCGATGACGAACGCGCCAACCTCGCGGGCGCGCGGCGCCTTGTGCGCCCGCGCGTACGCGGACCCCGACGAGGTGAATCCGAATCCATGTCCCGAACCGACGCCCTTCCCGCGAGGGGCGATGGCGATCGCCACGGGAGCGACCGCCGGCGGCAGCTCGAGCGTCGCGGCGGACATGGCCAGCTGTCGATCGAGCCGCTCGACGAGCGGAACGCGCCAGGCCGGTAGCAGCGCCGAGAGCCCGGGCAACAGGAGCTGGGCGGCGACGGCGCCGGCCCAGATCGCATGCCGCGTCGCCGCCGAACGCCGCCGGAACAGCGCCACGGCAAGGGCGGCGACGCCGAATACCACGACTCCTTTGATCGCCGCGTCGGCCAGGGGAGGGAGAAGCTGAACCGCCGCCGCACCCGGAGACTTGAGAAAATGTAGAACGTTCACCATGGCTACCGCCCCTCCTTCTTGGCTTGCTCGATGCGCTCGACCATCCGGTCCAGCTCGGCCTCACTCATCTTCGTCCCCTTGAGGTCGAGCAACGCGGCCATCGCCTGCTCCGCGGAATTGTCAAAGAAGGTGTGCAGGAGGTGCGTCAGCGCCGATCGGCGCGCACTCTCCCGACGCGTCGTTGGGAGGTAGACGTAGGCGCGACCCTCTTCTTCGTGCCTAACGTGGCCCTTGTCCTCGAGGGTGCGCAGCATCGCCCGCACCGCGGAGTAGCTCGGCGGCTCGGGCATCCCGGCGAGCACGTCGGCCGCGGTCGCGCGGCCGACGCGGAAGAGATGATCCATGATCTGCCGCTCGCGGCGGCTGAGGTGGATGCCATCGTCGTGCGCCATCGCCTCACTCCAGTTGGACGAAGACCGATTCAGGGGGGCGGCTGCTACGAAAGTAGCATATGCTAGAAAAATAGCAATAGGACCCTTGTCGGTCGCGCCTCACCGCACGCGCTCCCGGTATGATCCTAGTCCGCGGGACCCGCCGACTCGTCCGCGATTTTCGGCCCGGTCGACGCCGCGAACGCGCCACTCGTCCCCGTTCCTCGCTCGAGTAGCCAGGCACTCGCGATGAGGCCGGCGGCGGCAAGACAGACGCCGAGGCAGGTGGACCAGAGTATCGAGGGCCGGATGCTGTACAACAGGGTCCCGCCGATCGGCGCCAGTACGAGGCCGAGGCTGAAGGTGAACCCCCACGCCGCCTGATACCGCGCTCGCAAATCGGGGGGCGCGATGTCGGCGATGTACGCCGCGCCAACGGGAGAGAAGACCATCTCGCCGAACGTCCAGATGACGACGGTCACGGCGAGCATCGACACGCTGCCCGCGATGCCGATCGCACCGAAGCCGAGACCATTGAGCAGGATCCCCGCGGCGATCGCGATCAACGCAGGTGCACGTCGTGTCACCGTCGTCACCCACAGCTCGAGCACGATGATCAACAGCCCGTTGAGCGACATGAGTGAACCATAAATCACCGGCGTGAACCCGGACCGTTCGAGGTGGATCGGGAAGGTCGCGTACGCCTGATGAACGACGAAGGCGAGCGCCAGCGTCGCGACGAGCATCCTAACGAGTCGCGCGTCCGACGCCATGCGCGTGGCGACACTTCGCGCGTCAGCGTGATCTCGAGCGCGCCGCCCATCCTTCGGCAGCGCGAAATACGCCGTGCAGCCATAGATGATCGACGTCAGCGCGTCACCCACGAAGAGCCACAGAAATGATCGCTCGGCGAGAAAACCCGCGACCGCTGGCCCGGCAGCCACCCCGGCATTCACGGCGAGGCGGTACATCGCGAAGCCCGTGATGCGGCGTCCCTTCGGCGTCAGATCGGCGACGAGCGCATACGAAGCGGGTCGATACAGCTCGGCGGTGAAGCCGGCGAGCGCCGTCAGCGGCACGATCAGCCGAATGCCGGTCGCCTGCGAGAGTGCGAGCATCGTCGCCGCCGAAGAGAACATCGAGACGACGATGCTGTTGCGCCGGCCGATCGTGTCGGCCAGTTGGCCGCCGGCGAGCGCCGCGGCCATGCTGCCGATGCCGTAGGCGCTCAGCGCGAGACCAGCGGCGGCAACCGAGTACCCGCGACTCGTGAGGTAGAAGACGAGAAACGCGAGTACGAAGCTGCCGAAGCGATTGATGAAGGTCCCGCCAAACAACACCCAGGCGGTGCGCGGTAGAGCGCGCAGGTCTTCCCAGAGCGGCGACGCCATCGCCCAATTATACGGGACGAGGGCGGTGAATTGATGGGGCGCCGCGCGCCCCGCATCGGTACCAGCGACTACCTAGGTGGTACCGCTGCCGATCTGCTTGCGAATGTCGCGCGCACCTGACGAGACACCAGCGCCGACACCAAGGCCAAAGAGAATCGCCGTTCCCTTCCCGACGAGCGGGAGAAGCCAAACGACTGGCATCGCGATGAGCATCGCCGCGAGACCCACGAGTAGAGGTGCGGCGAAATGTTGAACGGCGTCTACAAATCGAAGCTTGTTCTGCACGAACGAGCGCGCCTGCACGTAGCCTATCGCCGCGACAGCGATCGCGATGGCCATGCTGATGATCGTGAACACGTTCTCGACTCCTGGTCAACGGACTGTCAGCCCAGCCGTACGCCCACGACGGCACACGGTTTCAGGCTGGTCTCGAGTGTCTGCCCTGCGTAAGCTTAGCCGCCTATGCCACGCCCCCCGAAGCGATCACCGCCTGTGCCGCCGCCGTCCGTCCCGCCCCCGCCCCCGCCCCCACCCCGCCCCCCGGCCCCGGCAGATTCGGCCGTCCATCAACCCGCGCGCGACATGATCAACCTGCGCATCGTCCGTCACGACCGCGAGCAGCTGCTCGCGGATTGCGAGAGCACGGTGATTCCCGCGAGCGGCGAAGTCGTCCAGCTCGACACTCTCGACGCCGACGGCGAGAAGCGTCGCCCCAGCACACTCTGGCGCGTCGTCAGCGTGACGCTGCACGTGCCATCGCTGCAAAGCGCGGAACACGGAAACGGCGCGAAACATCGCGTTCAACAGGTAGACGTCGAGGTCCTCCCCGACGTTGCGCTCGTGCCCGAATTTGCGCATCACGCGGAGAAGGTGCTGTCCGAGTCCCGCATGTAGTCGCGATGAAAGACGGAACATCGGCCGCGCCCTACTACGTCACGCACGAGCTGCCGGCACATCTCAGCGATTGGGAGTTGCCGCCGGGTTGGACTTGGGGCTCGGAAGGGTTGATGAGTTCGTCGCGTCACTATCAGGAAATCATCGACGCGCTTGGCCGTTCGCTGTCACTCGTCAGCGCCCCCGATCCGACGCACGCGCCGTGGCTCGAGAGTGAGGCCCGGCATCTCGCCCATCGCAATCATCCGGCCATCCCGACGACGTATCACTACTGGGCGTCGTTCAAGGAGAGCCGGCGCGGGCCGGGGTACCTGCGACGGTGGATCGCTGGCGAAACCCTCGGCTCTCGCCTGGAGCGCGGCGGCGCCGATGACACGCCGACGATGCTGCGCATCATGCGCGAGATGGGTTCGGCGCTCAGCTACCTGCACGACTCGGGGAGCGTGCATGGTTGCGTGTCACCGCAAGTCGTATGGCTGGCGCCGATGGCGCGGCTCTGGCTGATGGGCTGGGAATGGGCGATTCCGATCGCCGAGCTGCCCAGCGGCGCGCATCCCGACCTCCGATTCGTCGCCGTACCTAACGAGTGGACCGATGGCTGGGCGCCGACCGCGGCGAGCGATCAATGGCAACTCGCTGCGACCTGCTTCGCCAGCCTAACGGGCGAGCTGCCGCCGTCGCGAGGCGTGCCGCCGATTCACCTGCTGAGGCCGGACACGCCGCAGGCCGTCGCCGCCGTCATCGATCGATCGTTGAGCGAGGACCCCGCCGAGCGATTTCCCTCGATAGCCTCGATGCTTCGCGCCATGGATCGCGTCGTCGGCAGCCGAACGATGATCATGCTCGCCGGCGACGAGCCAGGAGTCACCGACAACGAGTCCGAGGAGGTGCGGCTGCGGTGGGCGCTGGCCGACGACTACGAGGTGCTCGCGTCGATCGGGTCCGGCTCCTTCGGCTCCGTGTGGCGCGTGCGCGACCTGAGCCTCGGCCGCGAAGTCGCGCTGAAGCTCTTGCATCCGCACATCGCGCGCGACGAGCGCGCGGTGTCGCGCTTTCGCCGCGAGGCGAAGCTGGCCGCGCAGCTCGCCCATCCGGCCATCGTGCCGATCTACGATTGGGACAGCCGTGGCGACGTGTCGTGGTATACGATGGAGCTGGCGGAAGGAGGATCGGTTGCCGAGCTCGTCGCGCGCGCTGGCGCGCGCCCGGTGAGCGAGATCGCGCCGCAGGTGGACTTCCTTCTCAGCGGTCTGGCCGCGGCACACGCGATCGGGATCGTCCATCGCGATCTCAAACCTGAGAACATTCTCATCGATCGCTATCGGCGCTGGCGCATTGCCGACTTCGGTATCGCGCAAGCCGGCGGTGAGGAGCGTGCTGGGACGAGTGGGACGCCGGCCTTCGCCGCCCCGGAGCAATTGCTCGGCGAACAACAGGACGCCGCGGTCGATTGTTTCTCGCTGGCGGCGATCGTCGCGTTTGCGTTGAGTGCGAAGGCACCCTTCGGCGAGCGCGATGGCCGGTCGATTCTCGCGCGTGAGCTGCGCGGTGATGTCGACCTCAGCGGCTATCCGCCCGAAGTCACCGAGTGGTTGCGCCGTGGTTTGTCGGCGGAACCCGGCGAGCGATTTGCGGATGCGATCGCGATGCAGAGCGCATGGCGGGACACCATGCAAGCGTTCTTCGATCGCGAACATCGTTCGCCCTGGTGGCGACGGTTGATCGCCGGCGACGCGACCAGCGTGGTGTGGACGAACGAGGGTGCATAACGAGATGGCCATTCGGTCGATCAACCCGGCAACCGGGGAGCAGCTGAGGGAGTTCTCCGCGCTCGGCGCGCCGGAGATCGAAGCAAAGGTCGCGCGTGCCGCGCGCGCGTGGCCGCAGTGGTCTCACAGCCCTGTGGCAGAGCGCGCGCGGATCGTGCGACGCGCCGGCGACCTGCTCGAGCAGCGGAAGGAGCATTACGGCCGCCTGATGACGCTCGAGATGGGGAAGACGTACCGATCGGCCGTCGAGGAAGCCTCGAAGTGTGCCGCCGGTTGCCGCTACTACGCCGAGCACGCGGAAGCATTTCTCGGTGACGAGCTCGTCGACATGAAGGGGGAGACGGGGTACGTGGCGTTTCAGCCGATCGGCATCGTCCTCGCGATCATGCCGTGGAATTTCCCCTTCTGGCAGGTGATCCGCTTCGCGGCGCCGGCCCTCTGCGCGGGCAATGCCGGGCTCCTCAAGCACGCCTCGAACGTACCGCAGTGCGCCGTTGCCCTCGAGGAGTTGTTTCGCGACGCCGGTGCGCCGGATGGCGTGTTTCAGACTTTGCTCATCGGCTCGGACGCCATCCCCGCGTTGCTCGACGACCATCGGATCGCGGCGGCGACGCTGACGGGGAGCGAACACGCCGGAAGCGAGGTGGCGGCGCGCGCCGGCCAGCGGATCAAGAAGACCGTGCTCGAGCTGGGCGGCAGCGATCCCTTCGTCGTGATGCCGAGCGCCGATATCGACCGCGCCGCGAGCACCGCGGTGAGAGCACGGACGATCAACAACGGCCAGTCGTGCATCGCCGCGAAGCGCTTCATCGTGCACGAGCGCGTCTTCGATGAGTTCTGCGAGCTTTTCGTGCGGCGCACGCGGTCCCTCGTCGTCGGTGATCCGATGGACGAGCGCACCGATGTCGGCCCGCTCGCGACCGGACAGATTCGCGACGACCTCATTCGGCAAGTCAACGAAACCGTTAGGCGCGGCGCTCGAGTGCTCACCGGCGCTCAGCCGAGGCCGGGCCCGGGCTTCTACTACGAACCGACGGTTCTCGTCGACGTCCCGGTGGATTCGCCCGCGTATCGAGAGGAGTTGTTCGGTCCCGTGGCGGCGTTGATTCGGGCGCGGGACATCGACGACGCCATTCGGATCGCGAACGGGACGCGCTTCGGCCTTGGCGCGAGCGCGTGGACATCCGAAGGCGTCGAGGCGCGGAGGTTCGCGACGGAGCTCGAGGCGGGCAGCGTGTTCATCAACGCGATGGTCGCGTCGGATCCGCGCTTTCCCTTTGGTGGCGTGAAGGCCAGCGGCTACGGGAGAGAGCTGAGCGCGTTCGGCCTGCGCGAGTTTGTGAATATCAAGACCGTGCGCATCGCCAGCGACGGAGGGGGCGGGAGCTCGCTCACGGAGTGAGCCAGCTGTCTAGACCTTCGCCGGCCTCAGCGCGATGCGCACCGTCGTTCCTCGCCCCACTTCACTCTCGACCGAGATCGCGCCACCCCACGCGTCGATGATCTGACGGCTGATGGCGAGACCGAGCCCGCTGCCACTGGTGCGTGTCGAGAAGTGCGGCTCGAAGATGCGCGGCAGGACATCGGCGGGAATGCCATGCCCGTCGTCGCGAACCTCGATCTCGACGCGAGGCTCGCCACCGCCGCGCTCGGGGCCGAGGCCATCCTCACCAACGGAGACCGCGACCTCACGCGCGCCGGCGAGCCGGGCGTTCTCGAACACGTTGAGGAGCACCTCGCGAAGCTCATGGCCGGAGGCCAGCGCATTCACCGGCAGGTCGGCGCCGTCGACGCGCCAACGCAGCGTGTCTTGACCTTCCCCCCCCTCAGCCATCGACTCGAGCGCGACGACGTCGCGGACGACGGCGGCGACATCCGTCGCCTCGGCGCCGGGCCGCTCGTTAGGCGCCGAACCGTACCGGCTGAACGCGCGCGCGATCTCGTCCAGCCGATCGATCTCGGCGAGAATGCGGTTCACGTTCTGTTCGAGCACGCGATCGAAGTCGACGCGACGATCGGCCCGCGCCCGGCGCAGGTGTTGCACGCCCAGCCGGATGGGCGTGAGCGGATTCTTGATCTCGTGAGCGACCTGTCGCGCCATCTCGCCCCAGGCGAGCACGCGCTGCGCCCGCGCGACCTCCGAGACGTCGTCGAGCGTGATGACGACGGCGTCGGCGAGCGGCGTTAGGCTGACGCGCAGCTCGACCTCGCCGCCGCGCATCGGCAGCTCGAAGGGACCGTCCTCTTCATGGCCGGCGAGGACGCGCGCGACAGCCTCGGTGAGCCTTTCCGGAGCGACGTCGGCGAGCTGCGTCCCCGGCGGCAGCGCGGCGTCGAGCAACACGTCGGCGCGCGGATTCGCCAACAGCACGCGTCCGGTGGCGTCGACGGCGATCACGCCGCTTGCCACGTTGCGCAGAATCGCCGCGATCCGGCGCTGCGCATCCTCGAGCGCCGAGCGACTCGCGTTGAGATCGGACGCCATCCGGCGAAACGCCGCGAACACCGGACGGAACTCGACCGTCGGTTCCGCGTCGAGTGGTGGAAGTCGCTCGCCAGCCGCCAACGAGAGCGCCGCGGTCCGCAAGCTGCCGATCGGTCGCGCCAGCTGTCGCGCGGCGATCCCACTCAACCACAGCGCGGCGACGGCGCCGACCGCGGTCGCGAACAATACAAAAATGCTCAAGTCCTCGCGGCCGAGGCCGTGCGTGAGCTCTTCGGGCCCGGCCGGAGCGGCGACGACGAGGTCGGGCTGCCCTGGCCGGTCGATCGAACGAAACCCGAAGAGGGCCGTGCTCGCGCCGACGTTGATTGGCCTGCTGATCGACTCCTCGTCGCCGATGACGATCAGCCGCTCGACGTCGTCGCGTAGAAAGCGCCCGACCGGCGCCAACGATGTCAGCAGCGGATCGCTCGCGTCGTGCAGCTCGCCGGCGAGGTACGCCAGCAGCGGCGTATTGAGGCGAGCGCTCTCGCTGGCCAACCACGCCGAGTCGCCGCCGAGCGGCGCCACGGCTCGCAGTGTTTCACGAACGAGCACGTCGCGCGCGCCGACGGCTTCGCTCGACAGCCGCTGATACGACCAGACCGCGAAGGCAATCGCGGGAATGACGAAGAACGCGAAGAGGGCGATCGTTAGGCGAAGCCGATAGCTCCGCGCCCAGGTGCGGCGCCGGGCCCGCAGCCAGCGACCGAATCCGCCGTCGGCGACGACGCTCAGGATCCAGAGTAGCCCCACGATGCCGAGATCGAGCAGGACGATCAGCGTCCCGCGCTCCACCAGCGCCAGCGGCTCGCGCAACTCGACTTCCACGTGCGCGCGCGCGAGACCGCTGCCCGTACGAGCGAGCCAGTCGCCGTGCAATGCGCTCTCGCGCCGGCGCCAGCTGATGCGACCCTCCCGCAGCGACGCCGAGCGCGCGGCGTCGATTGGAGTGAGCTGCAACGTGTAGGGCGGCGCGCCTTCGGGCTCCACCTCGAGCCCGAAGAGAAGATTGAATGGATCGGCGTGAATCAGCCGCGTCCTGGGAGCGAGGACGACGACCGTCGCCGATCCACTGTCCGCCGAACCGGTGGCCGGAACGGCGAGCAGCAGCTCGGTCGCCGGATCAGCCGACACGCTGGTTACGACGGAATGGCGCGCGCGGAGCGCCTCGGCGACGGTGCGCCTAACGGCATCCATCGGCACGCTGAGATTCGCGGTCGTGAGCGACGCAACGGGCTCACCGTCCGCCGAGAATGCGATGAGCGCCGTCGGATAGTCGGCCGCCGCGAGCGCCGAGCCGACATAGTGCTGCAACAACGCCGCGCGTGTCGACGGCAGCGGTTCACTCTCGATCGACGAAGCAAATCGGTCGAGCAGCGACCGCGTCGCACCCTGTGGATCCGGGTCGCTCAGCCCCGCGAGATCGCGCTCGGCCAGCTCCACGCGCCCGCGCGCCGTGCGCCCCCACACGAGCGTCGAGGCGCCGAGCGCGGCCACGATCGCGGCGTTGACGGCGACGAACCGCGTCTGCCGACCGAGCGCCAATGCCGCGATCGCGCCGATCCACAGAAACGTGTACCACCACGGCCACTGTCCGGGCGCCTGCCAAACGATCGGCGCGAGGATCGCCGCGAGCGCGGCAACCGCCGAGCCGGCCCACGGCGGCAGTCCCCGCGAGCGACCGAGAAGAACGCCGCCGGCACCCGCGCCCGCGAGCAGGACCGAGACGGCCGCGAGGAACAGAGGGATTTCCCAGATGAGCCAGAGTGGAGAGCTCACGCCGTACGATGGCGGGCGAATGCCGCGCGCCAGATCGCGAAGCAGGAACGGCCCGAGTCCGGCGACGACGACGACGATCGCGGCGGCGGTGACGCGAAGCGGCCGCCGGCCGCGCCGCAGCAGCGTGAGGAGCGCGAGCAGAACGATCGAGCTCGTTAGGCCCAGCGCGCCCGCGCTGGCCGTGAGCGCGCCCGCGATCGACGTGAAGTAGACGGCCGGATCGAACAGCCGCGTGAAATTCGAGTACTCGTTGAGCGGGACGAGAGCGACACACGCGAGGGCGATGCCTAACGTGCCGAGTCGCGGAAGGACGGCGCGCGTCTCCCGCCACGCGGCGATGATGAAGCAGGCGAGCGCCGCGCCGAGCAGGAGCCCGACATCGATGCGGAGCGCCTCGTGCAATCGCTGAATCACTTCGCCCGACTGCAGCGGCGTTGCCCGGGCATCCAGGATCGGGCGCCCCGCATAGTCGAAGTGCAGCACGGGACCGAGGCCCGCTGTCGTTCCCGCCGCCGAGAACATGAAGTCGTCCAATCCGGCCGCGTGAGCGACGCGCTGCGAGAGTGGGCGCGAGAGCCTGTCCGCCGGGGGCGCGGCCGAGAGGATCAGCGTGGCAACGGCGCGATCGCCTCCGCGCCGTGCCGTCGCGTACAGCGTCAGATAGAAGTCCGACGCCGACACACCGCTCGCGGCCGTCAGCGTGTCAGGCGCCGAACGAAACCGGCCTGCCCACGCGTACGCGCTGTCACCGCGGTAGACCACGATGCCGCGCTCATCCGGGCCGCGGACGAGTGCCTGCAACTGCGTGAACGCTGCTTCGCGATCCGGCGACGTCGCGAGAGCGGAGGTTGCGCCGTTCGCGAGCTCTCGTTCGGCATCGGTCAGTGCCCCTTGAAGCGCCTCGAGACCGGCGCGCGCGCGTGTGTCCTGCCACGCGCTCCAGTTCGCGGTCACCTGCGCCAACTCACGTTGCGATCGCGATCCGATGATCACGCCGGCGCTGAGAAGAACCACACACGCGAAAGCCCAACCCCGCTGCACACCGCGAAGACGAAAGGCCAAGGCAGCCGCCCCGACAGTAGCGAGCGCCCAAACGACCAGATACTGTACCGTCGGCGCGTCGAGCCAACGGCTCGCGGCAAGCACGGCGACCGCCACTGCCACGGCCCATCCCGCGCCGGGAGTGAGAAGTCGGCGCGGCCATCCGGAGGGAAGCGGAGGCGCCTTTTGCAACGTCAGCTCATCGCGAATGACTCAGCCTCTCCCCGCGCCTAACACGCGTTCGGCGCTCAAGCCGTGGCGCCTCAAAGAGCTCCGTCCCGAGCAGGTTGCGCACACGCTCGCCCACGATCCGCGACTGATCGTGCCCGTCGGGACATGTGAGCAACACGGACCGCACATGCCGCTCGGCTGTGACACCATCATCGTCGAACATCTGGCGGACGACTTCTCCGCGGAGTTTGGAGTGCTGCGCGCTCCGACATTGGAGTACGGCGTCAACGTCGATACCGAGCGAGGATTTCCGGGGAACGCGTCGCTGCGCCGCAAGACGCTCCATCGCATGCTCAACGATCTCATCGACTCCTGGGAAGCGACCGGGGTCCAAGAATTTGTCCTCCTGACCGCGCACGAGCACGACCCGCATCTCGAGGCGCTGTCCACTGTGGTCACGTCAGGCGCTCGCGTGCGCGTCGTGGACATTTTCGAGGTCGACTTCAGTGACTTGCTCGAGGCGCAGTCGGAACCGATGCATGGAGACGAAGTTGATACATCCTTGCTGATGTATCTCGCCCCCGAACTGGTAGCGGCCGACCTCGCTCAGGATTATATGATGTCACGAGAAGAGCTACGACGATACCGGCGCGGCTGGTTGCGCGTCCCAAAAGGAAGCCCAGGTTCCATCGGTCGGCCGCGACTCGCGTCCGCCGCCAAGGGAGAGAGGATCTACCAACGTATGCGGGCACGTATTCGAGAGCGCGTGTTCCTGGCGCCGCCGCTGGACGACTCTTGAGTACAGGAACCCCCACCGGACACATGGGTAGGATCTGCCGCATGAGACTCGGCTCCGTAGCGGTGACCCATGCGGCGCTGGTCGTCAGCGTCGTAGCCCCGTTGTCGATGGTGGGTGGCCAAGCGCTCACCCGCACGGTCGACGAGGGGACTTTTCTCATCAGCCGTGGTGGCGCGCCAATCGGTCGCGAGTCGTTTCGCATTTCCAGATCACAGTCGGCTTCGGGGGAAGCCTACCGTGCGACTGCCCAGGTGGCACTCGGCGACCGGCGCATCGTGCCAACACTCACCTGCGACTCGGCTGGTTCTCCTCTGACGTACGACGTGTCGGTCCAGGGGGGGCCCGATCCGGCTCGCCTCCAGGCGCGAGCGAGGCCCGGTCGTTTCAGCTCGATGCTCAGAACTCGAGACGGCGAGTCGACGCACGAGTATGTCGTTCCCAGCGGCGTCGTGGTGCTCGACGACGATGTGGTTCATCAGCTCTTCTTCGTGACCTTGGGTCGACGCTCGGGTTCGCTGACGATTCTCGCGCCACGCACCGGAGTTCAGGCGCTGGCGACCCTGGACAATCGAGGTGCGAGCTCCGTTAACATCGACGGCAACTCCATACCGGCCACGCACTTTGTGCTGAGCGCCGCTGGGTTTGCTCGGCGCGAGTTCTGGATCGATGCCGCCGGACGCGTCCTCAAAGTCTCGATCCCGGATCACGGAATGATCGCCCAGCGGGACGAGGCGCCTCGCTAAATTTCGGGGGATTTCCGGGGCGGCGCCTAACGTTCCAAGTTGCGTCCCGCAGCTAGGGCTTTTCGTCGTTCGATGGAGCGGTCGAACCTTGAAACCGGTCCGACGCACCCCCCGTACTGCCCGCAGACTTCCAGCCATAGGACCCACCGAAAATGCGTTTGCTGAAGCCGGTCGCCTTCACGGCGCTACTCGGCGCCTTCTCGCCAGCTTTTCTCGCGGCACAGGTGCCTAGCTCTCCGCAGCAGTCAGCTCCATCCTCGCCGACGACTCTCACCCTCGACGAGGCCATTTTGACTGCACGACAAAACAATCCGCTGTACCTGCAGACGGCGAACGAACGGAAGACTGCCGATGCCCAGGTGAAGAATGCGTACGGCGCGCTCCTTCCGTCATCGAACGCGCAGTTTTACTCCGGCTATCAGCAGGGTGGCGACATCTTCGTGAATGGCGGCTCGCTCGCCGTCGGCTCCGATCAGCTGCAGTCGCAGTACTACCTCGGCCTGAGTTATCGACTCAACGCCGGGACGCTCGTGCAGCCGCGGGCGGCGAAGGCGAATCGTGTCGCGGCGGACGCGGACATCACCGGAGCCGCGGAGACGCTGCGGTCGCTCGTCACGCAGCAGTACATCACGGCGCTGCGCGCCGAGGCGAACGCGTCGCTACAGGACACGCTCGTCGAAGTGCAGCAAGCGAACCTCGAGCTGGCGAAGGCGCGGGTCGCGGTCGGCGCGGACAACATTCTCGCCGTGCGTCGCGCGGAAGTAACCCTCGGCCAGGCCCAGGTGGCGGCGCTTACCGCGCACAACACCGCCGCGGTCGAGAAGGTCAAGCTGTTCCAGCAGATCGGCGTGCAGCCGCCGTTGGGTGATGTCCAGTTGACGACCACGTTCGCGGTCGCAAAGCCGACGTTCTCACTCGACTCTGTCCTCGATCTCGCGCGCCGCGTCAATCCAGCGGTGCTGGCACTTCGGGAGCGCGAGCGTGCCGCCGGTTGGAACGTGCGCGTGGCGCAGTCCGCGTACACGCCGACGCTGAGTCTCTCGACGGGTTGGAGCGGCACGTCGTTCCAGTATACGAACTCTGATTTCCCGGTACAGCAGGTGATCGCGAGCAACCAGCGCAGTCTCGCCGGGTGCATGACTCAGGACTCGATTCGGACCAGGTTGAATCAGCCGCTTTCGAGTCTCGATTGCAACGATGGCCGCTTCACGCTGAGCCCCGATCAGGCAGCGCAGATCCGCTCCGCGAATTCGCAATTCCCATTCAAGTTCCAGCGCGCGCCACTCTCGCTTTCGGCGACGCTTTCGATTCCGATCTTCGACAACTTCAGTCGGGAGCAGCGCGTCGAGCAGGCGCACGTCGATCGCGACAACGCGCGATTGAACGTCAGGTCTCGCGAGTTGCAGACGACGGCCGACGTCACGCAGGGCTATTTGAATCTCGTGACCGCCGCGCGCACGGTGGAACTGCAGGAAGTCAACGCGCAGAAAGCTCGTGAGGAATTGACGTACGCGCAGGAGCGGTATCGTGTCGGCGCGGCGACCTTCCTCGACGTCACGACGTCGAGCGGTGCGTTCGTGCAGGCGCAGGTCGATCGAATCAACGCGATTTACGACTATCATCGGGCGTACGCCGCGCTGGAAGCCGCGGTCGGCCGTCCCCTTCGCTGAGCGACAGAGGCTCACGACATGAGCAAGAAAACGAAGCTGTCGGTTGCTGGGGTTGTGGCGCTCGCGCTCATCGGCATCATCGTGCTGACGGCCATGCGCAGCGGTACGAAGGCGGTGAGCGTCCGCATCGAGCCCGTGCAGAAGCGCGATCTCATCGCGTCGGTCACGGCGAGCGGCAACGTGACCCCGCACACCAAGGTCGATCTGAGCTCCGACATCACGGGCAAGATCGTTAGGCTCGCGGTGAAGGAGGGGGAGATGGTCTCCAAGGGCCAGTTCCTCCTCCAGATCGATCCGCAGGAAGCCCAGGCGAACGTGCAGCGCGCCGAAGCAGCGCTCTCGGCGGCGAAGGCGTCGTCCGCCCAGGCCAAGGCGAATCTGCTGCAGGCGCAGCGGAGCTACGAGCGCTCGCTCGCGATCAAGAAGTCGAATCCGCAGCTCATGTCCGATGAGCAGATGGAACAGCTTCGCACGACGGTCGACGTCGACCAGGCAGTGCTCGAGGCGCAGAACCACCTCGTCGATCAGAACACCGCCGAGCTGGCGCAGGTGCGCAGCGCGCTCGGAAAGACGACGATCTACGCGCCGATGGCTGGCCGTGTGACCCGCCTCAACGTCGAGGGCGGTGAGACGGCGATTATGGGAACGCTCAACAAGGACGCGGCGACGCTGCTTACGATCAGCGACATGTCCGTCCTCGAGACGAAGGTGAAGGTGGACGAAACGGACGTGGCGCGCATCTCGACCGGCGACTCGGCCCTCGTGCAGATCGACGCCTTCCCGGACACGACGTTCATCGGCCGTGTCACCAAGATCTCGAACAGCTCGGTGACGTCCACGACGGCGACACAGGCGAGCGGCGATCAGGCTGTGGACTACGAAGTGACGATTCAGCTGCTCAACGTGCCGCCCGAGACGCGCCCCGACTTCTCCGCCACGGCGAAGATCGTGACCGATTCACGCAAGAACGTGCTGTCGATTCCGATCATCGCGCTCACGGTTCGTGAAAACGAGACGCTGCAGTCCGGCGACACGGCGGTCGGGTTGGGCAAGCCAAAGCCGAAGAAGGAAGTCGGCAAGAAGGATGTCGAGGGCGTGTTCGTCGTCGGCACGGACAACAAAGTGACCTTCCGGCCCGTAAAGCGGGGGATTACCGGCGAGAAACACTTCGAGGTGCTGAGCGGTCTGAAGGAAGGAGAGAAGATCGTCGCCGGTACCTATCAGGCCATTCGCGAGCTGAAGGATGGGACGCTCGTGAAGGAAACGAAGCCTGACGTCAAAAAGCCGGGAGCCTGAGCGTGAATCGCGAGATCGTCGAAGCACCAATGGGAACGACCGCCGAGCGGCGGGTCGTCGTCGAGGCATCAGGAGAGGCGCCGGACAAGCGATGGGTCATCGTGACGCGCGGCATCAGGCGCGACTACGACATGGGCGGCGAAATCGTGCGTGCCTTGCGCGGCGTCGACGTCGCCATCGGGCGCAACGAGTACGTCGCGATCATGGGGCCATCGGGCTCGGGCAAGTCGACGCTGATGAATCTCATCGGATGCCTCGACACACCGACCGCCGGTGAGTATTGGCTCAACGGCACGCTCGTGTCGCGCATGACTGACGACGAGCTGGCGCGTGTTCGAAACAAGGAGATCGGTTTCGTCTTTCAGACGTTCAATCTGCTCCCGCGTGCGACGGCGCTGCATAACGTGGAGTTGCCGCTCGTCTATGCCGGCATCGCCGCCGACGAGCGCAAACGGCGCGCGAAGCACGCGCTCGAGCAAGTGCAGTTGGAAAACCGCATGGACCACAAGCCGAATGAGCTGTCGGGCGGTCAGCGGCAGCGCGTGGCGATTGCTCGCGCGCTCGTGAACAACCCGTCGATCCTTCTCGCCGACGAGCCCACCGGTAATCTCGACTCGCAGACCTCGGAGGAGATCATGAAGGTGTTCGAGGAGCTCGCGAGTCGTGGTCAGACGGTGATCATGGTGACGCACGAGCCCGACATCGCCGCGCACGCTCGCCGCGTCGTGGTGCTTCGCGACGGTCTCGTCTCATCGGACGACCGGCGCGAAGCATTTGCGGCACGCGTGGGACTATGAGTAGAGCGTAGAGGGTCGAGGGCAGAGAGCAGAGCGTGAGCCCGCTGCTCTTCCCCACCCTCCACTCACCGCCCTCTACCTCTACCAGCCATGCCACTCTTCGAAGCCGTCCGTCTCGCCCTGGGCACCCTGCGCGTGCAGAAGCTGAAGAGCTTCTTCACGCTCATCGGCGTGACCATCAGCGTGATGTTCCTGATCGCGGTCGTCTCGATCGTGCAGGGGATGAACCGGTACGTCGAAGAGGATTTCGCCGGGAAGTTCCTCGGCGTGAATACCTTCAACCTCCGCAGCTTCCCGGACATTCAGAACGACGTCACCGAAGCCGAGTGGAAGGCCTGGCAGCGCCGGCCGAAGATCCAGGTCGAGGATGCGCTCGCCGTACGAGAGGCGCTTCCCCCCGGGACGCGCTGGGCGATGCACGACGTCACGCGCACCGACGCGAGCTCGCAATTCGCGCAGGGGGGGCCGAAGGTCCTCGCCGAAGCGGCGACGCCTGACTATTTCCTCATCAAGGATCTCGCCCTGTCACGCGGCCGCGTCTTCAACGAGCAGGAAGACGCGCTCGGCGCGCCGGTCATCGTCATCGGCCAGGAGATCGCGGAGCGATACTTCCCCAACCTCGATCCGATCGGCCGCGAGATTCGCATTCATCGCTTCCCGTTCACCGTGGTCGGAGTGCTCGAGAAGCAGGGGACGGTGTTCGGTCTCGCACTCGACCGGCAGGTCATCGCGCCGTTTCATTCGGAGATGTCGCGCATCACGCACGGGCGGAACAATCTCTACGGCGTGGTCGTGCAAGCGCCGACTCCCGCGGCATTCAGCGGCCTGGAGGAGATTGTGCGCGAGCTGATGCGCAGACGCCATCGCCTCGCTCCGGCCGATTCGGACGATTTCACCCTGGAGAGCTCGGAGTCGGCGCTCGGGCAGTGGCGAACAATTCGAAAGTACATGGTGCTCGCCGGGACGGTGCTGCCCGCGATCGGGCTCGTCGTCGGCGCGATCGTGATCATGAACATCATGCTCGTCGCGGTGGCCGAGCGGACGCGCGAGATCGGCATCCGCAAGTCGTTAGGTGCGCGGCGCCGGGACATCCTCGCGCAGTTCCTCGTCGAGTCGGCGACGTTGAGCTCGGTCGGCGCCCTCATCGGCGTCGGACTCGGCATTGCCCTGGCGGCGATCGTCGCCAAGGTCTCCCCGCTGCCGGCGGCGGTCGCGCCCTGGTCGATCGCCCTCGCCGTCGGCATCGGCGGCGGGGTGGGCATCATTGCCGGCGCGTACCCGGCGAGCCGCGCGTCGCGGCTCGATCCGATCCTGGCGATGCGCAGCGAATGAGGAAATACTCATGATGCGCGCACTGGGCAACACACTCTATCAGCTGCTCGAGGGCGTCCTCATCGCCTTCGACGCGATTCGAACGAACAAGGTCCGAGCCGGCCTGACGATTCTCGGCATCGCCGTCGGCGTGTTCGTCGTGACGGTGATGTCGGCGGCGGTCCACGGCATCAACGCCGGCGTCTCGCGCAGCCTCGCCGCCGCCGGCCCGACAACCTTCTTCATCTCCCGCTGGCCCGCCGAATTCACGGCGTGCGACGGCGGCGGCGATTCGTGCCCGTGGATCCGATTCCGCCCCATCACCCTCGACCAGGGGCGTGAGATCGCGCAGCTCCCGATGGTACAGGGCGTGAGCGCCGACATCGAAACGTCCGCGAGCGTGAAGTACGCCGATCGCGAGCTGCCCGGCGTATCGCTCGTCGGCTACTCGACGAATTGGTTCGACATGGCCGGGGGCGATATCTCGGCCGGACGCAACTTCACCGAGTCCGAGTACGAGTCGGGAGCGCCCGTCGTCCTCGTGAACGACAAGATCGTGGAGCGCCTCTTCAACGGCGAAGAAGCCGTTGGCAAGGCAATGCGCCTGAACGGCGAGCTGTTCACGGTGATCGGCGTGTACAACCCGATCCCGAACGTGTTCGACAGCGGCGACAAGGGGAAGCTCATCGTGCCGATCACCACGGCACAGCGCAAGCTCAACGTGAGCCTGTACTGGATGCAGCTCACCGTGAAGCCGCGCGACGGCTTCGACCGCGACGCCGTGATGGACGAAACGATCGCGACGCTTCGCGCGAGCCGGCATCTGCGCCCCGGGCAGACGAACGATTTCTTCACGAACACGCCCGAGAAGCTGCTGGCGCTCTACAACAAGATCGTCGGCGTGTTCTTCCTCGTGATGATCACGCTCTCCGCGGTCGGTTTGCTCGTCGGCGGCGTCGGCGTCGTCGCGATCATGATGATCTCGGTCACGGAGCGAACGCGCGAGATCGGCGTCCGCAAGGCGTTAGGCGCTACGCGGCGCGCGATTCTCTGGCAGTTCCTCGTCGAGGCGGCGACGTTGACGACGGTGGGCGCGGTCGTCGGGCTGCTCGTCGGCGGCGGGCTCACCCTGCTCATCCGGAGCGCGACACCGATCGAGGCGTCGACGCCGCCGATCGCCATCGCCCTCGCCCTCGGCTGCAGCGCGCTCGCCGGCATCCTGTTCGGAATGCTCCCCGCGGTGAGAGCGTCGCGGCTCGATCCGGTGGAGGCGCTGCGTTATGAATAACCCCAGCTGGCATCCCGAGGGAGCGTAGCGACCGAGGGATCTGCTTTTGGTCGTCGCATCAAGAGCAGATCACCTCGCTTCGCTCGGGATGACGACGAGATCTCATGTCTCTCTTCGAAGCTGTCCGCTTGGCGCTCGCGCAGATTCGGGTGCAGAAGCTCAAGAGCTTCTTCACTCTCGCCGGCGTCACGATCGGCGTCATGTTCCTGATCGCGGTCGTCTCGATCGTCGAGGGGATGAGCCGGTACGTCGAGAACGACTTCATCGGCCGCATCCTCGGCGCGAACACCTTCACGCTGCGGCGCTTCCCCTGGTTCGGGAACAACACGACGCGCGACCAATGGCGCGAATGGCAGAGGCGGCCGCGGATCTATCAGAAGGACGTCCGGGCGATCACCGCCGTGCTGCCTAACGGGACGCGGTGGGCGGTCGAGAGCCAGGATAATCTCTGGGCGACGTCGCCCTTCGCGCGCCCGCGCCAGGTCGACGCGCACGCGGTCGAGGGTGACTATTTCGTCATCAAGAAGTACGACCTGAGCAGCGGCCGCACCTTCACGCAGCAGGAGGTGGAGCTGGGTGCTCCAGTCGTCGTCATCGGCGACGAGGTCGCCAAGTTCTTCTACCCTGGGCTCACGGCGCTCGGACGCGAGCTCCGCATCGGCGGCATTCCGTACCGAATCATCGGCGTCATCGAGCATCAGGGTTCGCTGTTCGGCATGTCGCTCGACAAGATGGTCGTCGCCCCGTTCAGCTCACCGATGCACCGCCTGACGAATCCGCGGGGCGATATCGACGGCCTCATGGTGCAGTCGGCCTCCGAGATCCTCATGGGCGAATCGATGGAGCAGGTTCGTGAGTTTCTCCGCGGCTTCCGGCACCTCCGCCCGGCGGAGCCGGACAACTTCGCGATGGAGACCTCGGCGACCGCGCTCATCGGCTTCGAGAAAACCCGCAGCGTGATGACGACAGTCGGAACCGCGCTGCCGATGATCGGCTTGATCGTCGGCGGCATGGTGATCATGAACATCATGCTCGTGGCGGTGGCCGAGCGAACGCGGGAGATCGGGATCCGCAAGTCGTTAGGTGCGCGCCGCCGCGACATCCTGGGACAGTTCCTTGTCGAGGCGGCGACGTTGAGCACGCTCGGCGCCGTGATCGGCATCGCGTTAGGCATAGCGATCGCCAAGGGCCTTTCGTGGAAGTTCCCGTTCCTCCCCGCCGCGGTCGCCCCCTGGTCGATTGTCGCCGCGACCCTGCTCGGACTCGTCGTCGGCGTCGTCTCGGGCGTGTATCCAGCGCGGCGTGCGTCGATGCTCGATCCGATCGAAGCCCTGCGCCAGGAGTGAGCCAGCCATGCGATTCATGAATCGGATCGTGCTCGCGTTCGAGGGCGTCTCGCTCGCCTTCGAATCGATGCGAGCGAACAAGGTGCGCGCCTTCCTCACGATCATGGGCGTGGCGGTCGGCGTGTTCGTCGTCGTCGCGCTGTCGTCGGTCGTTCGGGGCATAAACGAGAGCTTCGCCCGCGACGTCGAAGCCGCCGGTCCGACGTCCTTCTTCATCTATCGCCGCGATATCAGTGGCTTCCAGGCGTGCGACGGCACCGACGAGACCTGCCCCGACCGGCGCAATCCGCCGATCACGATCGATGAAGCAAATTCGATCGAGCGGCTGCCGAGCATCCTCGCGGTGACGTCGCACGTCGCGAACGGCGGCAGCTTCAAGTACAAGGACCGCGACCTGAACGCGGGGATGGAGGCCTACACGCCGAATTGGACCGACGTGGACGGCGGCGATATCTACCCCGGACGAAGCTTCACGTACGCCGAAAACGCGAATGCCGCGCAGGTCGTCGTCATCAACGACAAGATGGCCGAGGATCTGTTCAGCGACTCTGATCCGATCGACAAGGAAATCACCATTAACGGTGTGCCTTTCCGTGTCATCGGCCTCTATCACTACACGGCAAGCCCAATGGGAACCCCGACGTCGGCAGGTGGGGGCGACTCGCCGAAAGCGATTCTTCCATGGGAGACCGCGCGCCGGCACCTCAACTTCTGGATGCGGGGCAACAATCTCATCGTCAAGCCGCGCACCGGTGTCGCCGTCGAGGAAGCGACTGACGACGTGACGGCGCTGCTGCGCGCGAAGCGCAGCCTGGGTCCGAGCGACCGTAACAACTTCGCGATCGTCACGCAGGACCGCCTGCTCGAGACGTACAACAAGCTGTTCGGCACGTTCTTTCTCGTCGGTCTTTCGTTGTCGACGGTTGGCCTGCTCGTCGGCGGCGTCGGCGTCGTCGCCATCATGATGATCTCGGTCACGGAGCGCACGCGCGAGATCGGCATTCGCAAGGCGCTTGGCGCGACGCGCGGGACAATTCTCTGGCAGTTTCTCGTCGAGGCGGTGACGTTGACCGCCGTCGGCGCGGCCGTTGGTCTGGTGCTCGGCATCCTCACGACGGTCGGCGTACGTACCGCGTGGCCCGCGATTCCTGCCTCGACGCCGGCGACGTCGATCGCGCTGTCGCTTCTGATGAGCGCCGTCACCGGCATAGTGTGCGGGATCATGCCGGCCTTTCGCGCCGCGCGACTCGACCCGGTAGAGGCGCTGAGATACGAGTAGCGTGGCGCGTAGGGGCGCACATCGTGGCGTGATCTTCCAGCGCGCGGTAAGCTTCGCCTTACCGCGCTTTTTTGGGCGCCACGCGCCACGCTCCACGTCCCACGCATGCGCTTCGACGACGTATTGCTGACAGCCTTCCGACAACTGCGGGCGAACAAGCTGCGTTCGTTCTTCACGCTGCTCGGCATCATCGTGAGCGTGGCGTTCCTCGTCGCCGTCGTCGCGATCATCCAGGGGATGAACGCGTACGTCAAGGAGAGCATTGCCGACAACGTGGTCGGGACGAACACGTTCGAGGTGCGGCGCATGCCGGCACGCGTCGGCCTTTTCAATGAGGACGATTGGCGGGTCGTGCTCCGCCGACCGAAGATCACCCCTGAAGACGCCGCGGTCGTGCGCCAGGCCATCCCCGAGGCATCGGCGATCAGCTTGACGTCCGGCTACCCGACGCCACAGTCCGACGTGGTGTGGGGTGACCGCACGTTAGGCGATGTGCTCATCTTCGGCATCACGCCCGACTATCAGGTCGTGAAGGATTACCGCTTCTCGTCTGGCCTGCCATTGACCGACGTCGACGTACGCGAGCGACGCTACGTGTGCGTCATCGGCGCCGAGGTGGCGGAGAAGCTGTTCGAGACCGTGGATCCGGTGGGCCGTCAGATCCGCATCCACGGCGAGCTCTTCACGATCGTCGGTGTCGTCGCCCGCAAGGGCAAGATTCTCGGGCAGTCGTTCGACGGCTTCGTGATGCTCCCCTTCTCCACCTTCGAGTCGATCTACGGGCGACGTCAGACGACGACGATCTCCGTGAAGATGCCCGACGCGACGATGGTGGACGACGCGATGGCGCGGGCACAGGAAGCGATGCGCCTGGCGCACCGGCTCAAGCCGAACGACACCGACAATTTCTCGATCGAGACGTCGGATGCGCTGATCAGCTTCTGGAAGAGCCTCACGAGCGTCTTGTTCAACGTCGTGCCCGCCGTCGTCGCGATCGGCATTCTCGTCGGCGGCATCGTCATCATGAACATCATGCTGATGTCGGTGCGCGAGCGGACGCACGAGATCGGCCTGCGCAAGTCGGTCGGGGCGACGCGCCGCGACATTCGCGCCCAGTTCCTCGCCGAGGCAGTGATGTTGGCGACGCTCGGCGGCGCGTCCGGCGCGATCGGCGGATGGCTCTTCTCGTCGGCGATCGCCGCGATCTCGCCGCTCCCGGCGCGCGTCACGACCTGGTCGGTCGCGATGGCGCTCACGTTAGGCGCCGGCGTTGGCGTGATCTTCGGCGTCTATCCGGCGACGCGGGCCGCGCGGCTCGATCCCGTCACCGCGCTGCGGGCGGAATGATACCCGAGCCACGCGTCCGGCGCATGCAGCGCGCGAGCTGGATCCGCTTCGTCACGAATCTGCGCGAGACGATTGTGCTCGCGTTCGACTCGCTGCGGGCGAGCAAGCTCCGCTCGGGACTCACGGTGCTCGGCGTCGTCATCGGGGTGTCGGTCGTGATGGCGATGGCGTCGATCGTCCAGGGAATTCGCGATCAGATCGTGCGCACCATCCAAATCGCCGGCCCGACGACGTTCTACGTGATGAAGGTCATCACGCAGACGCCGCTCAACCCGGACCGTCTCCCGAAGTGGGTTCGCATACGTCCCGACCTCAACCGCGACGAGGCGGAGCGCATCGGAGCGCTGCCCATCGTTGCCTACGCCAGCATCTGGGCGCAGGTGATCCAGCGTGTGGAATTCAATGGCACGCGCACGCAGCCACAGCCGATCGTCGGCGCCGACGACGGTTTCACGGAGATTCAGGGCGGTGACCTCGCGTCCGGGCGCTGGTTCACGCACGCCGAGCTCGCGAGCGGCGCGGCGGTGGTCGTGCTCGACGTCGACGTCGCGCGACGGCTTTTCGGCGCCGTCACACCGCTCGACAAGCTGGTCAGGCTCGGCGGTCGGCCGGCTCGCGTGGTCGGTGTGTATCAGCCGGCGGCGAACATCTTCCAGCCGCCGGGTCAGGAGATCGCGGCGATTGTTCCGTACGGCATGCTCGATCATCAGTTCACGATCGACAAGACGTCGCAGGTATACATTCCCGTGAAGCCGAAGCCCGGGGTTACGGTGGTCGATGCGCAGGAGGCCGTCACGATCGCGCTGCGCGAGATGCGGCGGTTGCGCCCGGCCGATCACAACAACTTCGACATGATCACGCAGGATCAGATTCTCGATGTCTTCAACCGGATCACGGGCGTCTTTTTTCTCGTCATGATCGCGCTCTCGGGAGTCGCGCTGCTCGTCGGCGGCATCGGCGTCATGGCGGTGATGATGATCAGCGTCACCGAGCGCACGCGTGAGATCGGCGTCCGCAAAGCCGTTGGGGCGACGCGCGCCGACATCCTCCTGCAATTTCTCTTCGAGGCGGCGACGTTGACGGGAGCGGGAGGGTTGATCGGCATCATCGTCGGCCTCGGATTCGGTCGCGTCATCACGCTGTTGATGCACATCAACGCCGTTCCGCCCGTGAACCTAACGATGCTCGCCGTGCTCGTGTCGATCTCGCTCGGTCTCGTCTTCGGGCTGCTCCCGGCGCGCCGCGCGGCGCGTCTCGATCCGATCGACGCGCTCCGCTACGAATGAGCGACGTGCATCTTCTCGCCATCGCCGCGCACCGCGATGACGTCGAACTGACCTGCGGCGGGACGCTCATCAAGGCGGCCCGGCAGGGTTATCGCACCGCTGTCGTGGACCTCACGCAGGGTGAGATGGGAACGCGTGGCTCGGCGGCGACGCGCGCCGCGGAGGCGAGTCGAGCCGCGGAGGTGATGGGGCTCGCGGCGCGCGAGAACATGGATCTGCCCGACGCGGGTATCGTGAATGATCCACCGACGCGCGAGCGGCTGGCTCGCGTGATTCGCCGCTTTCGACCGCGTGTCGTGATCGCGCCCGCGCCGACGGGCCGGCATCCGGATCACATCGTGACGTCGCAACTCGTGCGCGATGCGTGCTTCGTCGCTGGCTTGGCCAAGGTCGCGCCCGACGTGCCGAAGCATCGTCCGCACAAGATCGTGCACACGCTCTCCTTTCGTCAGGATGCGCCGAAGCCGACGTTCGTCGTGGATATTACCGACGATTTCGAGAGGAAGGTGGAGGCAGTTCGCTGCTACGATTCGCAGTTCGGGGGCGTCACACAGGCGGGCGAGGTCTACCCGAACGGCGAGCCGCTGTACGACGTCGTGCGCCATTACGCGGCGTACTACGGCACACTGATCCGGCGGCGCTACGGCGAGCCGTTCTTCGCCGTGGAGACGATGATCGTGGACGACATCGTGGCTCTCGAGGTGGCGACCTTTTGAGCGATTCCATCGACTACGGCTCGTACCTCGCGCTCGACGAGCTGCTCGCGCTCCAGCGTCTTCGTTCGCAGCCCGAGCATCCTGATGAGCTTTTGTTCATCGTCGTGCACCAGGCGAGCGAGCTGTGGTTCAAGGCGATCCTGTTCGAGCTCGATCAACTGACGGTCGCCCTCGACCGCGGAGACGCGGGGTTGGCGCTCTGGCACATGAACCGTCTCAACGCGCTGATGCGGATCGTCTCGGCGCAGCTGGATTCTCTCGAGACCCTCCCGCCGCAGCATTTCGCGGAATTCCGCGGCTACCTCGGCGAGTCGAGCGGGTCGCAAAGCGTGCAGTTTCGCGCGATCGAGGCGGCGTCGGGTTTACGAGATGCTCATTTCATGCGCGCCCTCGAGGAGCACGGGCCGATCCCGCCAATCGTCGCGCGCCGGCTCGAGCGGCCGACCCTGCAGGAGCTGTTCGCGCGGCTGCTCGCGAAAGACAAGACGACGCTCGAGCAGTTGTACGTCGGTCCGGGGCCGAACCTGCTCTTCTTCCTCGCCGAGGCGCTGCTCGAATACGAGCAGCAGTTCGCGCAGTGGCGATTCAAACATGTGCAGCTCGTGGAGCGCATCATCGGTCCGACGACGGGTGGCACGGGTGGCACGCTCGGCGCGCGCTATCTGCAGCGCACGATCGATCAGCGTTTTTTCCCCGACCTCTGGGCCGTACGCGGGAAGTTCTACAAGCGCTAGTCTGATCGCGGTGCCGAACACGTCGACATCGCTACCGTTCCGGCAGGAAACACGGATCATTCGAATTTCTGCGGATCACTCCTCGGCGCCGGGGGCTCC
>DATBHD010000045.1:0-3933 GCA_036557635.1 Gemmatimonadaceae bacterium
TGGACAAGTCGTCTACGAGATTCACATCGGGACATTCACGAAGGGTGGAACGTTTCGCAGCGCCATCGAGCGTTTCCCCGACCTGGTCGACACCGGCGTCACACTCATCGAAGTCATGCCCATCGCCGACTTCGCCGGCCGATTCGGCTGGGGTTACGACGGAGTCAACTTCTTCGCGCCGACTCGGCTGTACGGGACGCCCGACGACTTCCGCGCGTTGGTCGACGCAGCGCACCACCTACAGCTGGGCGTCATTCTGGACGTGGTCTACAACCATTTCGGACCCGACGGTAATTACTTGACACGCTATTCGCCGAAGTACCTGGCGGCGAGAGCGAGCGAGTGGGGCGACGCGCCGAACTTCGACGGTCCCGACTGCGGCCCCGTCCGTGAGTATTTTCTCGCAAACGCGCGCTATTGGATCGAAGAGTTTCATCTCGACGGCCTCCGGCTCGACGCCACCCAGCAGATCTTCGACACGTCGTCGCCGCACATCATCGCCGAGATCGATGAAGTCGTCCGCGACGCGTCCGGCGGTCGCAGCACCGTGTTGATCGCCGAGAACGAGCCGCAAGACAGTCGACTCGTGCGGCCGCACGAGTCGGGCGGTTACGGGCTCGACGCGATCTGGAACGACGACTTTCATCACGCGGCTCGCGTCGCCGCCACCGGCCGCGACGAAGCATACTACAGTGGTTTTCGCGGCGTCGCACAGGAGTTCGTCTCTGCGGCGAAGTACGGGCCGCTGTATCAAGGACAGTGGTTCGCGTGGCAGGGCCAACGACGTGGTGCGCCCGCACTCGATCTCGCGCCGACGAAGTTCGTGGCATTCACGCAGAATCACGATCAGGTGGCGAATACCGCGGCCGGACGACGCCTGCACGACGAGACGAGCCCTGGCCGTTTTCGCGCGCTCACCGCGCTCCTGCTGTTGTTGCCGCAAACGCCGCTGTTGTTTCAGGGGCAAGACTTCTGCGCATCGGCGCCGTTCCTCTACTTCGCCGATCATGCGCCCGCACTCGCCGAGGCGGTTCGCGAAGGGCGCGCCGACTTCATCTCACAGTTTCCGAGCATTGGCGCCGAACCCGTGGCGTCCATTCCGGACCCCAGCGATCCGATCAACTTTCTCCGCTCGAAGATCGACTGGGACGAGCGTCGCGACAATACGGCTGCACTTGCGCTGCATCGCGATCTGTTGACCTTGCGCCGCGAGGATCCGGTGATTCGCGCGCAGCGACATCTCGGTCTGGACGGCGCCGTACTCGACGACAACGCCTTCGTGATTCGCTTTTTCGGCGGCCCCGAAGACGATCGGCTCCTCGTCGTGAACCTCGGCCACCGCAAGCATCTCGCTCCGGTGGCCGAGCCATTGTTGGCGCCTCCGCCGAACCGCGCGTGGCGGACCATGTTCTCGACCGAGTCGCCGAAATACGGCGGTTGGGGCACGCCGCCACTCGAGACGCTCATGGACGGCTGGTGGATTCCAGCCGAATCCGCCGCGCTCCTCATCCCGACGCCATGATCCGACGGCTCTTCGACCGAGTCACGCGCGCGCTGTCGCTTCCAGACGACCCGGTCGCGCGTGCCGAAATGCTGCTCAACGTCGAATGGCTCGTGACCAACGGGATCGGCGGCTACGCGTCGTCGACGACGGCGGGTGTCATCACACGCCGATATCACGGCATCCTCGTCGCCGCCCTTCCGAACCCACTCGGCCGCACGGTCATGCTCAACCACCTCGGCGAACGTCTGGTGCGAGGGACGCGTTCGGCGCCGCTGAACGCCGAGGAGCGCGTGGCCGGTCCGGTCGATCCCACGGCGGCGGCGAGCGTGAGCGCGGTCCGTCTCGAGGGCGGCTTGCCGGTGTGGGACTACGAGTGGGACGGTATGCACGTCGAGAAGAGAATTCTCATGCCGTACCGGCAGAACACCGTGCACGTCACGTATCGTCTGGTGGATGGTCCCGACGTCGGGAAGCTCGAGCTGAACCCGACGATCCATTTTCGCGGCTATGAGGATCGTGTGAACACGCCGCGCAACGCACCGTCCGTCAGTCGGTACGAGATGCGGAGCGAAAACGGGATGTACTGGGTCACCGCCGAGGGTCCCGACGACCTACCGTGGTTGCGGCTATACATCTCGAAACCCGATGGACGGGCGGCCAACTACGCGTTCGTGTCGGACGAACGGGTCACCAGTGAATTTCTGTATCCGGTCGAGCAGAGCAGGGGCTACGAATTCCGCGGCACGTTGTGGTCGCCCGGCCGCTACGAGGTCGAGTTGTGTCGAGGGGAGGCGGTCACCCTCGTCGCCTCCGTGGAATCGGAAGAAGTCATGCGCGCGTTGTCGCCCGAGGTAGCGACGCGCTTCGAGCTCGAGCGTCGTCGGCGGGTCGTCGATGCCGCGTCCACCGACGACAAAGACGACACACAGGCGGGGCTCGTCATCGCCGCGGATCAATTCATCATCACGCCCAAAGGACGAGTGACCGACGCGACGCGCGCCAACGCGCTCGGAAACGAAATCCGCACGGTGATCGCCGGGTATCACTGGTTCACCGATTGGGGCCGCGACACGATGATCAGCCTCGAGGGCCTCACATTGACCACGGGGCGGCTGCGCGAGGCGTCTTTCATTCTTCGCACCTTTGCCGACTACGTTCGCGATGGCCTCATTCCAAACATGTTTCCGGACGGGAGCAATAAAGGCCTCTATCACACCGCGGACGCGTCGTTGTGGTTCTTTCACGCCGTCGAGGCGTACGTCCGCCGCACGGGCGATCAGGATACGCTCGTGCAACTGCTGCCGGTGATGCTGGACATCATTCGACACCACATCCGGGGCACGGCGTTCGGGATCGGTATGGATCCGAGCGACGGCCTGCTGCGCCAAGGCGCCGAGGGGTACCAGCTCACCTGGATGGACGCGAAGGTGGACGGTTGGGTGGTCACGCCGCGTCGCGGGAAGGCGGTGGAGATCAACGCGCTCTGGTACAATGCGCTCCGCCTGCTCGAGAACTGGGTCAAGACGATCCGCGGCGAAGCCGACGCCGCCGAATTCAAGCTCTACGCCGAACGGGCGTATGAGTCGTTCAATAAGAGGTTTTGGATTGGTGACGACGTCGGCTATCTCTACGACGTCGTCGACGGGGAAGATGGCGACAGTCCGCTGTGCCGGCCGAATCAGTTGTTCTCCATCTCGCTGGCCCATCCGGTGCTCGAGCGCCGGCATTGGGAACCTGTGATGCGAGTCGTGCAGGAGCGTCTCCTCACGCCGTTTGGACTACGCTCACTCGCACCGGGAGAGCCGGACTACAAGCCGCGATACTTCGGCGATCTCCGCGCGCGCGATGCTGCTTATCACCAGGGCACGGTGTGGGCGTGGCTGATCGGCCCGTGGGTCGACGCGTGGCTCAAGCTGCACCCGGACGATCGCGAAGGTGCGCGCGATTTTCTCGAGGGCTGCGTCAACTCGATGGACGACTACGGACTCGGCACACTGGCGGAGATCTTCGACGCCGAGCCTCCGTACACGCCCCGGGGCTGCATTGCGCAGGCCTGGAGCGTGGCGGAGGTGTTACGGTGCTGGATGAAAACTGCGCCGCCGAATCAGCCGCCGATCGAATCGCGGAGCTGACGGCGATCTTTGCGCAGATCGCGGGCGTCCTTGCGCGTGTCGCGCTTGTCGGAGCCGAGGTCCTTGACGTCGCCGCGCAGCTCGCGGCGATCCTGCCGCACTTCTTTCTTATCGCCTTCCTTGATGTCGTTTCGCAGCTCGCGGCGATCGGCACCGATCTCACGATGGTCCAGTCCCACTTCACGTCTGTCCTTCGCAACTTCGCGCCAGTCCTGACGCGCGTCCTTCCCCAGTGGGGTCTTTTGATTCCCGCTTGCCGCGATCTGCTCCTTGAGGAGCTGATGATTGTCTTTGTGA
>DATBHD010000046.1:0-7163 GCA_036557635.1 Gemmatimonadaceae bacterium
AATGGCGTCGCTATCGGCCGACGCCAGCGCATCCGCGAGCTCGGTCACGCGATCATCCGAGAGCCCGTCGCTGTCGAGCCAGAGCGGTGTGCCGGCATAGTTCGCATACAGCGCGCGGACGTGACGCCAGGTATCGGCTCCCACGCCTTT
The DNA here is from genome assembly GCA_036557635.1 of Gemmatimonadaceae bacterium. Lineage (GTDB taxonomy): Bacteria > Gemmatimonadota > Gemmatimonadetes > Gemmatimonadales > Gemmatimonadaceae > AG2. The sequence continues at coordinate 151 of DATBHD010000046.1, forward strand.
CGGCGTGGCTCCCGTGACGCGCAGCTGGATTGCGCTCTCCACGGCCTCCCGCGGCACTCCATCGATCGCGTCCGGGCTCGGCGGCGACCACGTGCTCACGTCGCCACCGGCATCGGCGCCGTGTTTCCTCTGACAGGCGCACAAGGCGACCCAGGCGAGCGCGAGCATCCCATACCTTCTGTATCGCTGCATAGTTTTCAAATCCGAGTCACATCTGATTCAGAAGTCCATTTCCTCAGAGGCTCAGAAGGGCGAAATGCGGGCCAGTAGAGTCCGGCCTGTGCTGTTGGCGGCCGCGGCTTTGGCGATTTGCACCGTGGGCATGCTGGCCGTGCGGCCAATGCTCAAAGAGGTACATGTCGCGCTCATACTGCTGCTTGTCGTCCTCGGAGCGAGCGCGGCTGGTGGTCGCGTGCTCGGACTCGCGGTGGCGGCCGCATCGTTCGTCGTGTTCGACGCGTTCTTCCTGCCGCCCTACAACACGATGGTCGTCGCGAATCCGCTCGACTGGATCGTGCTGATCGCGTTTCTCGTGACGAGCGTCGTCGCCGCGCAGCTGCTGTATCGGGCGCAGGAAGAGGCTCGCAGCGCACGTGCGCGCGCCGCCGAGATCGATCGGCTCGCCACGCTCGGCGCGGAGACGCTGAACGCGGCGCATGCGACTGAGGCGCTCGACGCGATCGCCGGCGTCATTCGCTCGAGCATCGACGTCGACGCGTGCGAGATTCTCATGCGCGCGTCGAGCGGTTTCGCGGTCGTGGCGCGCGCGCGACGGGAGGCGGCGAGCGTCTCGGACTCGTCGCGCGAATTGGCAGAGTGGGTCAACGACAGCGGCGTCGCCGTCGTCGAGCAGCGCGATCGAACGACCCATCTCGCCGCCGCGCGACCGGCGACGAGTGAGCTCGCGCTGCTCGAGACGGGGAATGCGCTCGCGCTATTGCTTCCATTGCGCGTCCGGAATCGAAGTGTCGGCGTTCTGCGCGTGGTAAAAGGAAGCGGCATTCGCCTGGACTCGCAGCGCTGGCGCTTTCTCGACGCGATCTCGTATTACGCGGCGCTCGGCGTGGAGCGGGTGAGGCTTGCCGCGGAGGCGGAGCACGCGGCCGCGCTGCGCGAGGCGGACCGGCTCAAGGACGCGCTTCTCGCGTCGGTCTCGCACGATTTGCGCACGCCGCTGACGACGATCAAGGCGATGGCGCACGACCTTGGCGCGCTCGGCGACGAGCGGAGTGAGATCATCGAGCAGGAGGCCGACCGCCTGAACCGGTTCGTCGCGGATCTGCTCGACCTGTCGCGTCTGAACGCGGGAGCGTTGCCGGTGCGCCTCGAGCTGAACGCGGTCGACGACCTGCTCGGCGCGCTGGTGCAGCGCGTGGAAGGGTCGTTAGGCACGAAGCGACTGGCGGTGAGTCTGCCACCCGGCGATGCCCTGCTCTTCGGGCGCTTCGATTTCGTCCAGGCGCTCCGCGCGCTCGGGAATCTCGTCGAGAACGCGAAGAAGTACGACCGCAGCTCGGCGCCGATCGAAGTGTCGGCGGAGCGCGTCGGGGCGGAGATCGCGATTCGGGTCGCCGACCGCGGTCCGGGCGTGCCGGCCGAGAACGTCCCGCGGCTGTTCGAGCCCTTTCAGCAGCCTAACGGCGGTCAGCCGGATAGCGGGAGCGCCGGTTTGGGCCTCTCGATCGCGCGCCGCGTGGCGGAGGCGCAGAACGGGCGATTGCTGTATGCGGCCCGCGATGGGGGGGGAAGCGTTTTTACGCTGCTCCTTCCCGCGGTAGACGAGGGAGCGGTGTCGGCACTCGCTGAAGGCAATCATTCAAGAGTGTGATCGCGGTCTCATCATCGCCGCGGCACGACCTCGGGGACGACGACGGTCACGAGCTCTCCCGGTGTCACCATTCGCAAGTTCTCAACATACTCTGCGAGCGGACGCAGCACCGCATCGGGCACACCGTCAACAGTGTGACAGTCGGGTTTTGACGAATTTTTTATGTGGTTGTCATTCCGAGCGGAGCGCCTGTCCCGAGGAGCGCAGGCGCTCCTCGGGATGACAATCAGGCTCGAGTTCCTTCGGGCATCTGCGCAAACCGGTGACGGAGCTCCGGGCGCTCTCGCCACACGCGGTAGCCCATCGCGCCGACGGCGAGCAGGTTGCCGATCACGACCGCCCAGAGTCCCACGGCGCCAAGGACCCAGAGGGCGAGACTGCCGACGATGCCGACGAAGAGAACGTCGAGCACGATGACGGCCATGAGCGCGACGAGCCAGAAGGACGGGAAGCGCTCGAGTTGGCGCGCGCCCCATTCGATGCCGACGCCGACGGCGAAGAACGCCAGGACGTGAATGAGCGTATACGCAACAATGATCCCCACCGTGAGCTGCACGTCGTTCGGCGACTGGGCACCGAGCAGGAAGGCCGAGCCTAGCGCGGCGGGAGTGAAGAGCGGTCGTCCGGCGAGCGCGTCGACGATGAGGAACCAGAGCGCGATCGCCGCCGCGCCAATCGTCCCCGTGACCAGCCCGTCGACGACCAACGGATGGTTCTTGAGCATCGCCGGCCCGAAGGGGACTGACTCCTGCGTCGCCTGATGCAGGTAGAGCATCATCGCCACGCCGCCAAGGAGATTCGCGGCCAGAACATGCACGGGCGGCAGCAAGGTCAGCACGGGCACGCCGAGCAGGAGCAATCCGCCGTAGTGCGTCGCGCTCAGTGCGCCGACGCCGAAGAGCGCGCCGGTGAGGAGGCGCGGCACTTCGCCGGTGACATGCATCAGCCAGGCGCCGGCGATACCGAGCGCCGTGAACACGCCCAAGTGGAGCAGCGTGTACACGGCGACGAGACGCGCCGTAGCGAGTGTCGGCTCGTGTCCGAGCAGCGCCGCGGCGAGCACCTGCGGCGTGTGAAATGGGTGACCCGTCGCGAGGTCAACCACGAAAAACCAGGCGGCCACCACCGCGCCCGCGAGCATGCCGCCTACCGCACCGTCGACAACCGTCGTGGAACGCCGCATAGTGCCACGCTCCTTCCGAAGATGTCGTCAGGACCCGACCTGAGAACTGCGGTCCTCGGACGGGACTGTCAAGCGTGGGTATCGCGCGGCTCGGCTCGTTAACCTTCTCTCCGATTAGAGAACCGCGACTATCACCTCGTGCCACAGACCGAGTCCCGATCTTCTCGTCCGACAACAGCACTCACGGTGCTCGTCATCGACGACGAGCCCCAGATCCGCCGCATCGTGCGCTCCGCGTTACAGAGTCCCGCGACGCGGATCGTGGAGGCGAAGGACGGCGCGAGTGGTCTCGAAGCAGGCAGCACGGAGCGCCCAGAGCTCATCGTGCTCGATCTCGGATTACCGGACATGTCGGGCGCGGACTTGTGCCGCGCGCTGCGCGCGGTCACGCGCGCGCCGATCCTCGTGCTGTCGGCGCGTCACTCGGACACGGAGAAGGTCGCGCTGCTGGATGCCGGCGCCGACGACTACGTCACGAAACCGTTCAGCACGACGGAGCTGCAAGCGCGTGTGCGGGCGCTGCTGCGCCGCGCGGCGAAGAGCGAGACGGCGAACGCGGACACGCGCATCGAGTCGGGCGATCTCGTGATCGATCTCGTGGCCCGCACCGTGACAGTGAAGGGCGAGTACGTGCATCTCACGCGGACGGAGTGGGAAGTGCTGCGCGCGCTCGCGACGCAGGCGGGACGCACACTCACGCATCAACAGCTGTTCCGGCAGGTATGGACCGGCCGCAGCTACGGCGACGCGCAGCAGTATCTGCGGGTGCAGGTGGCGCATCTGCGACGGAAGATCGAGCGGGATGTCGTTAGGCCACGGTACATCGTCACCGAGCCGGGCGTGGGCTACCGCTTCAACCTCGTCGAGCCCATTCGCACGCCAAGTCCCTGAACTCGGCTCAGAGCTCGGCGCGACGGCCGCTCTGCTGAAGTGATCGTGAGTTCCCCCCCCCCAACGCCTAACGGTGCATGACGAGATCCCAGTCACCACTTGTGAGCGCAAGCGCGACCAGCACCCGCCGGTATTCGTTCAGCGCGTCGAGCGAGGCAAGATACACGTCGCTGCCATCTTTACCACGACAGCCGGCGGTGATCCAGGACAGACCGACCCACGCGAACACGAATCGTTAGGCAGAGCGAGCGCGGCGCGCGTCCGTTTGCTGACCGGGGTCCGGGCATGAGCGGGAGGATTCGCTCGTTCACAGCCACGACCCGAATCTCCGGAGGTACCAGACTTTCACGAGCTGCGTCAGAATCGAGTAGCTGAAGAGAATCACCGCCAGCCAAGCGAAGTAACTGCCGGGTAACGGCTGGAGCTTGAGCTTCGCGCCGAGCGGGATGAATGGCAGCAACAATCCGCACGCCATAATGGCGGCGGTGAGCAGCAACACCGGCCACGCCGCGCGGCTCTGCAGAAACGGAATCTTGGCCGTTCGGATCATGTGCACGATGAGCGTTTGCGTAAGCAGCGATTCGATGAACCAGCCGGACTGAAACAGCGATTGGCGTGCAGGCGTGTTCGCACCGAAGACGTACCACATGAGGAGGTACGTGACGATGTCGAAGATCGAGCTGATCGGCCCAATGAACACCATGAAGCGCCCGATGTCCTCCGCGCGCCATTGCCGGGGCACGCGGAGATACTCCGGATCCATGTTGTCCCACGGAATCGAGGTCTGTGAGAAGTCGTACAACAGGTTGTTGGTGAGCAATTGAATCGGCAGCATCGGAAGAAACGGCAAAAACGCGCTGGCAACGAGCACGCTGAACACGTTCCCAAAATTCGAGCTTGCCGTCATCTTGATGTACTTGATCGTGTTGCCGAAGGTTTTCCGCCCTTCGATCACGCCCTCCTCGAGCACCAGCAGGCTCTTCTCGAGGAGTATGATGTCCGCGGATTCCTTCGCGATGTCGACCGCCGAGTCCACGGAGACGCCGACGTCGGCTTCGCGCAGCGCGCCGGCGTCGTTGATCCCGTCACCCAAGAACCCGACGGTGTGTCCGCGCGCCTTCAACACGCGGACGATGCGCGTCTTGTCATCGGGCGTGAGCTTGGCGAAGACGCCGTTGTTGGATGCGAGGAGGCCGACAGCCTCGTCGTCGAGCGCCCTCAATTCACTACCGAGCACGATATGCTCCGCATCGATGCCGACATCGCGGCAAATCTTCCGCGTGACGAGGTCGTTGTCGCCCGTGAGAATCTTGACGCTGATGCCGTGTTCGCCGAGTGCGCGGAGCGCGGGGCCAGCGGTCTCCTTCGGCGGATCGAGAAAGCCGATGAACCCTGCGAGAACGAGATCCGTCTCGTCAGCGACGGAGTATGGGCCGTGGGTGACGGGGAAGTCACGATACGCGACGGCGACCACCCGGAACCCATCCTCATTCATCTCGGCGACGAGCTCCTTGGCGTCTTCGCGGCGCTCGTCCTCGAGCTCGACGATACGCTCGCTCTCGCCCGGCAGGGGCTCATCGCGTACACGGCGGCACACCGCGAGGATCTCCTCGACGGCGCCCTTGCAAATGAGCTGATGATCGCGATGCTCGTGATCGACGACGACGGACATGCGTCGTCGCGTGAAGTCGAAGGGAATCTCATCGACCTTTACGTACGAATTGTCGACTGCCAGCTGGCGCTTGAGCTCCGCGTGCTCGAGCACGGCTACGTCGAGCAGGTTCTTGAGACCCGTCTGATAAAAGCTGTTGAGATACCCGAGCGCGAGGACGACATCGTCCTCTTCGCCAACCACATTGACGTGCCGCTCGAGGACGACTTTGTCCTGCGTGAGAGTGCCCGTCTTGTCGGTGCAAAGGACGTCCATCGCGCCGAAATTCTGAATCGAGTTCAGGCGCTTCACGATGGTCTTCTGCTTCGCCATGGTCACCGCACCCTTGGCGAGATTCGTCGTCACGATCATCGGTAGCATTTCCGGCGTCAGACCGACGGCGACGGCGAGTCCGAAGAGAAGGGCTTCGAGCCAGTTTCCTTTGGTGAAGCCGTTAAGCAGAAACACCACGGGTACCATGACGGCAATGAATCGGATGAAGAGCCAGCTTACCTGGCGCACCCCGACATCGAATGCCGTTTCGACGCGTCGACCCACGAGCCCTTTGGCCATGCGGCCGAAGCTCGTGTTGCTCCCCGTCAGAACGATCACCGCGGTCGCGGTGCCGCTCACGACGCTCGTGCCCATGAAGCAGATCGTCGCCAGCTCGGTGAGCGCCGGAGACGTCGGCGGCGGCTCCGCATGATCCGTCTTCTCAACGGGGATCGCTTCGCCCGTGAGCGCGGACTGCGCGACGAACAGATCCTTGGCGGCGATGAGGCGCGCGTCGGCGGGTATCATGTCGCCGGCAGAGAGGTAGACGATGTCGCCGGGCACAAGCTCGTCCATCGGAATGTCGCGGCGGCGCATTGCCGGCGAGCTGCCCGGAACAAATTCGTCGCCTTCGCGCTCGACGGCGGTGCTCGTCCGCACGAGCGCGCGCAGCGCCAGCGCAGATTTGTTCGAGCGAAACTCCTGGACGAAGCGGAGCCCCGTGCTGAAGAGCACCATGACTCCGATCACCGTCATCGCTTCCCGATCGCCGGTCACGCCCGACACCACCGCGAGAGTCGTCAGCAGAAAATTGAAGGGATTGGCGAACGCGCGTGCGAGCTCTGCGTACCAGGTCGGCGGCTTTTTGTGAGCCACCGTGTTTCGACCAAAGTCTTCACGCCGAGCGCGTACTTCCTGCTCGGTGAGTCCGCTGATCCGCGTGCCGAGCCTGGCGAGCACAGTATCCGGATCCAGATACGCGAGCTCGAGCAGTTGCGCGTCCTGCTGTAGCCCGAGCGTACCCACACCGTTCTTCACGGTGCGGGATGTATTCGCGTGCGTGCCGTTCTCGAGAGCGGCAGTGCCGCGTTCGTCCTCTGTCATCGCCTTCTTCATCGTCCGCGGCTCCGTCTACCCCGAGCGTGACCGTCACGTGCCTAACGACAAATCCCCGTCACTCGAGACCG
>DATBHD010000047.1:0-3745 GCA_036557635.1 Gemmatimonadaceae bacterium
ACACGCATCGACACCAGTGGCACCTGCTGCACGACGCCGAAACCGTTCGCGCGAATGATCGAATCGATCCCCGTCTCCTGATCCTGCTGCACGTCGAAGAAGACGAGATTCGCGCGCGCCTGCGTGAGCTTCAGGTCCAGCGTCTCGAGAAGACTGTGGTGGACTTGATAAAGAGTGCTCATCAAGAAGACGCCGAATCCCAACGAGAGTACGACGGACCGCGTCTGATTCCCGGGGCGATAGAGACTCGCGATGCCCTGGCGCAGCACGAACGGCCAGCGTGGGCGCACCGCCCGGCGCGCCAACGAGGAGAGGAACACCGCGCTCCCGAACAGAGCGCCGACGGCGAACAGGATGGCGACGCTGAATCCGATGCCACGGCGTACGTTCCCCGCCCGCGTGAGCGCCAGGAGCACGACGCTTCCTACGATCGCGAGTGACACGCTCACGCGCAGCGGATCGAGACGGCCGAGTCGAAGAACGAGCGCGTCCGCTTCGCGCCGGAGCGCCTGCAGGGGCGACACGCGACGAATCGCGACCAGCGGCCGAAGCGCGAAGACGAGCGCCACCCACACGCCGACGACAAGCCCGAGGCCGATGGAGGCAGGTGCGAGGTGCACGCTCACGTCCACCGGTAAAAAGTCCTGCAACGCCCGCGGCAACAGCATTTGGAACACGATGCCTAACGCTCCGCCGAGCGCCGCTCCGAGCAACCCCATCACCGCCGCCTGGACCACGTAGATGCCGAGCACCTGCCAGCTCGTCGCGCCGAGACAGCGCAGCACGGCGACGGTGTCGATCTTTCGCATCACGAACGCGTGTACGCCACTCGCGACGCCGATCCCGCCAAGCAGCAGGGCGACGAGCCCGACGACCCCAAGGAAATCGCGAAGCTGCTCGATCGCCTGGGTGAGATTGATCTCGGTGTCCTTCACCGTCCGGAGTCGGACGCGCTCGCCGGTCACGACGCGGCGAACGCTCGCCGCGAACTTCGACTGATCCGTGCCGCCGGGCAACCGGAACAGTGTCTCGTAATCGGCGCGACTACCGAAGACGAGGAGCCGCGTCTCCGGCACGAAGCGCTCGGGGATGTAGACCCGCGGCCCGACCGTCGCGCTGATGCCGACCTCGCCCGGGACGTCCTTGAGCGTTCCGGTGATGACGAATCGCGCCATGCCTAACGTCACTGTATCGCCGATGCGGGCGTCGAGCGACACGAGCAGCGCCGGATCGACGACCGCGCGCGCGCCGTCCTGTATCGACGGCCACGCCGAATCGGGATCGCTCGTGATCCGGCCGTAGAACGGATAGCCGACGCTCACCGCGCGCACCTGCACGAGCCGCGTTGCCCCCGAGCGCGGCACGAGGGCCATCGAGGCAAAATTCGTCGACTGCGCCTCGGCGATCCCATGCTGCTCGAGCGAGTCCAGCACGTGCACCGTGCGCGCGCTGTACCGCTCGCCCGACGTCAGGGAGACGTCGCCGCCGAGGAGGGCGCGGGACTGGTCTCGCACCGAGTCGGTGACGTTGGCCGCGAACGAGTCGATGGCGACGAGCGCGGCGACGCCTAACGAGATCGACGACATGTAGAGGAGAAGCCGCCTGCGCGCCGTCCGGCTTTCGCGCCAGGCCAGGCTCAACAGCCTGGCGCCGCGGTTGCTTCGAGTCCCCGTCACGCCGCCTGCTCCGCTGCGCTGTCCGACACCACGCGTCCGTCGCTGAGCCGGATGATCCGCTGCGCGCGACCGGCGAGCGCGGCGTCGTGTGTCACGAGCACCACCGTCGCATTCGACTCGCGATTGAGCGACTCGAGCAGCTCGATGATCCGGCCACCCGTATCGCTGTCGAGGTTCCCCGTCGGCTCGTCGGCGAACAGGATCCTCGGCGCGTTCGAGAAGGCGCGCGCGATCGCGACCCGCTGCTGCTCACCCCCGGAGAGCTGCGTCGGAAAGTGGTCGAGTCGGTCGCCGAGGCCGACGCGGCGAAGCAACTCCCGCGCGCGCAGGTCGGCGCCGGAGTCGCCCCGCAGTTCCAGCGGGACCTGGACATTTTCCACCGCCGTAAGCGTCGGGATCAATTGAAAGCTCTGGAAGACGAATCCAACTTTCTCGCCACGCAGCCGCGCGCGTGCGTCTTCGTCCATGGCCGAAAAATCACGATCGTCGAGGAGCACGGTGCCGTTTGTCGGGGTATCTAACCCGGCGAGCAATCCGAGCAGCGTCGTCTTCCCACTGCCGGAGGGACCGACGATTGCGACGAACGCGCCCTGCGGCAAGCTGAAGCTCACGTCGCGCAACACGGTGAGCTCGTGCTCGCCGCTGCGATATTGTTTGGTGAGGTGACGAGCCACGAGCATGATAATGACGACGAGGGTTCGCGAACGCTTGGGAAAGGATTTGGCGCTGATCGTCATGACGACGATGGCGCTGACGGTCGCCTGCAAGAGCTCGAAAACCGACGACAGCGCCACACTCGCCGACACGGCGAAAGCTAGCACGACGGCGGGTGTCGGCTCCGACTCCGTACGCGGCGGTTCGCCGGTGGTTGCAGCACGCAGCGGTGATGGAGTTGCCCCCGGCGCGCACACAGTGCTCTTCATCGGCACCAGTCTCACGGCCGGGCTGGGACTCAATCCCGACAGCGCTTACCCGCAGCTCATTCAACGGAAGATCGAAGACGCGCACCTGCCGTTCGACGTCGTGAATGCCGGTGTGAGTGGCGAGACGACCGCCGGCTTGCTGCGACGCCTCGATTGGTTGCTGCGCGGGGACTTCGACGTTGTGCTCGTCGAGAGCGGCGCCAATGACGGTCTGCGCGGAACGCCCGTCGCCACGGTGCGCGCGAATCTCGCCGAGGTCATTTCACGAATTCGTATGACGCATCCGTCGGCGCGCGTGATGCTCGTTCAAATGGAAGCGCCACCCAATCTCGGTCCGCAGTACACGACCGCGTTTCACGCGCTGTATGGCGACATCGCGAAAGGGAATGGGGTGACACTCGTGCCTTTTCTCTTGCAGGGAGTGGCCGGCGAGCGCGAGCTGAACCAGGCTGACGGAATGCACCCGAACCAACGCGGCGAACACATCGTCGCGGACAACGTGTGGAGAAGCCTGCAACCCGTTTTGCGGACACTGCCCACTGGCCTGTAGGTGCACGCCTGCCTACGTTTTAAGGCTGCTCAGTAGTCACGGACACTCAGATCGAGTTCAATCGTATGGCAATTCCGGCAACGCAAATCCGCCGCGGCATGGTGATCGTCTTCGAGGGCGATCCGGTTCGCGTGCTCGAATTCCGGCATCACACGCCGGGCAATCTGCGCGCGATGGTGCAGGCGAAGCTCAAGAACCTGCGGAGTGGCTCGTCGTTCGAGCACCGCTTCCGCGCCGCCGATTCCATCGAGCCGGCGTCGATGGAGACGCACGACCTCGAGTACATGTACGACGCGGCGGGCACGTACCATTTCATGAACACCGAGAACTACGACCAGCTGGAGATGGACGAGGAAATGCTCGGCGACAACGCACAGTGGATGCAGCCGGGGATGAAGATCCAGGCCGAGTATTATGACGGCAGACCGATCGGTATTCGCCTGCCTAACTCGCTGACGCTCGAGGTAGTCGATACCGCTCCCGTGATGAAGACCGCGACCAAGACGGCGTCGAGCAAGCCGGCGAAGCTGGAGAACGGTGTGACGATCCAAGTGCCCGAATTCATCGGCACAGGTGACAGGGTGCGCGTCAATCCG
>DATBHD010000048.1:0-9653 GCA_036557635.1 Gemmatimonadaceae bacterium
TGTTCCAGGCCGCTCGCTCCCTGATACGACGAATCGGCGATCTGCATCACCGTGTAATTCTCCCACGGCGCCTCGCCGAACACCGCGACCTCCGGTGGAATCACGCGCTTCAGCTGATCCCATGCCGTTAGGCGTGCCGGCCCACTCACGCTCCCCTGCGGATACGTCGCGTAGCGCACCCACTTCCCCGAGATCTGCGCGCTGTCGACGTCGAAGCGGCCGACGAAGAAGGGCATGTCGACGAGATCGTGATAGTTCGTCGCCCGATAGGCGTTCGTCCCGTCGGAGTGCATCCCCGTCACGACGCGCCAGTCCGGCTCCGTGTGAACGGTCACGCGCGCCGCGAACGTGAGCGGACGACCCTCCGGATACAGGAAGAGGTTCGTGCCGTTGAAAAGCAGAAAGTCGCGCTGCGTCCACGTCATCGCGTTGTCCAGCGAGTCCGCCGCGTACGTGAAGCTCACCGTGACGTGCGTCGTTCCCGCCGTCTCCACGCGCCACGTGTCGTAGTCCTGTTTGCTCCACGTCAGATCACGTCCGTCACCCTTCGCCGAGAAGTCGAACGCCCAACGTGCAAAGTTGCTAATCTCGTACGCGCCCGGCGTCCACTCGGGGAGCGACAGCAGTACCGGTCCGCCACCGACGACGGTGAAGCTCGTCGTCACCTTCACCGTGCGCGTCGCCGCCATCGCGCGATCGAAGGTGACGTCGTAGCGAATGTCCTGTACCTCCGCCGATACGGTCGATCGAGCCGCGGGAGCCTGCGCGCCCGCGTGGGCGGCGGCCAGCAGCACCGCGGCTGTCGCCGCGCACCGCGACCGACGACCAATCATGGTGAGCGCCATGGAGCTCCCGAGTGCAGTGTTCCGAAAAGCTATACTCGACCTCGGCGAATCGTGTGCAAGATCCGCCGCGTCGGACGTCTCCTCTCTCGGGTCGAGAGAGCGGCACACGCTACGCGGCGCCCGACTGATCCGCTCGACCTCGCTGTCGGGTCGCTTCCATTCGTCGAGGAATCATGTCAGCCAGCCTGCGCGTTCCCAGGTCATTGATCATCGCGGCCGCCATGGTCGCCGCTTGTGGTAGGGTGGACCGAGATGTCGGTTCGCGGCGGCAGTACCGGGGCGATGCCATCGCCCGCAACACGTCCTCCGTGGTCGCAGCCTCACCCGCGATGCAGATCCGCGCGAACACCATCTCGACCGTTGGCGGAGCTGCTTTCGACTCGTCGGGTCTCGCGCTCGCCAAAGACAGTCGCGCCTTTGGGGTGGCCGAGCGAAAGCCAGGAAGGGCCGGCAGCGCGATGGCCGGCAAGCCACTCCATGGCGAGGAGCTATCCGCGGCACCAGAGACGCCCATGCCCGGCAGCATGCTCGTGCGCGCCGGCCAGGCGACGTTGCAGGTCGATTCCCTCGAAGTTGGTATCTCTCGCGTTCGCGAAGTCGCGCGTCGCACGGGGTCGGTCGTCGCCAACACATCCATGACTGGTGGCCAGGAAGAGGCGCGCTCGGCGTCACTCGAGTTGCGCATCCCTTCCGAGCGTTTCGACGAGGCGCTGACCGGCCTCGCGCCGATTGGCAAACTCGAATCTGTCAACGTCACCGTGCAGGACGTGGGGGAAGAGTACGTCGACGTCGGCGCCCGTATGGTGAACGCGCATCGCCTCGAGGAACGGCTGATCGATCTCCTTGCCAAGCGCACCGGCAAACTTTCTGATGTGCTGAACGTCGAGCATGAGCTCGCGCGCGTGCGTGAAGAGATCGAGCGCTACGAGGGACGCATGCGCTATCTGCGCTCACGCTCGTCGGTGAGCACACTCGACATCCAGGTCCACGAATCGTACCCGATTGTCGCCGAGCGTCCGGGTGTTCACCCCATTCGTGACGCGTTCGCTCAATCCTGGCGGAACTTCATCGGCGTCACCGCGGGAATGATCGCGACGCTCGGTGTGATCATTCCGATCGGTGTCCTGATCGGCGTGTTTCTCCTGATCGGTCGTCGCTTCCTTCAGACGCACGGCCTTCGACTCCCCGAGAAAGCGTCCGGAACTCCCCGCTGACGCTTCGTCACATCGCGCGAACCGATAGAGTGGCTGAGGAGTACATTATTTCTTGGGACCGCCGGCGCCGAGCCACTGGCGGTCCCTTCCGGTTACGCGCATTCTCGGTCCTCAACGCGCACGCACTTTGCCCCATCGGGAACCGGCGTCGCTTTGCTCGTAAGGCGCGCCAGTGGAGGCTCATGATCTACTCGCGCTCACGGACGGCGGCGTTGGCTGCTCGCGTCCGGCGTTGTGTTCCCGCACTGCTGCTACCGGCGCTCGCATACTTCTCGGCGTCCGCGCAGTCCGTGGGTGCGATCTCCGGTACGACTCGCGATTCCACCGGCGCACCCATCCCCGCGGTCGAGATCGTGCTGCTCCAGCTCAAGAGATCAACGGTCTCCGACAGCCTCGGCGTATTTCGCTTCGCCAACGTTCCCACCGGAAAGCGGCAGCTCCATTTCCGCCGCCTCGGCTTCGCCCCCAAATCTGTTGACGCCGATATCGCCGAAGGAAAAACGACCGCGCTCCCGGTGGTGCTCGAGGCGTCCGCGACGGAAATCGAAGGAATGACCGTCGAGGAGGAGACACGTCGGCGACAAATGCTCAGCGATTTCTACGACCGGAAATCGCGCGGATTTGGCCACTTCATCACTCGTGACCAGATCGAGCAGCGCAATCCGATGAATCTCAGCGACATGATGCGCACGATTCCCGGGGCGGTGCTCATGCCCTTGAGCGGTACGAGTCAGGCAGCGCTTCGCTTCCGCCGCGCGATGGGCGGTCGCGATTGTCCGCCGCAATTCTGGGTCGATGGCGTCAAGACGTTTAACCTGAATGTCGACGACATCGTCCCAATGGATGTCGAGGGCATCGAGATCTACGAAGGCGCGTCGACTGTGCCCCCCCAATTCAACACGCGGGAAGGGACGACAATTTGCGGTGTCGTTCTGATCTGGACGCGCGTTCCGGGGACGTAAGCGCCTCTTGTGCCCCGGTCCTATATTCACAGCTGGCAGTTCAAGGTCAGGGGTTCATGGTCCCACCGATCGCCGGCCTCGGTCCATCAGGCGAGGTATCGAACCGGTACGACTGGCTCACTCGGGAGCGCCTCGCGCATGTGCGTGCGGTGTTGCTCGGGCTCACGCTCTTTTTCGGGCTCGTCGTCTGGATCTTTCACACCCTTGGCCCGGCAACCGTCCGCGAACCGAACTTCATTTTCAAGCTTCGCGGCGTTGGCTTGCTCACCTGGGTCTATGCGCTGGTCCAGATGGTCGACATGCGTTTCTACAACAGCCGCTTTGCCCAGCGCCGACGCGCCCAGCTTCGCATCCCCGAGAGCCTCAATGGGTGGCTCCTTGGCCAGATGCTCGCCTGGTTCGGAATCGTGTACTACGGACTCACCGAGGACCTTCGCTGGTACGTTGCCGGTCTGGTCATTCTCGCCCTGAGCTTCTGGGCGTTTCCGGTGCGCGAAGGCAAAGGGACATCGAGCAGCGCGAATTGACGCGCTGGTCCACGTAGCTGGACAACCCGCTGACAATCGGTCCCGTTCCGCTGGCACGAGCCGCTACGGCCGCGTACGGTAGGAATTTTACGGAGACGGTGGTGGCCGGAGCCACTTGAGTTTCCCGTCGGCAGTGCGTTTCGTCCTTTTTCTGTCTCCGAAGCTCGCCGGCGCTGGCGACGCCTCCGTTCACTCACCGCGGAACGAGAATGCTCAACCCGTCCTCTCTCGCCTTTCTGAAACGTTTGCTGGACACGCCCGGACCATCGGGATACGAGGCCGCCGTGGGTCGCATCTGGCGAGAGGAAGCAGCGCGGTTCACGAAGCACGTGAGTACGGACGTCGCTGGCAACTGCATGGCCGAGGTGAATCCAAAGGGCTCGCCCACGATCATGCTCGACGGGCACCTCGATGAGATCGGTCTCATCGTCCAGTACATCGACGACGAGGGATTCGTCTACATATCGCCAATCGGCGGGTGGGATCCTCAAGTGCTCGTCGGCCAGCGCATCCGTTTTCTCGGTCGCGGTGGCGACGTCGTCGGTGTCGTCGGCAAGAAGCCGATTCACCTGATGAAGAACAGCGATCGCGAGCACGCGTCGAAGATCACTGACCTCTGGGTCGACATTGGCGCCGCGAATCGGGCCGAGGTGGAAGAGCGGCTCACGATCGGCGATGCGGGCGTCATCGATTCCAAGAGCGCCGACTTTCCCAACGGCCGCCTCGTATCGCGCTCGATCGACAACCGCATCGGCGCGTTCGTGGTCCTCGAGGCGCTGCGTCGATACGCGGAGAAGCCGGGACCTGCTCGTGTGGTTGCCGCCGCGACGGTGCAGGAAGAGATCGCGTGGCACGGCGGGGGCGCGCTCGTCTGCGCTCACTGCATCAACCCCCAGATGGCGATCGTCGTCGACGTCACCTTCGCGACCGATCATCCGAATCTCGAGAAGAAAGAGCTCGGCGAGCACAAGATGGGCTCGGGACCGGTCATCAGCCGCGGGGCGCTCATCTCGCCGGTCGTTTTCGAGCTCATTCGCGACACGGCGCGCGCGCAGCAGATTCCGCATTCGGTGCACGCGGTCGGCCGCGATACGTCGACGAACGCCGACGCGATTCACATCGCCCGCGAAGGTGTGGCGACGGCCCTGATCTCGCTGGCGAATCGCTACATGCACTCGCCTAACGAGATGATCAGCCTCGACGACGTCGACAAGGCCGCGACGCTGTTGGCAGAGACCTGCCGCGCGGTCCCCGCGAAGATCGACCTGACGGCGCGTTGAACGGGTAGAGGGCAGAGGGCAGAGGGTGGAGAGTTGAGGGTAGAGGGTAGAGGGTTTGAGGGTGGAGGGTGGAGGGTAGCGAACGGGCTCTGCACACCGCGCTCAGCGCAGTACCCTCAACCCCAAACCCTCAAACCGTCTACCCTCTTCTCTCTACCCTCTTCTCTCTACCCTCTGCTCTCTACCCTCTACCCTCTACCCTCAACTCTCCCCCTCTACCCTCAACTCTCCACCCTCTACCCTCAATCCCTCTACCCGTCACGGACTGCGCGCCGCGTGCTGGTACGCTCTCGCAGCCGCGTCCCGCACCTCTCGCTCCTTATCCTCGCGCAGGACCGCGAGCGCGGCGAGCGCCGCGGGCGTGCGCGCTTCAGCGAGTGCCTGGATCGCCGCAATCCGGAACGAGCTCGATTTCTTCTCGAGCAGCCGTCGCTTTGGCTCGGCCGCGCGGATGAGCTGCTCCACCGCCGCCGGCGTCGCGATCTTGCCTAACGCGCTCAGCAACGCGAGCTGAACCTCCGTATCCGGCTCGTCCTCCAGCACGGTGCGCAGCTGCGCGGTGCTCCGTTCGTCGCGCCGCGAGGCAAGCGCCATCGCCGCATTGGCCCGCGTGCGCGGCGACGCCGCCTGCAGCATGTCGCACACGGCGCGAAATCCAGCCGTCGTCCCGAGGTTGATCAACGCGTTCGCCGCCGATTTCCGCACGCGCTCGTCCGCGTGCTCGAGGAGCGGGAGCAGTGCCGGCTCCGCGGCGGGAACGCGCATCTCGCCAAGCAGATCGCTGGCGTTGCGCACCACGAACCAGCGCGTGTCACCCAGCATGTGCACGAGCGTTGGAATCCCCGCCTGGAGACGTGGCAATGTTTCGAGATAGACGCGCCGCTCGCTCGCGAGCGACGCTTCCGTCAAGAGCTCGATCACCACGTCCGCGCCTTCCGCGCCGGCGCGGACGAGCACCTTTTCCAGTCCCTCGGCCATCTCGCGTTTGCGTGGCAGAAGCTGCGCGACGCCCCGCAAATGGGCGGGGCGCAACAGGCGACGCAGCGCCATCGTGCTGGACTGACGCACCGCCTCGTGTGGCGAGTCCGTCTCACGCTGCACGAGACCAATGACGATCGCCGCGAGCACGTGCGTCCTGCCCTCGCGCGACGTCTGCTCGGCGAGCGTCGATATCTCGTCCACCAGCTGGCCGATCATGCGCGGGAGCGTCGCGCCATCCAGCTGTGCAAAGATCGCCTCGGCCCCTTCCGATGGAACCTTCACCGCGCGGAAATGCTCCCACATCGCCTTGTTCGGAACGATCTGCATCGGCTGATTCGGCGTGTTGCCGTTGAAGGCCGTTCCCGTTAGGCGAATGCCCGCGGCCGCGGTGGGAAGGGGCGTCGCTTCGATGAGCTTGTCGTCCAGCGCCGGCGCGAGCGTCTTGTCCTCGTACGCGAACTTCAACGTCGTCAGCTTCAACGGGGCGAGCTGTTCGCTTGCGCTCCGCCCGCCGTCGCCGCCAGCGGCTCGCGTCGCGAGAATCCGCGCCGCGCCGAGGAGATCAGCGGGCGTTGCGCCGCCAGCGATCTCGATGATCGTCAACCCGTGCGCCATCATCTGCGCACCCAGCTCCGGTCCCGCGGCGAGCGCGTCGGGCAGCGACTTGCCATTCGCGAAAATTCGGCTGCCGCGCCGCGCGATCGTCACCGATCCCTGATTGATCACGGCGAGCGCCGCACGCAACGCGTCTTTTTGTTCCTCGATGTTCCGCGGATCGTGGAGCAAAAGCCAAACGAGTCGTGCGTATTGGCAGGCGAAGACGATCGCTGGGTTCACGGAAGGGAGAAAGAAAGGAGCGAGAGGCGTCGACAACTGAGTTCACTGAGCACACATTTCGGGTCACGGACGCTCGCTTCGCCCTCCACGTCCGGACACTCAGCAGACGCCGGTTGCCGCCGACCGGTCACGGCTTTTTGGCCATATCCGGTGCGTTCCACGCGGCGTAGTTTCGCCCCCAATCGATTTCGACCTCGGAGTGAGATGGGCACGACAATTACTCGCGGCCTCACCGTGAGGTCGCGATGCATTCGAATCGGCACGGCGGTCTGCGTGCTGGGCGTCGCGCTGCAGGCCTGCGCCACGGCGGCACGACCGGCGAGCGATGCCGGCGCCACCAACGGCAGCTACGCCAACGCGCGTGCCCTCCGTGCCGACATCGGCTATCTCGCGAGCAATCGTCTCGAGGGGCGCGGCACCGGCACCCCCGGCAACGATTCTGCCGCCGCCTACATCGCGAGACGCTTCGCGGCGCTGGGGCTCACGGCGTTGGCCCCCGATTTCGAGCAATCGTTCGTCGCGCGCCCCGTCCTCGCTCACACCGTCGCCCCGATCTCGCTTCGCACTGAAAACGTCGTCGGGCTCCTACCCGGAAGCGACTCCGCGCTGCGCCAACAATACGTCGTCGTCGGCGCGCATTTCGATCATCTCGGTCGCTCCACCGAGGGCGCTCTCGACCCCGAGCGCAAGAACGCCGTGCGGCGCGGCGCGGACGACAATGCCTCCGGAACCGCTGCCGTCCTCGAGTTGGCGCGCCTCTTTTCGGCGCATCCGACGCGGCGATCTCTCGTCTTCGTCACTTTCAGTGGCGAGGAGATGGGTCTCCTTGGCTCGGAGTACTTCGTCGAGAACAGCCCGATTCCGCTCGATAGCGCCGTCGCGATGATCAACTTCGACATGGTCGGACGACTGCGCGAGGACAAGCTCATCGTCTATGGCGTCGCCACCGCCACCGAGCTGCCCGCGCTGCTCGACAGTGCCAACAGTGCGGCGACCGCGCCGCGTTGGCGAGCACCGCTCCGCATCACCGCACTCGGTGACGGATACGGGCCGTCGGATCACAGCTCGTTCTACGCTCGCAACATTCCCGTGCTGCATTTCTTCACCGACCTGCACGAGGACTACCATCGCGCTACCGACGTGCCGAGCAAGATCAACGCGGTTGGCGAAGCGCACGTCGTCGACCTCGCCGAGCAGGTGATTCGCTCGATCGCCGACCGCGGCTCTCGATTGACGTTCGTTCGCAGTGCCTCGCCGCCGCCGGTGGCTGGTGGGTCGCGCCAGGGACCCGACGTGTACCTCGGCTCCATACCCGACATGAGCGGCGGCGCACCAGGGCTCCGCCTGACAGGTATCCGCGCCGGCAGCCCCGCCGAACAGGCCGGCCTCGTCGCCGGTGACGTGATCGTCGAGTTCGCGGGGCACCCGGTGAAGGATCTCTACGACTTCAGCGACGCCCTGTACGGGCACCGCCCCGGCGATTCCGTCTCGGTGGTAGTGCTCCGGAACGGAGAGCGCAAGCAGTTTACGGTTCGACTAGGGAAGCGCGGCTGAGCTATCGTCATTCCGAGCGAAGCGCTTGCCCCGAGGAGCGCAAGCGACGAGAGGAGGAATCTGCTTTTGACTCCGCATTAGAGCCATGCTTCGTCTCTGGACGAGCGCCCGATATACGTTTCCGCTTCCGCCCGGACACCGCTTCCCGATCGCGAAGTACGAGCTGCTCCGTGAGCAAGTTCTAATCGACGGCATCGCCGGCGCCGACGCGTTGCGGGAGCCCGAGCGCGTCACGCGCTCCGATTTGCTGCTCGTGCACACCGCCGACTACGTCGATCGCTTTCTCGACGGCCGGATGTCCGCCGCCGAGTCGAGACGAATCGGCTTCCCCTGGTCGCCCGCGCTCGTCGAGCGTTCGCTCCGCGCCGTGGGCGGCACGTGTGAGGCGGCGGCCGCGGCGCTCGACGATGGAGTGGCGATGAACCTCGCCGGCGGAACGCATCACGCGTTTGCCGATCACGGCGAGGGATTCTGCGTCTTCAACGACGTCGCCGTCGCCATTCGCATGCTGCAGCGCGCCGGTCAGGTTCGTCGCGCGGTGATCGTCGATCTCGACGTGCATCAGGGGAATGGCACCAACGCGATCTTCGCCGGCGACGACAGCGTCTTCACCTTCGGCATGCACGGCGGAAGGAATTATCCGTTCAAGAAGGTGCCTGGCTCACTCGACGTCGAATTGCCTGACGGCACCGACGACGACGAGTATCTGCGCCTTCTCGCGGCTCACTTCCCCGGTGTGCTCGCGCGCGCGCAAGCGGACCTCGTGGTGTACCTCGCGGGTGCGGACCCGCACGAGGGCGATGCGCTCGGTCGATTGGGCCTCACTTTCGATGGTCTCGCTCGACGCGACGCGTTCGTGATCGACCTGTGTCGCGAGGTCGGGCTTCCTGTAGCGATCACGATCGCCGGCGGCTATGGACGCAACATCGACGACTCCGTTCGCGTTCATCTCGAGACCGCGCGCATCGCGAGCGGCGCGGTGCCTCGAGCGAGCTTTCGAGGATCTCGCTGAGCCGCAAATCGCGACGGATCGTGCAGCCCGCGGCCGTGCTCATGCCGGAACGAATTGGCCGCCTACCCTTATGTCGTTGGCAGCCAAAGCGTTTTGAATGGGGACCCAGGGGGCCTGCCAATTGCCTGATTCGTCTCCGGTTACGACGCGGCATTCGCCGCGCTGTTGCACTTCTTCTCGACATTCCCGGAGACAAACATGCTTCGTGCTCGCAAGGGCTTCACGCTCATCGAGCTCCTCATCGTGGTCGTCATCATCGGCATCCTGGCCGCGATCGCGATCCCGAAATTCGCGAACACAAAGAACAAGGCGTACGTGACGGCGATGAAGTCGGACCTCCGCAACCTCGTGACCGCCGAGGAAGCGTTCTTCTCCGACTCGACCTACTACACGACCGGCACGAATCTCGTGACCCGCAACGGCTTCAAGAACTCGTCAGGC
>DATBHD010000049.1:0-32545 GCA_036557635.1 Gemmatimonadaceae bacterium
CTTTTCTACTCCTTGCGCCGAGCAGGTCCGCGCATATAGTAGACATAGTCTAGGATATCGAGGCGCCCATGCTCGGCGAATTCGAGCAGTTGGTGTTGCTGGCGGTTCTGCGGGAAGGAGAGGACGCGTACGGCGTCCCGATTCGGCGCGCGATCGTCGATCGGTCCGGGCGCGACGTCAGCCTCGCCGCAGTTTATAAAACGCTCACGCGCCTCGAGGAGAAGGGGCTCGTCGCCGCGCGCGTCGGCGAGCCGACGCCGGAGCGCGGCGGGCGACGGAAACGATATTACTCAATTACCGCGGCCGGACAGCGCTCGCTCCACCAGTCGGTCGACGTGCTGCGCCGGATGGCGCGCGGGCTCGGCCTCGGGTTGGACACGCCATGAGATCCGACGCCACGGGTCTCCCGCCCCGCTTCGCGCTCTGGCTCCTGCGCCACCTTCTCCCCGACGCCGAGCGCGAGGCGTTCATCGGCGATCTGGTCGAGGACTTCAGCGACGTAATCGTTAGGCGCGGCGCCGCCGCGGCGCGGCGCTGGATCTGGCGGCAAACGATCATCGCGCTGCTCACACTGCATGGACATCGCACGCTCATCGAGCCATCCCAACCCGCGGGAGATTCGCGCATGCTGACCTTTCTCACGGACCTGCGACACGGCCTTCGGCTCCTCGGCCGCTCGCCGGCGTTCACCATCCTCTCCGTCGTCACGCTCTCCCTCGGCGTCGGCGCGACGACGGCCATCTTCAGCGTCGCCGATCCGATCCTCTTCCGGCCGCTGCCATTTCCGAACGCGGGTCGCCTCGTTCTCATCGGCGAGCGGGATGCCGACGGCACGATGTCCAACGTCGGGTACCTGACCTTCGTCGATCTGGCGCGCGAGTCGCGCACGCTCGAGCGGTCGGCGGCGGTCGGCTCCTGGCAGGTCACGCTGGACGGCAGCGGCGCCAGCGCGCCCGAGCTCGTGATGGGCCAGCGCGTCTCCAGCGGCTTCTTCTCCATGCTCGGCATCCGCATGGCGTTAGGCAGAGACTTCACGGCCGACGAGGACACCCCGGGGACGAATGCGGTCGTGATCCTCAGTCACGGATTGTGGACACGCCGCTACGGAGGCGATTCCGCGATCATCGGCAAGACGATCTCGATCAACGGCGCGGCCTATCTGCTTGCCGGCGTGCTGCCCGCGTCATACGAGAGCGTGATCGCACCCGGCTCGGAGATCTGGCGCGTCCTCGGTTATGACGCTTCGCTGCCGTACGCCTGCCGGACCTGCCGTCACCTGCGCATGTTCGGCCGCCTGAAGCCCGACGTGACGCCGGGGCGTGCGGCGGCCGAGCTGAGCGAGCTCTCGGCGCGACTCGTCCGCGAGTATCCCAAGGAATATCCCGCGGCTGGCGCGATCGTGAAACCGTTAGGCGACGCGATGTTGGCGAGCTCGCGCCCGGTGTTGTGGGCGGTGCTCGGTGCTTCGGTGCTCGTCCTGCTCATCGCGGCGGCGAACGTCGCCAACCTGCAGCTCGCGCGCGCCATGCGCCGCGAGGAGGAGTTCGCGATCCGGTCAGCGCTCGGCGCGGGGCGTGCCCGGCTCACGGCGCAGCTCCTCGCCGAGGGGATCGTCCTCGCACTGATCGGCGGCGTGGTGGGACTGCTCGTGGCGCGAGTTACATTGGGCGCGTTGATTGGCCGACTGCCGCCGAACATGCCGCGGCTCGGCGCGATCGGTCTCGACCATACGGCGCTGGGCGTGGGGGCGGCGATCACGCTCCTGCTCGGCGTGGTCGTCGGTCTCGTCCCCGCCGCGCGCAAGAACCGCCTCGCGGGGGCGCTGCGCGGCGGACGGCGCCTAACGGGTGGCAGGCACCTGGCGAGGGGGGGGCTCGTCGTCGCCGAGGTGGCGCTGGCGCTGATGCTGTGCGTCGGCGCCGGGCTGCTCGCGCGGAGTCTCGTGCGGCTGTTGTCGGTCGATCCCGGCTTCGATCCGGCGCATCTCTTGACGCTGCAGGCGCAATCGGTGGGACCCAAGTACCCCGACAGCTCGTCTGTGTACGCCAATCACGATCGAATCCGCGAGGCGGTGGGCCGCCTGCCGGGCGTGGAGTGGGTCGCGAGCGCGAGCCAGCTTCCGTTAGGTGGCAACCTCGACTCCTACGGCATCAACGCCGAGGACAAGCCGCTCGCCAACCCGGAACTGGCGCCGTACGCCGACCGATACGTCGTGTCGCCCGACTTCATGAGCGCGATGGGGATTGCGATTCAGCGCGGACGCGGCTTCACCGCCGCCGACAATAGCGATCGCGCGCCCCTGGTCGCGATCATCAGCAGTGGCCTCGCGTCGCGTATCTGGTCGGGCGAAAACCCGATTGGGAAGCGCATTCGCATGGGCGGTTCGAACGCTCCCCCGCGAACGGTCGTGGGAGTTGCGGCGAACATCCACCATCGTGCGCTCGACGCCACGGAGTCGAGCCAGATCTACCTCCCGGAGCGGCAGTGGATCTTTGCCGACCGGCTTATCGCCCTCGTGGTGCGAACGAAGGGCGACCCGTCGAGCCTCGCGCGCGTCGTGCGGACCGTGGTGCAGGAGGTGGATCCGACTCAGCCGATCAGCGCCCTCGCGACGATGGACCAGGTGATCGCGACGTCGACGGCGCAACGCCGGCTGGCCCTCATGCTGTTCGTCGCCTTCGCGGGAGTTGCGCTGGTGCTGGCGGTGGCAGGGATCTACGGCGTCCTGGCCGGAGCTGTCACCGAGCGCACGCGCGAGATCGGAGTGCGAACAGCGCTCGGTGCCACGCCGGCCGCCATCCTGGGCATGGTGCTGCTCCACGGGGCGCGGCTCGCGGCGGCCGGACTCCTGTTGGGTCTCGCCGGAGCCTTGTCACTCGGACGCTTCCTCCAGAGTCTTCTCTTCGGCGTCGGCGCGACGGACCCGGTGACGCTGGCCACCGTCGCGCTGCTATTGGCGGCGGTTGCGCTCGCGGCTTGCATTGTTCCCGCGCTGCGCGCCGTCGGCGTCGATCCGATAGCCGCCTTACGAGCAGAGTGATTGCGCAACGCGGAGTCAGCATGGAGAAAGTGGAGATTGCCGCGGGCGATGGAGCCCGCGTCGAGGCGTACTCGCACGGCGCGCAGGTGACATCGTGGAAGCCCGCCAGCGGAGAGGAGCGACTCTTTCTCAGCGCTAAGTCCAACTTCGGGTCCGATGCGTCGATTCGCGGTGGAGTCCCCATCATATTCCCCCAGTTTGGCGGCATGGGATCGCTGCCGAAGCATGGCTTCGCGCGCATGCTCGAATGGGAGACGGTGCGCGCCGGCCGTACGAGTACGGGGAAGGGAGAGGCGCACTTCCGCCTAACGGCAAACGCCCGCACGCGCTCCGCGTGGAACCACACCTTCTCGGCGAGCTTCGTCGTCACCGTCGAAGGAATGTCGTTGGCGCTCGCGTTGTCGGTCCTCAACGAGGACAGCGCGCCCTTTCAATTCACCGCGGCGCTGCACACGTACCTCCTCGTCGACGACGTGCGCAGCTCGGTGGTGCGTGGTCTCGAGGGGCTCACCTTTCTCGACGCCGCCGCGGGCGGCGTCGAGAAGCGACAGGAGCACCCAGAGCTCACGGCAATTGGCGAACTGGACCGCATTTACCTGAGCGTCCCCGCTCCTTTGGAGGTGCGCGACGGCGTGCGAAACACGCGCGTCTCGATGCGCGGATTCTCGGATGTGGTGGTGTGGAATCCGGGCGCCGAGCGAGGGTCGGCGTTACCGGACATGGATCCGAGCGGCTGGCTGCGGATGCTCTGCGTCGAGGCGGCGGCGATCGGGACGCCGGTGAGACTCGAACCGGGCGAACGATGGACTGGGCAACAGATGCTGACGGCGCTGTAAGCGGTTCCCCGCGTCGCTAGGCTCCCTCGGGACGGCGTTCTCTGGCCGACGAGTTGTTCGGAGCATAGACTGCTTTGTCATCCCAGCCCACGCCTAACGGAGAAGAGTCATGAGTCTCGATCGTCGTGATTTCGTTGGCCGACTTGCCGCCGGCGCGTTGCTCGCCGGCATGCCGATGCCGGTGGATGCCGTTCGAGCGCTGTCCCCCTCCCGCTCCCCCGGCGCGAGCGCCGAGGAGTGGGACCTGAGCTGGGTCAAGCGCCTAACGGGCAAATACCGCGCGATATTCGACGTCCCCGAGATCGACAGCGGTTACGGGGTATGGCGGGCGTCGATCTGGGGGCAGCAGTACATGGAAGTCCTCCACGCCCAGCCTAACGAGCTATCGGCCGTGCTCGTGCTGCGGCACAACGGCATCCAGCTCGCGATGCAGCAGTCGTACTGGGACAAGTACGCGATCGGCAAGGAGAAGAACGTCTTGCACCCGATCACCCAGCAGGGCACCGACCGCAATCCGGCGCTGCTGTCGTCGTCGCGCAACGAGGTGCCAGCGATGTTCGACGACGCGGCCCTCGACAGGTTCCTCGGCCGCGGCGGGATCGTGCTCGCGTGCAACCTCGCGCTCCAGGACGTGGTGGAGGCGATTCAGAAGAAGGAGAACTCGACCGAGGCCGACGCCCGGAAGCAGGCGATCGGATTCATGGTGCCCGGTGTCGTGCTGCAGCCGTCGGGAGTCTTCGCGGCGCTCCACGCGCAGGACGCGGGGTGCAAGTACATCCGTGCGAGCTAGTGTGCGGTTCGTCACCGACCGCTCGACCGCCGGGGACTAGCCTTCCCGGCTGGACATGACGGACATCGGACGCAGCCGTAGAATCTGGCGCCGGAGCTTTTACGCTCTGTTGGGCGTGTCGGTCTTCGTGATTGGCAGTCTGCTGATCGCGCGGACCGACAAGAAGGTCAGCTACGCGCGCGAAGGCCCTAACGGGACCGAGCAGAGTCTGGAGATCGTCTCGCGACTGCTCGAGGAACAACAGCCGCCCGCGACCCGCGCCACCGTCCTCAAGGCGCTCCGGCACGACAATCCCAAGGCCCGGATACTGGCCACCGATACGACGGTGACGATCGGGAACCTGACGTTCGTTTTTGCTAAATCGGGGAAGCTCGAGCGAGTGATGACGCACTAGTCACCCTGGCATCCCGAGGAGCGAAGCGACGAGGGATCTGCTTTTCGAGCCCGCGAAAAGCAGATCCCTCGCTCCGCTCGGGATGACAGAAGGCTACTTCCTCTTCTTTCCCGCCGGCGCGTCCTGGAAGAGCATCGTCTTCCCGTCGGCGCCCCAGGCAAACTGCACCTTCGCGCTCTGTGACACGGCGTCGATCGCTTCCTTCGGCGAATCGAGCGACGCCTGCATCGTAACCATCCGGTCGAGCAGGGGCGGGTCGAGCACCTTGATGTCGAGGCCGTACCAGCGCTTCAGCTGCGGGAGCACGGCGCGCAGCTGACGATTCGCGATCGTGAGCGTTTGGTCATTCCAGCTCGTCGCTTCCTCGACTTCCGGCCCGGTCGGATCCCGCAGCGCCTTGTGCTGCACGACCACGCCCTTGCCGGCGCCGACCGTACGCGTGCTGTCGCCAATCTTGACGGTGACCGTTCCCTCCTTCACCGCGACGACGACCGCGCTCTCACTCGGGAATGCGCGCACGGTGAGAATGGTGCCCGTCACGAACGCCTTCGCGTCGCCGGCGCGGATCTCGAGTGGATGTTTCTCATTCGGAACCACGGTGAACGTTGCTTCACCCTCGAGCTTTACCGCGCGCATCAAGTCCCCGAACTCCTTCGGGACGACGAGCTTCGACTCCGGCGTGAGGGTGACCTGTGTGCCGTCGTCGAGCGTGACCTTCGCCAGCTGCGCGGTCGCGGCGACGTGGGTGCGCGCGTCGGCCGCGGCGAGTGCACCGGTGACCGCGCCCTCGTCGCCGAGTCGGTCCACGTACCAGATGCCCGCGGCGACGGCCGCGGCGGCGACGACACCGATCGCGATCGGGACGGTCCACGAGCGCTTCTTCGCCAGATCGGCGACGTGGCCGGCGGCGTCGTGTCGCAGCATCGCCGCGCTCTCCTGCTCGGCGTCGATGTTGACGTCATCGGGGACGAGGTGCAGCGCGCGCGACAGATGCGCCCACGACTGGTCGACGTCGACCGTCGTGACGTGGGGTGCAGTCTTGGCGCCCTTCGCGTCGTGATGATGCAGACTGGCGCGACGACTTTTCTCGCGCGCCACACCGTGACGAACCTCCTCGAGGAGGAACGCGTCGAGATCCTGTGCGGTGGAGATTCGCTCTCGCTCCTCCCACGCATGACGGAATGCGCCCTCGACGACGCGGGGTACCGCGAACTCGGCGTCCACCAACTGCGTCTTGGCTTCCGCCGCCAGCTCGGAGAAATGCGAGCGGAAGTACTGCTCGAGGGACACGGCGTCGCTGAGCGGCGCGCCGGGAGAGGGGCTAGGCGACTGCTCGGACCCCATTGGCGGAGAAGTAACGGGCATGTCAACCTCCGGATACGAATGGGACGTTAGAGTATGCGAGTTTCTTCGGCGCTCGGCTAGGCGGGGATGCCTGACTGGGGCTCGGACTGGTTGACAGGGGGGCCATTGGCGCTCGATTACTGACTGTCATCCCGAGGACCAAAGCGACGACCGATCTGCTTTTCGGCCTGACACCTACCCTTACGGCACATGCCTGACGACAAGGCCTTACGAGAACAGATCGCAAAGACGCTGGAATGGGAGGATTCGCACGCCAACTTCGACTCGGCGGTGAAAGGGCTGGCCCCGGCGCTTCGAGGGCGCGTTCCCCCCGGCCTGCCGTACTCCCCCTGGCAGCTCCTCGAGCACATTCGCCGCACGCAAGCGGACATTCTCGAGTTCTGCGTGGCGGATACATACAAGGAGAAGGAATGGCCGAAGGACTATTGGCCGGAGAGTGTGGAGCCGCCATCGGCGAAGGCGTGGGACGAGAGCATCAAGGCAGTCAAACGCGATCAGAAAGCGCTCGCGGCGCTTGCCCTCGATCCGAAAACCGAGCTCACCGCGCGTGTGCCCAACGGAACGGGACAGACATATCTGCGAGAGGTCCTGCTGACCGCCGACCACACCGCGTATCATGTGGGCGAGCTGATTGTCCTGCGGCGCTTGCTCGGCGCATGGCCGAGTGGGTGATCGGGGACCGGTTCCGGCGCGGCGGGCGGCGCGGATGGACGCCGATAGGACAACGGCGCGAGAGTCCTCGTCAGGAGAGCGCTCTTCCTAACAAGCTTTCTGCACGCTCTCGTTGCATCGGCATTCATCCACGCTGATCCGCCTTCATCTGCGTCAGCCGTTCACGACCTTCGAGGGCCATTCTGGCGCACGCAACCGAGATGACGCACCCGGTCTCTGACGACGAACCAATCGTCGCGTACAGTCCGACCTTCACGGCGGCGAATGCGGAACGGGTGGCGAGCGAACGTTACGGTCGTCCCGGGACGGCGCGAGAACTAACGAGCGAGCGCGATCAAAACTTCCTCATCGAGCCGTCCGACGGCGCGCCCCCACTCGTTCTCAAGATCGCGAACGCGCGCGAGGAGCGGGCGCTGCTCGAGGCGCAGCAGCACGTGCTCGCGGTCGTGGGCCAGCGCGGCGTCGCCGCGCCCCGCGTCGTCCGCACGACGGCCGGCGCGGCGCTGACGGAGATCCCGGGCGGAGATGGGCGCCGCCACTACGTGTGGGCGGTGACGCACCTCCCCGGTGTACTGCTCGCGGATCTGCCGCATCGCCCGACGGAGCTTCTCGAGGATCTCGGCGCGACGATCGGCCGGCTGACGGCGGCGTTGCGTGACGTGCACTCCCCGGCGCTCGAACGCGAGTTCCATTGGGATCTACGGCATGCCGCCGAACGTATCGAGGGGTTCGACGGCGTGCGCCAGCGAGTCGCGCGATGGGTCCAGCCGCGCGCCGGCGCGCTGCGCCGCGCCGTGATTCACAACGATCTCAACGATCACAATATTCTCATCAGGGAGGGCACGCGGGTCAGCGGCGTCCTCGACTTCGGCGACATGCTGTACGGTTGGCGCGTCGCCGATCTCGCCATCGCCGCGGCGTACACGATGCTCGACGTCGACGATCCCCTGGCGGTCCTCGCCGCGCTCGTCCGCGGCGCGCAGCGCGAGTGCCCGCTCGACGACGCCGAGCTGGAGGTCGTCTTCGAGCTCGCGTGCCTCCGGCTGGCGCTGAGCGCGTCGATCGCGGTCGAGCAGCGGCAGGCGCGACCGGACAATGTTTACCTCGGTGTCAGTCAGGGCGCGATTGAGCGGACGCTCCCGCGGTTGTTGCAGGTGCCGCACGAGTTGGCGGTCGCCGTCGCGCGCGACGCCGCGGGTTCGGAGCCGGTCGCCCGCAGCGCGCGAGTCCGCGAGTGGATCCGCTCGAGCGCGGCAACGTTCGCGCCCGTGCTGAATCTCGACCTCCGGACGGCGCCGAGCGTGGTGCTCGATCTTGGCGTCGCGAGTCCGATGGTGAGCGGAGACCCTAACGAGAACATCGAGGCCAAGCTGACGCCGCGCGTCGCCGCGGCGATGGCCGGCGCCGGCGTGCGGGTCGCGATCGGCCGCTACGACGAGCCGCGCTTGCTGTACACGGCGCCGTTCTTCGGTGGGCGGTTGCCCAGCAGCGAGCGACGAACGATTCATATCGGGCTCGACCTCTTCGCGGACGCGGGGACGCCGGTGCACGCGCCGCTCGACGGAGTCGTCCACGCCTTCGCGAACAACGCGGTGCCACAGGACTATGGTCCGGTGATCATCCTGCGGCACGAGACGGCGGACGGTGACGCGTTTTTCACGCTGTACGGCCATCTGAGCCGCGTGTCGCTCGAGGGACTCGCCGTCGGCCGCCGTATCGGCCGTGGAGAGCGATTCGCCTCGCTCGGCGCACCGAACGAGAACGTCGGGTGGACGCCGCATCTCCATCTCCAGATCATCACCGACCTGCTCGGCCTGGATACCGATTTCCCCGGCGTCGCGCCGGCGAGCCAGCGCGCGGTGTGGCGGAGCTTGTCGCCGGATCCGAACCTGATCGTGGGCGTGCCCGGGGAGCGCTTTCCCGCGGCGGAGCCCGATCGCCTAACGACGCTCGCGACGCGGCGGCATGTGCTCGGCGGAAACCTGAGTCTCGCGTATCGCGAGCCGGTGAAGGTCGAGCGCGGGTGGATGCAGTATCTCTACGATGACGTCGGGCGCCGGTACGTGGACGCATACAACAACGTCCCTCACGTCGGGCATTGTCATCCGCGGGTCCTTCGCGCCGCCCAGGCGCAGATGGCGATCCTCAACACGAACACGCGCTATCCGAGCGATCTCGTCAATCACTACGCCGAGCGGCTGAGGGAAACGCTGCCCGGAGCGCTTCGCGAGGGTGTCGTCTATCTGGTGAACTCGGCGAGTGAGGCGAACGAGCTCGCCCTGAGACTGGCGCGCGCGCACACCGGCAACCGCGACATGATCGTCCTCGAGGCCGCGTATCACGGCAATACGAGCTCGCTCATCGACATGAGCCCGTACAAGCACGGCGGTCCCGGTGGCCGTGGGGCGCCCGACTGGGTGCACGTTGCGCCGCTCGCGGACGACTATCGCGGCTCGTTCAAGCGCGGCGATGCGGACGCCGGACAGAAATACGCGAACGCTCTTGCTCCATCGATCGCCGCCGCGCGGGCGCGCGGGATCGCCGGGTTCATCGCCGAGACCTGTCCGAGCGTCGGCGGACAGATCGTGTTCCCACCGGGCTACCTCCGGTCCGTGTACGCGCTCGTGCGCGACGCGGGCGGCGTGTGCATTGCCGACGAAGTGCAGACGGGGCTCGGGCGCATCGGGACGCACTTCTGGGCGTTCGAGGCACAGGGCGTCGTGCCGGACCTCGTCGTCATGGGGAAGCCGTTAGGCAACGGGCACCCGCTCGGCGCTGTCGTCGCGCGGCGGGAGATCGCCGAGTCCTTCGACAACGGGATGGAGTACTTCTCGACCTTCGGCGGCAATCAGGTGTCGTGCGCGATCGGCCTTGCCGTGCTCGACGTGCTGCGCGACGAGGGTCTCCAGGCGCGCGCACGGCGTGTCGGTGAGTATTTACTCACGGGCCTGCGACCCCTCGTCGACCGCTATGAGCTCGTCGGTGATGTGCGCGGGTCGGGACTCTTTCTCGGTGTCGAGCTCGTGCGCGATCGCGTAACGCTCGAGCCGGCGGCTCGTGAGGCGTCGTACGTGGCGAATCGGATGCGCGAGGAGGGAATCCTGCTCGGCACGGATGGGCCGTACCACAATGTGGTCAAAATTCGCCCGCCGATGCCCTTCGGCGAGGACGACGCTGGTCGCCTCGTTGAGACACTCGATACAGTGATGAAAGAGCTTTGACGGGACCAGCCACGCTGTAGTTGAACGGCGGGACACGGATGAACGCAGATTGCGCAGATGAACGCAGACAACAACACGAGCGTACCATTCCTTTTGAAAGAGTCGCTAAACAACATTTCATCCGCGTTCATCCGCGCGATGCGCGTTCATCTGCGTGCTGCCGTTCAGCTTCCGAGTGGCCCGCATCGGACTCGAGCAGTCGCTGGACAACTCATTTCTCGGGACGAGCAACTGCGATGGGCCGGGGCTTGCATTGAGTATGACGGTGGATACACTGCGGGAGCGGCGCGAGGTGCGCCTCCTTCCTCACTCGGTGCAACACCCTGTCCAGCGGCAGTGTCGTCGATGCCAGAGAATTGTGCCGGCCGACGTCGGCGCGGCGCGGGGCTTGTCCCACTGTTTCTGCTGGTGGCGACAGTCGCGACCGCGCAACCGACGCCACCACCGATCGCGCGCGAGTTTCGCGCGGCCTGGATCACACCCGTCGAAGGTGGTGACTGGCCGTCGCGGCCGGGGCTGAGCATCGAGGAGCAAAAAGCCGAGTTGAGCGACGTGCTCGACCGCGCGAAGGCGGTTGGACTGAACGCGGTTCTACTGCATGTCCGCACCGGCGCCGACGCGCTCTACCCGACGAAGCGGGCGCCCTGGTCGCGCTATCTCATCGGCAGAGCCCCAGCGTCGTTAGGCGAGTACGCCGGGTACGACCCGCTCGCGCTCGCCGTCGCCGAGGCACACGCGCGGGGACTGCAGCTCCACGTCTGGTTCAACCCCTTCCGCGCGATGCCCCCCGACGATCTCGGGAAGCCGGCGGCGGGGCACGTGACCATCACGCATCCAGAATGGGTGCGCCGCTACGGCAAATCGACGTGGATCGACCCGGGCATTCCGGCGGCGCGGCGCGCGGTGCTCGACGCGATTCTCGAGGTGGTCGATCGCTACGACGTCGACGGCGTGCATCTCGACGACTACTTCTACCCATACGTCGAACAAGCAACCGTCACCCGCATCATCAAGCACGGGAAGCATCGGCGGCGAATAACGAGACGCGTAACGCTGCGCTTTCCCGACGACGCCTCATGGAAGCGCTACGGGCGCGCGGGCGGCTGGACCGATCGTGGAGCGTGGCGCCGGGCGAACATCGACGATTTCGTGCGGACCCTCTACACCGGGGTGAAGGCGCGCAAGCGGTGGGTCGTCGTCGGCATCAGCCCATTCGGCATCTGGCGGCCGGGTCATCCGGAAGGCGTCACCGGATTGGATGCGTACAGGGAGATCTTCGCCGACGCGCGCCGCTGGCTGCGCGAGGGCTGGGTCGACTATCTCGCCCCGCAGCTCTACTGGCCGCTCGACAACGACCAGCAGCGCTTCACGAAGCTCGACGCGTGGTGGCGCGGCGAGAATGTACTCGGACGGCATCTGTGGCCGGGGCTGTTCACGATGCGCGTCGGCTCACGCGACGATCCGTGGCCCGCCGACGAGATCGCCGAGGAGGTCGACACGCTGCGCGCGGCGCGGCGGGGGACGGGCGAGTCGTTAGGCCACATCCACTTCCGCATGCGCACGCTCTCCGCGCGACTCGGCGGCGAGACGACGACCTTCGGCGACGCGCTCCACACCGAGGTGTACGCGCAGCCGGCGCTGCCGCCGGCGAGTCCCTGGTTAGGCGCGGCGCGACCAGCCAAACCCCTTCTCGGTGCTGCGGACGACACGGGGCAAGACGACGCAAACGGCGACGGTCCGGACCTGGCCAGCGCGTCGCGCGCGCTCTTCGTCGCGGCGCCGGGCGACAGCGTCCCGGTGCGATGGTGGCTGGTGCAGTCGTTAGGCATGGATCAGCGCTGGACCGAGCGGCTCGTGCCGGCGAACGGACAACCGCTGGCCGTGTTGTCGAACGAGACCGGAGGTGCGCAGTGGATTGCCGTGACGCCGATCAGCCGCACCGGCATCGCCGGTACGCCGGCGGTGTGGCAAGTCGTGCGTTAAGCCGTCAGCGCATCGTCTTCAACGCCACGGCCCACTTGAGCAGCTCGTCGAGCATGGCGACGGCGGCGTCTTCCTGAGCCTTGGGGGGCGCGAACGTCCCCCGTTCCTTGTCGATCTGCTGCGTGAAGAAGGGAAGTATGACTGACTCGAACATCGGCATCATCTTGAGCGCGGTCACGATCTGTTTCGTCATCTGCACGCTGCGCGTGCCGCCGGCGACGCCTCCATAGCTCACGAAGCCGACGGGCTTGTAGTGCCACTCGTGATGGAGGTAGTCCAACGCGTTCATCAGACTCGGCGGCGTGCCGAAGTTGTATTCCGGCGTCACGAACACGAAGGCGTCTCCACGCTCGATCGTGCGGCTCCAGGCCTTGGTGTGCTCGTGCTCGTAGGAGCGAAGCCGTGGATGCCGGGGCTCGTCGAACAGCGGCAGCGCGACCTTGGCGAGGTCGATCGTCTCGATCGCGAACTTGCCGTGACGCTCGGCCTGGGCGGCGAACCAATCGGCAACGGGAAGACCGACGCGGCCGGGACGCGTGCTGACGATGATGATCTGCAGCCGGAGCATCAGACCTCGGTGACCGCGGTGGCTTCCGGCTTCGGCGCGCCGGCGGCGCCCGTCGCGCGCCTAACGGCCGGGGCAACGACGCTACCGAACAGCTCGATCGAGCGCAGCACGCGATCGTGCGGCATCGAACCGACGGTCATCTGCGCGAGAAAGCGATCGTTGCCGAACAGCTCGTGTTCGAAGAGCATCTTGTCGATCACTTCCTGCGGGCTGCCGACGAGCAACGAGCCGCGCGGCGAGCGCAACGTCTCGAACTGGGCACGCGTCGTCGGCGGCCAGCCACGCTCGCGGCCGATCCTCGACATCACCTCGGCATATGACGGATAGAACTCCTCCGCGGCTCGGCGCGAATCGTCGGCGATCCAGACGTGTGAGTTAATGCTCACAGCCAATGCCGCCGGATCCCGCTTGGCGCGACGCGCGCTGTCGCGATAGAGCTGGATGAGCGGGACGAATCGCTCCGGCGCGCCACCGATGATCGCGAGCGCCATCGGCAATCCGAGCGTCGCGGCGCGAACGACCGACTGCGGCGTCCCGCCGACGGCGATCCAGATGGGGATCTCGTGCTGAAACGGCCGCGGGTAGACGCCGAGGTTGTCGATCGGCGGGCGATGTCTTCCCTTCCAGGTGACGCGCTCGTTCGCGCGCAACGCGAGGAGCAGCTCGAGCTTCTCCGCGAAAAGCTCGTCATAGTCGCCGAGGTCGTAGCCGAAGAGGGGGAACGACTCGATGAACGAGCCGCGCCCGGCCATGATCTCGGCGCGGCCGTTGGAGAGAAGATCGAGTGTTGCAAAGTCCTGAAACACGCGGACGGGATCGTCCGAGCTCAGAACGGTGACCGCACTCGTGAGGCGAATCTGTCTTGTTCGCTCGGCGGCGGCGGCGAGCACGACCGCGGGCGAGGAGACCGCGAACTCGGGCCGATGATGCTCGCCGACGCCGTAGACATCGAGTCCCAGTTGATCGGCGAGCTCGATCTCTTCCATGAGATCGCGTAGGCGCTGAGCCGCGGTAATCGTGTGTCCGGTCCGCGGATCCGCGGTCGTTTCCGCGAAGGTGTACAGACCCAATTGCATAAGCAGACGAGAAGAGCGAGCCGAGAAGAACGGAAGAACTGAGAGCGAGCCGAAAAGGGCGAGCCGAAAAGGGCGAGCCGAGAAGGGCGAGCCGAGAAGGGCGAGCCGAAGACTAGGAGCCGATAACTGCGACCAGATAAGGAAATCGCGCGCGAAGCGCGCGCGTTCAGATTTCGCAACGTCGTTCTCGGCTCGCCTCTTTCGGCTCGCTGTTCTCGGCTCGCCCTTTTCGGCTCGCCCTTCTCGGCTCGTAGTCAGTAGTGCCGTTCTCTAGCTGTTTCTGCTTCCTCTTCTCGCATCCGACCAGCGGCCCGCAACGCCGCCGTGACGTCGTAGACGGCGTGCACGCCCATTGCGACATACAGAGTCCCGGTCGCCGAGACGAGACCCTGCATAACGAGGCCGATCGCGAAGACCCAGCCCATGCTCTTCGCGCCCTGTGGATAGTGCACGATCGCGAACGCCGCGGCGCTGATCAGTGCCGCGACGAGGAAACTCGCCGTCACCGACGCGAGCAGGACCACGAGCACACCCCGATACGCGGTCTCCTCGGCAATCCCCGCCGCCAGCGAGACCGCGAACCAGAGCGCCCACTGACCCGTCGTGCGCGGAAGAAGCTGACGCATCCAGAGCGCCTTGCGCTCGTCAGGCGTCCGCAAATGCCACGAAAGAGCTCCTGCCGACAGGAGCAGCGCCAACGCGCCCGCCGCGACGACGACCGTGTCCAGATGGAGCCCCGTCCACGACCAGAGCGACATGCGGTTCTCGCGCGCAATCGCGAACGCGAAGCCGAAGAGCAGCGTCTGAACGATCAACGCGCGCGTCAGGATGTCGACCTTGCCCACGGCGCGTCGAACCGGTTTGCCGACGAGGACCGAGCTGCTGCGCACGGCACCGATCGGCATGACGACAAGGACCAGGAGCACGAACACGGCCGACTGGATGTCGAGCCTGAGCGGCGTCAAAGGCGGAAATTGAGGACCGGCGATCATATGTGGATCTTGAGCGACTCCGCCGTGCGCGTCAGCTTGGTCCTTCGGCACCGTACGCCGCGCAGCCGACCACGTCAAGCATCACAACCTGAATCGTGCCCGAACTCCCCGACATCGCGGTATACGTCGAAGCGCTCAACCGTCGGGTCGCCGGCGCCACGCTGCGCGACGTGCGCTTCAAGAGCCCGTTCCTCCTTCGCAGCGTCGAGCCTCCGATCTCGGCAGTGAAGGGCAAGGTCGTCGTCGACGTGAGGCGCCTTGGCAAGCGCATCGTTTTCTCGCTGCAGGACGATCTGTTCCTCGTGCTGCATCTGATGATTGCCGGCCGGCTCAAGTGGCGGGCGGCGGAGAAGAAGCCCGTATCGAAGATCGATCTCGCGGCTTTCGACTTCTCGACCGGCACGCTACTGCTCACCGAGGCAGGGACGAAGCGACGCGCCTCACTACACGTCGTCGCCGGCGCCGACGCGCTTGCCGACTTCGACCGAGGCGGGCTCGAGGTGCTCGACGCAAGCGTCGCCGACTTCGCGGAGCGCCTGACGAGGGAAAGTCACACGGTGAAGCGAGCGCTCACCGATCCGCGCCTGTTCAGTGGCATCGGCAACGCGTACTCCGACGAGATCCTGCATCGCGCGAAGCTGTCGCCGGTGAAGCTGACACGACGGCTCAGCGCGGCAGAAACGAAAACGCTCTTCGACGCCACGCGCGCGACGCTGATCGAATGGACCGATCGATTGCGCGCCGAGACCGGCGACGGTTTCCCGGAAAAGGTGACGGCGTTTCGCGAAGCGATGGCCGTTCACGGCCGCTATGGCGAGCCATGTCCCGTATGTGGCTCGCCGGTGCAGCGCATTCGTTATGCGGACAACGAGACGAACTACTGTCCGACCTGTCAGACGGAGGGCAGGCTGCTCGCCGATCGCGCGCTTTCGCGTTTACTCAAAGCGGATTGGCCGAGGTCGCTCGAGGAGCTCGAAGAAATCAAGCAGAGGTGAGCCCGTCCAGTTGCATTCGCCCTTCGCACACCACCACGGACGTGCCGCCGCAGCGCACGCCGGTGATCTTTCCACCCTTCTTGTCGACCTCCACTTCGAGAATGCTCGGCCGGCCCATCTCGAAGCCTTGCTCGAGGACCCAGCGCAGCGTGCCGTCGAAGCGCGGGTCGCGCGCGGCGAGGTAGCCGCCGAGCCCGACGGCGGCGCTGCCGGTGGCCGGGTCCTCGGGGACACCGATCAGCGGCGCGAACATTCGCGCATGCACGTCGGACGACGGGCGTTCGGCGTCCAGGGCAAATACCATGACCATGTTGGTTACGTAGCCGCGGAGCGTTTCCTCGAAGAGATCCAGTTTGACGCGCGCGCGCGCGACGGCCCGCTTGTCGCGCAGCGGAACGAACAAAAACGGCGTACCACAAGAGATGGCCTCGGCGGACATGTCGCTGCCGACGAGGTCTTCGGGCGCGAGCGAGAGCATCGCCGCAAGGCGGTCGGAGCGCGGCGGCGGAGCGAGCACTTCGGGCAACTTGGCCACCGTGAGCTGCGCGAAGGTCGGTTTGCCAGCGGCGGCGCGAATCGTAACGGGTATCGGACCGACGCCCTCCTCGAGCGTGATGTGTGTTTCGTCGCCAGTGAGCTCGACAGCGCCGATCGTCGCGAGAACGTGCGCGGTGCCGATCGTTGGGTGGCCGGCAAACGAGAGCTCGTTACCGGGGGTAAAGATCCGTACCCGGCAGGTATTCTTCGGATCGGTGGGAGGGAGCACGAAAGTCGTCTCGGAGTAGTTGAACTCTCGTGCGATCCGTGACATAAGCTCAGGAGCAATTCCCGACGCATCTGGAAATACGGCGAGCTGATTGCCGCCGAACAGGTGATCGGTGAAAACGTCCGTGGTGAGGTAGCGGGGATGCATGAACGGAGAGGGCTAGATGCTCTTGATCTGCCAGGTGATCGATGCCAGGTGCCGCTCGCGCCGCTTCTTTGTCCGCCGGCTAGCGCCGAGCAGCTACACCTAACCTAAAGTCCAATGGAATTGCAGCCGTAAGCTTTTCGTCATTTCTCGCTTCGCGTGGCAACACAATTCGCGCGCGACGTTTACCAATTCGATTGACTCATCTCGGCTAGCAAAGCAGCACATGGCGAATTGGCTCGAGTCGCTTTTCGCGTTCTTGTTCAAGTACCGGCCGGCGGTTTTCGAGAAGGGGGACTTCGCGTTTGGTTCTCCGACCTCGGTGATCGTGCTGCTTGTCGCGGGCGCGCTGGTCGGTGTGCCGGCGATCCTCACGTACGCGGCCGTTCGCGGAAAGAGCACGCGCCGCGATCGGTGGATCCTTGGCACGCTGCGGGGCGCGGCGATTCTGCTGCTGATGTTCTGTCTCTTCCGGCCGATGCTGTTGCTGTCGGCGGCGGTTCCGCAGCGCAACTACGTCGGCGTGCTCATCGACGACTCGAAGAGCATGCAGATCGCCGACGTCGACGCCGGGGACGCGCGCCCGCAGACGCGCGCCGACGCCGTGCGGCATCTCGTTGCCGGGGCGGACAGCTCCATTCGCAAGGCGCTCGGTGATCGCTTCCTCGTCCGCTATTTTCGTTTTTCGTCAGGCACGCAGCGCATCGCGAGCGCGGACGATGTGACGTTCGCCGGCACGAGCACGCGGCTTGGCGATGCGATCGAGCACGCGCGTCAGGAGCTCGAGGCGGTGCCGCTTTCCGGGCTCGTCGTTCTCACCGACGGCGCCGACAACGCGCGCACGCCGCTTGGCGATGAATTGCTCTCGCTTCGCGCGCGTTCGGTGCCGGTGTTCACCGTGGGGCTCGGCCGCGATCGGTTCGACAAGGACATCGAGATTCGGCGCGTCGAGACGGCGCGCACCGCGCTCAAGGGGAGCGCCCTCGTCGCCGACCTGCTCGTCAAGCAGCGGGGCTACGGGGGTCAGAAGGTGCCGCTCATCGTCGAGGACGATGGGCGGGTGATCGCGACGCAGGACATCGCGCTCCCCGCCGACGGCGATCTGGCGCCGGTGCGCGTGCACGTCGCGCTCAACGATGCCGGTCCCCGGACGCTCACCTTCAAGATCGGGGTGCAGCCGGGCGAGCAGGTGACGCAGAACAACGCGCAGCAGGCGCTCGTCGTCGTGCGCGACCAGCGTGAGAAGATTCTCTACGTGGAAGGCGAGCCGCGCTACGAGATGACGTTCATTCGGCGCGCCGTTGCGAGCGATTCGAATCTGCAACTGGTCACGCTCCAGCGCACGGCCGAGAACAAGTTCCTGCGTCTCGATGTCGACAACGGCGAGGAGCTCGCCGGCGGATTCCCGAAAACGCGCGAGGAGCTGTTCCGGTATCGCGGCATCGTCCTTGGCAGCGTCGACGCGAGCTTCTTCACGCGCGATCAGCTGCAGATGCTCGCGGACTTCGTCGGCGTGCGTGGCGGCGGGCTGTTGTTGTTAGGCGGCCGGCACGCATTTGGAGAGGGTGGCTACGCGGATACGCCACTCGCTCCGGTCATGCCGGTGATCATCGGCGGCGAGGCGGTTCCGGATTCGCTTACCTTCCTCGCCGACATCAAGGCGGAGCTGACGCCGGCGGGCGCGGCGAGCGCGGCGACGCAGGTCGCGGCGACGGACGAGAAGACGAGCGAACGATGGAAGACGCTGCCCCCGATCACGAGCGTGAATCTGCTGCGGGGGCTCAAGCCGGGCGCGGTCGTCCTCGTCAACGGCGTCGTCCCCGACGGCGGCCGCGCCGACGGGCCCGACGGCCACGTTAGGCACTACGAACAGCCGGTGCTCGCCTACCAGCGCTTCGGCAAGGGACTCGCGATCGCGCTGCCGGTGCAGGACACCTATCAGTGGAAGATGGACGCGACGATCCCCGTCGACGACCAGACGTTCGTGACCTTCTGGCGGCAGCTCCTGCGCTGGCTCACGAGCGACGTGCCTGACAAGATCATGGTGGCGTCGCAGAGCGACGTCACCAGCGTGCGCGAGCCGATCGCACTCACCGCCGAGGTCGCCGACAGCGGCTTCGTGATGCGGAACGACGCGCGCGTCGTCGCGCACGTGACCGCGCCGTCGGGCGCGACGCGTGACATACCGATGGAATGGGCGGTGGACCGCGACGGCGAGTATCGCGCGACGTTCACGCCTGACGAGGCGGGCAACTACACGGTCGTCGCCGACGTCGCGTCGGCGAGCGGCGCGAGTGCCGCCGACACGACACGCGACCATACGAGCGATCCCGCGTACGTCCGCGTCAATGCGGCATCGGAGGCGTCGCGCGAGTTCGTGGACGCCGAGATGCGGGCGTCGCTGCTGCAGCGTATCTCGCGCGAGACGGGGGGCAAGTTCTACACGCCGGCGACGGTGAGCTCGCTGCCCGAAGACATCGCGCTCAGCAAACGTGGCGTCACCGTCGTGAATCAGATGGATCTGTGGGACATGCCCTTCATCTTCCTGACGCTAGTCGGCCTGGTGTGCGCCGAGTGGGCGTATCGGAAGAAGCGAGGGTTGGTATGAGCGCGCGCGTCGTGTCATCCCGAGGAGCGCAGCGACGAGGGATCTGCTTCTTCCTTTTCGCGTTCTTCGCTCCAGCCTCGACGGTCTACGCTCAGCGTACGCATCTGCTCATCATCTCCGGGCTGGGCGGCGAGCCGCAATACAGCGAGCAATTTCGCAATTGGGGACTCGCGCTCGGCGACGTCGCGCGGAAGCGCTACGCGATGCCCGATTCCGAGGTTGTCTATCTCGCGGAAGAAGGCGCGAAGGACGCGCGAATCGCCGGCGTTTCCACAAAGGTGAACGTCGAGGCGACGCTCGCGCGGTTCGCGAAACGCGCGGCGCCCGGCGACGAGGTGGTGGTCGTGCTCATCGGCCATGGCAGCGGCTCACAGGACGATTCGAAGATCAGTCTGCCCGGGCCGGACATGAGCGCGCGCGACTTTGCGCGTGATCTCGACGCGTTCAAGACACAGCAGGTGGGTTTTGTCGACCTCACGAGCGCGAGCGGCGACATGCTCCCGATCCTGTCGG
This sequence comes from Gemmatimonadaceae bacterium, assembly GCA_036557635.1. GTDB lineage: Bacteria > Gemmatimonadota > Gemmatimonadetes > Gemmatimonadales > Gemmatimonadaceae > AG2. The sequence goes on from DATBHD010000049.1 coordinate 19,964, forward strand.
CGCCGAATCGGGTCGTGATCACGGCGACAAAGAGCAGCTTCGAGCGAAACGAGTCCGTGTTCGTTCGCCATTTCATCGCCGCGTTCACCGGCGACGGCGCCGACGTCGACAAGGACGGGCGCATCTCATTGCTCGAGGCGTATCGTTATGCGGTGACCGAGACCAAGCGCTATTACGACGATCAGGGGCGGCTGCAGACGGAGCACGCCCAGCTCGATGACGACGGCGACAAGAAGGGCACTGCCGATCCCGATATGCGCGTGGCGAGCGGTGACGGCGCGCTCGCGCGGCGTCTCTTTCTCGGCGGAAGCGTGTACGCATCGATGGCTGGCGCGAACGATCCGAAGCTCGCGGCGCTCTACAAGGAGCGCTTCACTCTCGAGGGTCGCATCGACGAGCTGAAGAAACGCAAGGCGACTCTGAGCGCCGACGCGTACGACGACGCGCTCGAGGAGCTGCTGGTCGAGCTGGCGACGAAATCGAAGGCGATTCGCGCGATGGAGGGACGGTCGTGACCCGCAAAGCGTTGAGCGCGGAGCGCGGAGGGCTGTCGTCCCGCGGAGCGCAATCGATGAGAGGACGAGGGATCTGCGCTTGTCTTGTCGCACTCTTCGTGGCGTCTCCGCTCGCGGCGCAGTCCGTGGACGACGCGACCGAGATGCTCCGCTCGGGGAAGTATCAGGAGGCGGCGTCGGCGTTCGCGAAGGTCCAGGCGAGCGATACCGACTGGGCGACGGCGCAACGCGGCCTCGTCAGGTCACTGATGGCGGTCGGCAAATACGACGACGCGGAGGCCGCGGCGCGTCGCGCGACGTCGTCCGCCAAAGGCGGGCAACTGTGGAACACCCTCGGCCAGGTGCTCTATGCACGCGGAAAGACCGCCGAGGCCGAGCAGGCGTTCACGCGCGCGCGAACGGCGCACGCGACCGACAGCCTAACGGCGGCGCTCGATCTGGCGATTCTGCACTACGAGCACGGCGATCGCGACGACGCGATGAAGGAGTTCGATCATTTCATCGACGTCTACAATGGCGCCGGCGGGTCATCGCTCAGCGCCGCCGACCTCACCGCGGTCGCCATCGCCTGCCGGTACCTCGGCTCGAGCAATCCACAGCTGTTCAAAGACGCGCTCAAGGCATTCGATTCCGCGATTCAGGAGGGGGGAGACTCGCCGGAGGGCGACGACGCGCGCATCGCGCTCGGTGAGATGTTTCTGGAGAAATACAACAGCGACGATGCCCAAAAGACTTTCGACGAGGTCCTGCGCGCCAATCCGTCGGACCCGCGTGCCCTGCTCGGAGCGGCGAAGCGGCGCGTCTTCGATGGCGCGTCGGGAGCGGACTCACTGGTCGCGCGCGCGCTCAAGGTGAATCCGAATTATCCGGCGGCGCACGTCTTCGCCGCCGAGCTCCATCTCGATCTCGAGGAGTATGCCGACGCCGCGCGAGAGGTCGATCGCGCCTTGCAAGTGGACCCGGCGCTGTCGGAGGCGCTCGCGGTGCGGGCCGCGGTCCGCTATCTGGTCGGCGACGCCGCCGGATTCGAGACGGCGAAACGCCAGGCGCTCACCGCGAATCCGCGCGACGCGGAGCTCTACAACACGCTCGCCGAGCTCTCGGCGCGCGTCAGGCAGTACAAGGAAGCGGCCGACTTCGCGCGGCAGGCGGTCGCACTGGACGCGAAGAGCTGGCGCGGCTTCGGCTTGTTAGGTATGAACCAGCTGCGGCTGGGGCAGATCGCGGCCGGGAAGAAGAACCTCGAGACGTCGTTCGCGGGTGATCCCTATAACGTCTGGATCAAGAACACGCTCGATCTGCTCGACACATTCAAGAATTACGACGAGATCAAGACCGATCATTTCGTCTTCATGATCGACAAGGACGAATCGGCACTGCTCGAGCCCTATGTCGCCGAGCTCGGGGAAGCGGCCTACACGCGCTTCGCGTCGACGTATCACTATACGCCGCCGCCGCCGATCCGCATCGAGGTCTATCGCAGCCACGCCGACTTCTCCGTCCGCACGGTCGGTCTCGCGGGACTGGGCGCGTTAGGCGTGAGCTTCGGGACGACGCTCGCCTTCGACTCGCCGGCGGCGAAAGACGCGGGGCCGTTCAATTGGGGCTCGACGGTGTGGCACGAGCTCGCGCACACATTCACGTTAGGCTCGACGGACCATCGTATTCCTCGCTGGTTGTCCGAGGGGCTATCCGTCTACGAGGAGCACCGCGCGCGTCCCGGTTGGGGCTTCGACGTCACGCCGGCCTTCCTCGACGCCTATCGCAAGAAGAAGCTCGTGCCGGTGAGCCGGATGAACGACGGGTTCATGCACCCGGCGTATCCCGAACAGGTGATGTTCTCGTACTACCAGGCGTCGCTCGTGTGCGATTTGATCGCGCGGGACTATGGCGAGCCGGCGATTCAGCGAATGCTGCAGGCATACAAGGCCGGGCAAACGACGAACGACGTCTTCAAGAATGTGCTCGCGACGGACATGGCCGCGTTCGACCGCAAGTTCGATGCATACCTTCGCGACCGCTTCTCGACGCCGCTCGCCGGTCTCGACGAGCTCCGCGTGAAGATGGGCGAAGCGCGCGCGCTGATGCAGAGCAATCAGCTCGACGCCGCGGTGGTGCCGCTCGAGCGCGCGAAGGCGCTCTTCCCGCAATACGGAGGCGACGACAGCCCGAGCTGGTACCTTGCGCAGATCTTTATCAAGCGCGGGGACACGCGTCGGGCGGCCGAGGCGCTCGAGCAGGTCGTGGCGTCGAACGACGCGAACTACGCGGCGCAGATCGCGCTCGCGGACGCGTTGCAGAAGCTGGGCGACACGAAGGGCGCCGCGGCGGCGCTCTCCGCGGCGCTGTACGTGAATCCGTTCGAGCTGCCGGTGCATCAGCGCCTGGCGGAGCTGGCGAAGGCGACGGGCGACCTGCGAGTGGCGGTGCGCGAACGGCGCGCGATCGTTGCCCTCGCGCCGGTCGACCGGCCGGAGGCACTGTACCAGTTGGCGCTCGCCTATCGAGAAGCGGGCGATTCCGCGGCCGCGCGGCGCACGATCCTTCGCGCGCTCGAGGATGCGCCCAATTTCGAAAAGGCGCAAACGTTGCTGCTGGTGATTCACGGGGAGCGAACTGGAGGGAAGAAGCCATGATGAGAGTTGCTGGTCATCCCGAGGAGCGCAGCGACGACGAAGCCGCTTTTGCGACCGCGGAGAAGAAGCAGATCCCTCGCTGCGCTCGGGATGACCGTCGACTCCTGCGCGCCGCGTTGGGCGTCGTCCTCGTCGTTGGCCTGCTCGCTCCACGCTCTGCCCTCCACGCTCAGAGTCGGCGCTCGATGATGTCCTACTTCGGCGACCCTAACGAGTACTACGTGCCGCCGGCATATCACGGCAACACCAAGTACGACGGGCGATTCACCTTCGCACGGCTCAAGTATCGCGGCTACGCGCACTTTACGGACGAGGGGCCGGGGTGGTCCCACGACTATCCGCGCTCCGACGTCCATCTCATGAAGATCATGCGCGAGGTGACGGTGCTGCGTCCGTTCGTGCAACGCGGTGACATCGTCGGCGGAAACGTCTTCGCGCTCGACGATCCGGAGCTGATGAAATACCCGGTAGCGTATTTCTCCGAGCCGGGGGGCTGGAGCCCTAACGACAAAGAAGTCGCCGGATTCCGGAACTATCTGCTCAAGGGCGGTTTCGTGATCTTCGACGACTTCGGGGAGATGCGCGGCTACGATCAGGGCGATTGGTTGAACACGGTGACGCAAATGCAGCGCGTCCTGCCCGGCTATCAGCTCGTGCGGCTCGACGCGAGTCATCCGATCTTCCATTCGTTCTACGACATCGGGCTCGATGTCATCGGCCGCACCTACCGTGGGATCCCGGCGTACTACGGCATCTACGAGAACAACGATCCGAAGCGCCGCCTGCTGGCGATTCTGAACTACAACAACGACATCGGCGAATACTGGGAGTTCTCGGACGAGGGATTCGATCCGATCGCAATCACGAACGAGGCGTACAAGCTGGGCGTGAATTACATCGTGTATGCGCTGACGCACTGACATGGCCGTCATCCCGAGCGAAGCGAGGGATCTCCTTTGACGGCAGCAGGAAGCAGATTCCTCGTCGCTTCGCTCCTCGGATGACAAAGCACAGCACCTTTCACCGATCAACACCCGTGGCCACTACCATCGCTCCGCCTCAAACAAATCTCGAGCACGACGATCTCGAGCTCGCGCGCCGACTGAAGAGCGGCCATGACGCGATCACCGCCGAGTTGCGGAAGCTCATCGTCGGCCAGCAAGACGTGATCGATCTCGTCCTGCTCTCGCTGTTCACCGGGGGCAACAGCCTCATCGTCGGCGTGCCGGGGCTGGCGAAGACCCTGCTCATCCACACGATGGCGCAGGTGCTCGACCTCAAGTTCTCGCGCATCCAGTTCACGCCCGATCTGATGCCGAGTGACATCACCGGCACCGAGATAATTCAGGAAGATGCCGAGACGGGACGCCGGCATCTCGTGTTCACTCCCGGGCCGATCTTCGCGAACATCATTCTCGCCGACGAGATCAACCGCACGCCGCCCAAAACGCAGTCCGCGCTGCTCGAGGCGATGCAGGAGCACCGCGTCACGGTGCAGGGACGCAGCTACACGCTTCAGGAGCCGTTCTTCGTCTTCGCGACGCAGAACCCGATCGAGCTCGAGGGGACGTATCCGCTGCCCGAGGCGCAGCTCGACCGGTTCATGTTCGAGATCGTCATCGACTATCTCAACGAAGAGCAGGAGATCGAGGTCGTGCAGTCCACGACATCAATTCAGAACTATCGCTTTCAACACGCGGTGACGGGGGCCGACATCGTCGCCTTCCAGCAGCTGGTCCGCAGAGTTCCGGTCGCCGATGCCGTCGCTCGTTATGCGGTGAACATCGCGCGACTGAGCCGCCCCGGTCCTGCTTCGCCGGATATCATCAAGAAATACGTGTCCTATGGCGCGAGCGTCCGCGCGCCCCAGCATCTCATCCTCGGCGGCAAGGCGCGCGCGCTGATGCACGGGCGCACGCATGTGAGCTTCGAGGATATTCGTGCGCTCGCGAAGCCGATCCTGCGCCATCGCATACTGATCAACTTCCACGCCGAATCCGAGCGCGTGACATCCGACATGGTGACTGACGAACTGCTGAAGCATGTACCGTTGCCGAGATCCGGAATGTGATGCGCGGGCGCGGGATGCTTCCCCCGCCCCGCACCGCGCGCCCCGCACCCCCTCCTCATGACTTCCCTTCAACCAACCGCCCCGACTCGACTCATCGATCCCGCCGTGCTGGCGCGGATCGGCGATCTCGAGCTGGTCGCGCGCGTCGTCGTCGAGGGGATCATCAACGGCCTCCATCGGTCGCCGAATCTCGGCTCGTCGATGGATTTCGCCGAGCATCGCGCGTACATGCCGGGTGACGACATTCGCCGCATCGACTGGAAGCTGTTCGCGCGCAGCGACCGCCATTTCATCAAGGAGTTCGAGGCGGACACGAATACGAACTTCACGGTGCTCGTCGACACGTCGCCGTCGATGCACTACGGCGGCTCGACGGAGGGAGGGGGAGGGGGAGGGGGAGGGGGAACGCTCAGCAAGCTCGATTACGCGCGCTATCTCGCCGCGTGCCTGCTCTATCTGGCGAGCACGCAGCGCGATCGTGTGGGCCTTGTGACGTTCGACCGCGAGATACGCGAATACGTGCCGCCGTCGGCCAAGCACCTGAACGTCGCGCTGCACACCCTCGACCGGCTCGGGGAGTCGCCGAGGACGCCGTCGCTCGTCGCGGCGCGGCCGAGCGGGGCGCCTAACGGTGAGCGCGTCGGGCCGCCGCCGCTCGCCGACGTCACGCGCCGCATCGGCGAAGCGTTTCGCCGGCGGTCGATCGTGCTCCTCATCTCCGATCTGTACGAGGAGCCGACGGCGATCCTCGACGCATTGGCGTATCTCCGCGGGAAGGGCAATGACGTGATGGTCTTCCACGTGCTCGATCGTCGCGAGCTGGAGTTCCCCTTCACCGATAGCGCGAACTTCGTCGATCTCGAGACGGGGGAGCGCATGCCGGTGATCCCGGACTACCTGCGCGCCCAGTATCGCACCTTGGTGCAGGAGCACATCGCCAGCCTTGGCCGCGTCCTCGGCGAGAACCGCGTCGACTACGCGCTGTTCGATACGAGCAAGCCGCTGGACCATGCATTGTTTCGTTTTCTCTCGAACCGCGAACGCATGCGGCAAGCACGAATGACTTCTCGAGCCTGACTGTTCATTCCGAGCGCGGCGAGGAAAGCAGATCCCTCGTCGCGGCGCTCCTCGGGATGACAAACGTGACCAATGTCTTTTCTCGCCCCTCTGTTTCTCGCCGGTCTCGGCGCGCTTTCCATCCCGGTGATCATTCACCTGATCAACCGGGAGCGGCGCGAGGTCGTGCAGTTTCCGTCGTTGATGTTCCTGCAGCGCATTCCTTACCGATCGGTGCGTCGGCAGAAGCTCCGGCACATTCTGCTGCTCACGCTTCGCTGCCTCGCGCTGGCGATCGTCGTCATGGCGTTCGCCCGACCCTTCGTGCGGCGTCAAGGGGCGGTGCCTCTGAGCGGCGCCGGCGCCCGCGAGCTCGTGGTCCTCATCGATCGCTCGTACAGCATGGGTGCTGGCGCCCGTTGGACGCGCGCGCAAAGCGCGGCGCGGCGTGCCGTGTCGACGCTGACGCCGATGGATCGCGCGACGATCGTCACTTTCGACAATGACGCCGCGGCGGTGACGCCACCGACGCACGACGCCGCGACGCTCGACGCCGCGATTGCCGCGCTCGAGCCGGGCTCGGAGGCGACGCGTTACGCAGCGCCGCTCAAGCTGGCGTCGCAGATTCTCGCCGGATCGAACCTGCCGCGCCGCGAGGTCGTCCTGATCAGCGACTTCCAGCGCCTCGGCTGGGCGATGCGCGACGAGATCTCGTTCCCCAACGGCACGACGGTCACCAATGTCGACGTCGCGGCGGGGGATACGAATGCCGCCAACGCGGCCGTCGCCGATGTCGACATCCAGCGGCGAGAAGGCGAGCGTGACCGCGCGACGATCGCGGCGCGCCTAACGAATACGGGGAGCGCGCCGCTCGAGAACGTCGATGTGACACTCGAGCTGAACGGGCGCGTCGCCGAAACGCGCCGCGCCGTCATCCCCGCGCGCAGCGCGACGCAGGTGCGGTTCGCGCCGATCGCGATCCCGAGCGGCACGTCAGCCGGCCTCGTTCGCTTCGCCGTGACGCCGCCGAGTGACCGCGGCGACAAGTTGGCCGCCGACGATCGCTACTTTTTCACCATCGCGCCCGAGGCCGGCATCTCGGTGCTCCTGGTCGAGCCTTCGACGCCGCGTGCGAATCAGAGTCTCTACTTCGCGCGCGCGCTCGCCATCGGCGATCGCCCGTCCTTCCGAGTCGACATCCGGAAGACCGGCGGTCTCGCGCCCGCGGATCTCGAGGGTCGATCACTCATCGTATTCGACGAGGTCCCGCCTCCCATGGGTGACGGCGCGGCGCGGCTCCGCGAGTTCGTGAACAGTGGTGGTGGCGTGCTGGTGATCGCCGGCGACCAGTTGCCGGCGAACGCGTGGCAAGGCGAATGGAGCAGCGCGCTCCCCGGCGCCATCGGTCCGGTGGTCGACCGCGCCGGTGACGCCGGCGGCACGCTCGCCTGGATCGACTACGATCATCCGGTCTTCGACGTGTTCAACGCGCCGCGCTCCGGCGACTTTGCCACCGCGCGCTTTCTTCGCTATCGCCGCCTAACGGTGCGCGCCGACAGTGGGGTCAGGCGCGGTGGCGGCGTGGCCGACACGGCTTCCGGCACCCACGTGCTGGCCCGCTTCGACGACGGCGCGCCGGCGCTTGTCGAGCACCGCGTCGGGCGTGGCAAGGTGATGGTGTGGGCCTCGACGATCGACAACTACTGGAACGATCTTGCGCTGCAGCCGGTATTCCTCCCATTCGTACATCAGGTGGCGAAGTACGCCGGTCGTTATAGCGGCGCGCGCTCGTGGTTCACCGCGGGCGAGGTGCTGGACCTGTCGCGCCACGCCGAGCTGATGGGATCGACGCGAGCGGCCGGATCGATCGTCGTCGAGGCGCCATCGGGCGACAAAACGCGATTGCCGTCGTCCAATGAAGGGCTGGTCCCGCTGCACGAACAGGGCTTTTACGAGATTCGTCCCGAGGGCGCGGCGCGCGGCATGGGCAAGCGGGTCGCCGTGAATCTCGACCCCGCGGAAGCGAATCTTGCACGCATTGAACCGGAGGAGCTCAAAGCATCGGTGCTCGCCAGTGGTGGTGCCAACGTCGCCGCCGGCGCGATCGCTACCGACGCACCAACGCGCGAAGACACGGAGCGGCGGCAGACGATCTGGTGGTATCTGCTCGCGCTCGCCGGCTTTCTGCTGGCGACGGAAACGTTGATGTCGAATCGGTTGTCGAGAAGAAATGCATGAGGACTGACTAGCCACTCGCCGCAAGCGAGGTGACCATGGAATCCACACATCCTCTCTCGGACGGCGCCCGCCTAACGGGTGTCGTGCACGGCGTGCGCGACCGCTGGCGGTTGAAGCGAGCCCTGCGCGGGGTGAGCATCGTGCTCGCGGTGGCCTTCGTGCTGCTCGCCGGCTCGGCCTTCGTCCTCGAAAAGCTCCACTACGGGCATGGCCCTCTCGTCATCGTGCGCGGCGTGGTGCTGGCCATCGTCGCCGCGATGGCGGTCGTGCTGGTCGTGGTTCCGCTGCTGCCGGTGCGCCGGCCCAGCGATCGCCGAGTCGCGCTCTACCTCGAGGAGCACGCTCCGTCGCTCGACGCCGCCGTGCTCACCGCCGTAGAGCTGCAGGAGCTCGACGCGGCGGGCGCGAAGGCCCCGACCGCGGAAGCGGTGCGCGGTCGCCGTCCGGTGTCGAGCACGCTGCTCGGCCATCTCACGCGCACCGCGCTCGAGCGCGTGCACACCATCGACGACGGTCGTCACGTGGATGAGCGCGAGTTGCACGTCAGCGCTGGCATTCTCGCCGGCGTCGTCGGCGTCGCGCTGCTCGTGACGCTCTTCGGGCCGCCGATGCTTCGTCACGGGATGGGTTTGATGCTCGTGCCCAGCGACCGCGAGCCCGCGGCCGAGGTGTACGCGATCAGCGCCGAACCGGGGAATGTCACGGTCGCCCGCGGCGGCGACCTGCTCATCAGCGCGCGGCTCCGCGGCTTCCAGTCCGACGCGGTCGATCTACTCGTCAGGCAGCGGGACTCGACCAACTGGCAGCGCTTGACCATGGCGCTCGATAGCACCGGCAAGTTCGCCGGCCGCTATACGTTCCGATTGTTCGACATCGCTGCGGCGATGGAGTATGCCGTCGAGTCCAACGGTATCCGCTCGACTGTGTTCCGCATCGACGTCGCCGACTTGCCGTACACGAAGAAGCTCGGGCTCGAGTACCGCTTCCCGTCGTATACCGGGATGGCGCCGCAAGCCGTCGACGAAGGTGGCGACATCGCCGCTCTGAAGGGGACGCAGGTGCGTGTGCGCGTGGCGACGACCGTGCCGGCGCGCGGCGGGCGGCTCATCGTCGAGCGCGGCGAGCAGTCCGACACCGTGCCGCTCACGCCGAACAAGGATGGCACCCTCGGCGGCGCGCTGCGCGTCGAGGCGCCCGGATTCTACAAAGTCGAGCTCGCGGCGCAGGACGGACGCATCGTCCCCGGCTCGCTCGATTATACAATTGACGCCCTCCCCGATCGTCCGCCGACGATCACCTTCACGAAGCCCGGTCGCGATGAGAAAGTACTCAACGTCGACGAGGTGTACGCCGAAGTGCAGGCCGACGACGACTACGGAGTCCAGAAGCTCGACCTCGTCTACTCGGTGAACGGCGGGCCGGAGAAGACCGAGCCCCTCTACAGCGCGACGCGCCGCACGCCGCAAATGACGGTTGGGCACACCTTCGCCCTCGAGGATTTCAAGCTGCAGCCCGGTGACGTCGTCTCGTATTACGCTCGCGCCACCGACAACGACGCGGTGAGCGGCGCGAAGACGACCACGACCGACATCTACTTCCTGCAGGTGCGCCCCTTCGCGCAGGACTACAAGCAGGACCAGGGGGGCGGGGGTGGCGGCGGTGGAAACAACGACGACGCCGGCCAGCTCTCCGAGCAGGAGCGGCAGATCATCGCCGGTACGTTCAATACGCTGCGCGACAAGGCGTCGAAACAGTCGTCGGAGCTGCAGGAGGACCTTTCGACGCTGCGCGTGTCGCAGCAGAAGCTGCGCAGTCAGACCGAGGAGCTCGCGCGGCGCATCGTCGATCGCGGGATCGCGGTACGCGACAGCAACTTCGCGAAGATCGCCGACATCTTGAACAAGGCGTCGCCAATCATGGACACGGCGGAGAAGCATCTCGCCGACGGCAACGCGCAGTCGGCGCTCGCGCCGGAGCAGCGCGCGCTCCAGCAGCTGCAGCACGCCGAGGCGGTGTTCCGCAATGTTCGCGTGAGCATGGGAGGAGGGGGAGGTGGAGGTGGTGGCGGTGCGCAGCGCGCCCAGGATCTCGCCGATCTCTTCGAGCTGAATCGTGAGAAGTTGAGAAACCAGTACGAGAGCGTGCAGCGGGGACGGGAACAGCAGCAGGCCTCCGACCAGCAAGTCGACGAGACCGCGGAGAGGCTGAAGCAGCTTGCGTCGCGCCTGCAGCAGGAGAACGAGCGTGCGCAGCGAAAGGCGGACAGCCTCGGCCAGCGGATGGGCGCGTCCGGCTCGTCAGGCGGTGCGGCACAGCGGCAGATGGCGCAGGAAGCGGAAGCAGCCGCGCGCCAGCTCGAGCGCCTCGCCCGCGAGAAGGCCGAGCAGCAGCGACAGGAAGGTGGCAACTCGTCGCAGAATGGGTCGTCGTCATCGTCCTCTTCGTCGCGACAGAGTCAGTCCTCGTCAGGCAGCACACAGGCCCAGCAGCGGGAACAGCGCTCGCTCGAGGACGCCGCGCGACGCTTGCGCGAGGCCGCCGACGCGATGCGACGCTCGGCGAGTGGCAGCCGGTCATCCGAGCAAGCGGCCGCCGACGCCAGCACCGCGCAGCAGCGCCTCGAGGAAGCGCGCCGGCTGCTCGAGGGACAGCGGTCGGGCCGTCTCGAGCGCGATGTGCAGGAGGTGCTGCAGGGCGCGAAGGAGCTGGGGAAACAGGAACAGCAGGTCGCCGGGGACGTCAACAAGCTCTTCGACAATCAGAATCCACAGGAACGCGCGCAGCAGCTGCAGTCGCTGACCGAGCGAAAGGGGCAGATGGCCGACCAGCTCCGCGACCTCAAGTCGCGCATGGACAAGCTCTCCCTCGATTCGCGCGGCGAGAACAAGGAGGCCGCGAATGGTCTTGCCGCAGCATCGAAGACGATGCGCGACCACAAGACCGAGGAGAAGATTCGCGCCTCGCAGGGGGCGATCCGCTACAGCGGCCCCGAGTACTCCAAGTCGCTCGAGGGGATGATCGGGAGCGACATCAACGACCTACAGCAGCGCCTCGAGCAGGTGGCGACCGCGGCGCGCGAAGGCGCGGGCAAGTCGAGCGATCAGGCGGCGCAATCGCAGGCACTCGATCGCACGCGCGATCTCGTTCGTGGCATGCAATCGCTCGATGAGCGAATGCGCAACGCGCAATCCGGCAAGTCACAAGGCCAACAGCCCAATGGTCAGCAGCCTAACGGTCAGCAAGGGCAGCGCGGGCAGAACGGGCAACCGGGCCAGAACGGGCAACAGGGGCAGAACGGCCAGCAGGCGAGTGGTCAGCAAGGTCGAAACGGCCAGCAGGGACAGAATGGTCAGCGGGCGCAGAGCGGCCAGCAGGGCGGGCAGGGTCAGCAGCCTGGTCAGCCCGGCGGCGCGGCGCAGGGCGGCATGCGCGGTGGCCAGAATGGCGGCGGCCGTCCGGGAACCGAGACCCAGGTCGGCGGCGGTCCGCCAGAGGGTCAGTCGTTAGGTGAGTACGGACGCGAGATGCGCGAGCGGCTTTCCGACGCGCAGGCGCTGCGGCGCGATCTCCAGCGCCAGGGCCTCGACACGCGCGAGCTCGATCGTGCGATCGCCGGGATGCAGTCGCTCAGCAACGACCGCATTCTCGCCGACGAGCGCACGGCAGCCGATCTCCGCGCGCAGACGCTCGAGAACCTCAAGGCCTTCGAGTTCACCCTGCGCAAGAAACTGGGCGAGAGCGACGAGAATCGGGTGCTGCTCGGCCGCACCGGCGACGTGCCGGCGGCGTTCAAGCAGTACGTGGAGGAATACTACAGATCATTGGCGAAGAAGCCGTAACGACTCGAGAACGGGAACAACGGAGAGCGAGCCGAAAAGGGCGAGCCGAAAAGGGCGAGCCGAAAAGGGCGAGCCGAGAAGGGCGAGCCGAAGAGAGCGAGCCGAGAAGGGCGAGCCGAAGAGAGCGAGCCGAAGAGAGCGAGCCGAAAAGGGCGAGCCGAGAACGACGTTGCGAAATCTGAACCCGCGCGCTTCGGGCCGTGTGCAGAGATTGGTGTAAGTAGGCA
>DATBHD010000050.1:0-15010 GCA_036557635.1 Gemmatimonadaceae bacterium
CGCACGTCGACGAACCCGCTCGACAGGCTGCTGAGCGATCGATCGTTGGCGTAGTGCGCGCGCGCGTTGCGCCGAAAGCGGATGCCGATGTCGAACAGCCCGGAGCGCGGATCGTGTGATCCGATCCGTAAACCAAGGCCCGTGCTCCAGGCGAAGTTGCCGGCGCTGAAGATCGTCCGCTGCTCGCCCGCGTCCCCATCGTACTCCGGAGGCCGGACATTGAGCGCGCTGTGGAAATAGGAAAGGCCCGCGGTCGCGAAGCCGTACGGTCTGACCGTTCCGCTCAGCGCCGTTATCTCGGGACCGAAATCCAGCGTGTACATCTGATGCTCGCGTAAAGCATACGAGACGTCGGCGTTGCCCTGGTAAATCCCGAGCTCGTCGTACTCGGGCACGTTGACGTCTCGCGTGACGTATCCGTACGCCAGGAATCCGCCCTCGAGACGCAGCGAAAGCCGGCGCGCGCGATCGAGTGCATAGGCGCCATGCAGCCCGAAGCCACCGCCACCATCCTCGTTGCGGTGAAAGGCGCCCACGGGGAGCCCCCAATACGCGAAGATCGATGCGGAGAGAAGATCGCTCTTACTCGGCCGCTCCTCGGGTGTCGGCTCGGAGAGGTCGATGGGTGGCCGATCGGGTGTCTTCTGACCGCGTAGAGAAACGGGCAGAAGAAGGAGCGACAGCAGAACCGCGCAGTGGTGAATGCGTCGCATGACTGTCCTCATGGCGTCCCAAAGTACAGCCGTGATACCCACGCTGAAAAGAACTGTTCATTGCGGTATATTCTTGCCATGCCTGAGCCTATCTATCTCGATCACGCGGCGACGACGCCGATTCGCCCCGAGGTCCGCGAGGCGATGGAGCCCTATTTCGGCCCACGCTTCGGCAACCCCTCGAGCATGCACCGTTGGGGACGCGAGGCGCGCGTCGCGCTCGACGAAGCGCGGGAGCGAGTGGCGGCCTGCCTCGGGGCGCGGACCGACGAGATCTGCTTCACTTCGGGCGGGACGGAGGCGGATAATCTCGCGGTGCTCGGCGCCTGGCGCGCCCGGCGCGCCGAGGGTCGTAAGGCCGTCGTGACCACCCCGATCGAGCACAAGGCAGTGCTCGCGGCGATGCATCAGGCGGGGCGCGAGGGAGCGCAGGAGCGCCTGTGCGAGATGACGATGGAATGTGTCGTGGAAACGAGCTCGTTCGACGAGCTCGTCGACGGCGAGGTCGCCATCGCGTCGGTGATGTGGGTGAACAACGAGATCGGCACGGTCCAGCCGATCGAGCACCTGGCCGCCACGACGAGCTCGCGCGGCGTGCTCCTTCACACCGACGCCGTGCAGGCGTTCGGAAAGATCGATATCGACGCCCGGGCGGTGCCCTTCGACCTGCTTTCAATTTCGGGTCATAAGATCGGCGCGCCGAAGGGCTGCGGCGCGATGTTCGTTAGGCGTGGCACCGTGATCGAGCCGCTCTTTCATGGCGGAGAGCAGGATCGTGGCCGGCGTCCGGGCACGGAGAACGTCGCGCTGGCCGTCGGTCTGGCGCGCGCGGCGGAGCTGGCGGTCGCCGAGCGCATGGACGAGTGTCGACGGCTCGGCGTGCTGCGGGACCGGCTCGAGCGCGCGATTCTCGAGCAGGTGCCGGACGCGGTGGTGCATGGTCGCGGGACGCGGCGCGCGCCGCACGTGCTGAGCGTATCCGTGCCCGGTACGAACAGCGAGTCCCTGTTGATGGCGCTGGACCTCCAGGGTATCGCCTGCTCGGCGGGCTCGGCGTGTCAGAGCGGGAGCGTGACGCCGTCGCACGTGCTCACGGCGTGCGGCATCCGCCCCGATATCGCGAACGCGGCGATCCGGATGAGCTTGGGAAGCCTAACGACCGACGCCGGCATCGAGCGTGTGTCGCAGGTGTACCCCGCCCTCGTGCGCAAGGCACGCGGGCAGTCTCCCGCCGCGCGGCCACAAGCCGTCGCCTGACGATGACGGAGCGGGTGCTGGTCGCGATGTCCGGCGGCGTCGATTCGTCCGTCGCCGCGGCGTTGCTCGTCGAGCAGGGCTACGACGTCGTCGGCGCGACGATGAAGCTCTTCTGCTATGGGGACGACGTTCCCGACCGTCCCTGCTGCTCGCTCGACTCGATCAACGACGCGCGCCGCGTCTGCCAACAGCTCGGGGTGCCGCACTACGTGCTCAATCTCGAGAGCGCATTCGGGCGCGACGTCGTCGGAAATTTCGTGGAGGAGTACGCGCGCGGCCGGACACCGATTCCCTGCGTCCGCTGCAATACCTTCACGAAGTTTCGCGACCTGCTGCACAAGGCGGACGCCGTCGAGGCCCGTTGGATCGCGACCGGTCACTACGCACGGATCGTGGATGGCGCGCTCCATCGCGGACGCGATCCGCGAAAGGATCAGTCGTACTTCCTGTGGGGAATTCACCGGGACGTCGTTAGGCGAATGCTGCTCCCCGTCGGCGATCGCACCAAAGTCGAGACGCGGTCGGTCGCGCATCGGCTCGGACTGGAGGTCGTGGCGGAGAAGATCGAGAGTCAGGACATCTGCTTCGTTCCCGACGGCGATCACACGAAAATCATTCGGAAGCACCTCGGCGACGATGCTCCGGCACTCTCGCCGGGGCCGGTCCTGCTCTCCGATGGCCGTCGCGTGGGAACCCACCACGGCTTCGCGCGCTTCACGATCGGCCAACGCCGAGGTTTGCCCGGCGGCTTTCGCGAGCCGATGTACGTCGTCGACATTCGCGCCGACGAGCGCGCCGTCGTCATTGGTCCGCGCGCCGAGCTCCTCGGTCGCGGCCTCGTGGCGCGCGAGGTGAACTGGCTCGGCGACGTCCCGGAGGTCGGCGCGTGCCTGTCGGTTCAGGTTCGTCACCGCGCGCCGCCGGCGGCGGCGGAGATCGTGCGCCTAACGGGCGGCGAGATCGAGCTCGCCCTCGATGAGGCCGTCGCCGCGATCACCCCGGGACAGTCCGTTGTTTTCTACGATGGCCCGCGTGTTCTCGGCGGCGGCATCATCGACGCCGCGCATCGGCGGCGCGGCCCACTGCCGATCCTCGCCGCCTAACGGGTCAGCCCCGACGACTCAGTACTTCAGGCCGCTCGCCTCGGCGAACTCCTTCATCGCCTTCTCCTGTTCCTCGGTGAGCTTCTCGGGTACGAGGACGTCGACTTGCACGATGAGGTCGCCCTTCGCGCCGTCCTTCTCGATACCCTGACCGCGCACGCGGAAGCGCTTGCCAGTCGGCGTCCCGGGCGGGATGCGGATCGCCACGCGCTTCCCATCCAGCGTTCGAACGCTGATGCGCGAGCCCAAGGTGGCCTGCGCGATATTGATCGGAACGGGGGCGATGACGTCGAGATCCTCACGGCGGAAGAAGCGGTCGGCCTCGACCTGGAACGAAATCACCAAGTCGCCCGGCGGCCCGTTGTGCTGGCCGCGCCCGCCCTGCCCCTTGAGGCGAATGCGTGACCCGTTGTCCGTGCCGGGAGGCACCGTGATGAGAACTTTCTTACGTGTGCGGACCTCGCCGGCGCCGCTGCAGGTCGGACACCGTTCGGTTGGTACCTGACCGCGACCGAGACACATCGGGCAGGGGCGCTGGACGGCAAAGCCGCCCTGACCAAACGAGATCGTGCCGCGGCCATTGCACTCCGGGCACGTCTGCAGCTTCGCGCCGGGCGCGGCACCCGAGCCATGACACGTCGGGCACTCCTCGTTCACCTCGATCTCAACGGGCACCTTGCCACCCAACGCCGCGACGCGAAAGGGTACCTCGAGCTGCATCTCGACGTCCTGTCCCCTCTCGGGACCACGACTCCGTGTTCGTCCCGTGGCGCCGCCGCCGAACATCGAGCTGAAGATGTCACCGAGCCCGCCCAGGCCGCCGATGTCGAAGTCCTCGAAGTGGAACGTCGCGCCACCCGGGGCGCTGCCGGCGCCGGGGCGCGCGCCAGGTCGCGCGCCGCCAAACCCGCCGAACGCGCCGAGCTGACGCATCTGGTCGTACTGCTTGCGACGATCGGCATCGCCGAGGACCTGGTAGGCCTCGGAGATCTCCTTGAAGCGATCCGCCGCTTTGGCATCGTTAGGGTTCTTATCCGGGTGGTAGCGGGCCGCAAGCTTTCGGTACTGCTTCTTGATCTCGTCTTGCGACGCGGACGCGGACACACCGAGAACCGCGTAGAAGTCCTTGTTTTGCGCCATGGCGCTCAGTACGTCCTCAGCCGTTCCACTGCTTCACCACGACGCGCGCTGGCCGCAAGAGCTGGCCATTGAACAGGTAGCCCTGCTGATAGACCTTCGCGACGACGTGGTCGTCCTCGGGCGACAGCGCGGGCTCTGTCGCCACCGCTTCCATCGTCGCAGGGTCGAACGTTTGATCGAGAGGATTGATCACCTCGAGGCCGACGCCTGTCAGTGCCTTGAGCATCTTCCGCTCGACCATCGCGACGCCATCGACGACCGTCTTCGTATCTGTCGTCGAAGGATCGACGTGTGCGAATCGCGACAGATCATCGAGCGCGTCGAGAACGCCACGCAGCAGCTCGGCCTGGCCGCGCAGCGACGCCTCTTGCCGCTCACGCACCGAACGCTTTCGGTAGTTGTCGTACTCCGCGGCGAGTCGGAGGTACTTGTCCTGCTGCTCGGCGAGAATGCGCTGGGTCGCCGTGTCCGGCTCCTCCTCGAGCACATCGTCAGCCGCGATGTCGGCGCCCCGGCTCTCGGGTTGTTGGCCAGCGGCATCCTGATCGGCGCTGGCGTCGTCTCCGACGCTCGCGGCGGGCGCAATATCATCAGTCATCGCATCGCCCGGTTCACCGTTTGGACGACGCACGGGGTCTTTGTCGGAACGCTTCATCGTGAATGGGTCCTCGCGAGCAACGCTCGCGTGTCGGCGCGGAAACGCGCTGGCTACGTTAGCAAACGCAAGCGTGCTGCAGCTAGAAAAGTTGCTCGGGGCAAGCGAGGCGTGCAACCTCTGTGCACGACGCGAGCACCGGCGTCTCAGGGCTCAGTCCTGCTCGAGCAGCGCACGACGCACAAGCTCGAGGGAGCTTTGCGTGGCGCGGCGACGGATCTCCTCGCGGTCCCCGATGAGTCGAAGGTGCACCGCGCGCGTCGCATCGGGCAAAGCGGCCGCTATCCAAACGGTACCGACGGGCTTCTCGGGCGTACCGCCGCCTGGGCCCGCAATCCCCGTGATCCCAATGCCTATGGAAGCACCGGTTCCGGCGCGGACACCATCCACCATCTCTCGCACGACGGCCTCGCTGACGGCGCCATGTGCGACAAGAGACGACTCGTCGACATGGAGCAGGTCGCGCTTGACGTCGTTCGCGTAAGCGATCACGCCGCCGAGCATCACATCGCTCGAGCCGGGAATCGACGTGAGGCGCGCGCCCAGCAGGCCGCCCGTACAGCTCTCCGCGACGGCGATGGTGAGGTTGAGGTGACGGCAGCGATCGATGACGACCGCGGCGAGGTCTGTATCGCCCTCGGCGTAGACCGCGCGTCCGAGCTGTTCGCGAAGCATCGCCCCGGCTGCAGTCAGCGCTCGATCAGCGTCAATGGCCGAAACGCCGCGAATCGTGAGGCGCAGATCGACGCCGTCCGGGGCCGGGAGGTAGGCGAGACTCACCGCACCGAGACGCTCGCGCATCGGATCGATCTGGTCGGCCAGGAGCGACTCCGCGACGCCAGTCGTTCGCAATGTCAGCGATCGTACGACAGTCGGTTCTCCGGACGACGCCGCACGCTCGCGGAGAATCGGAAGTAGCGTGTCGCCAAGCATACCCCTCATCTCACGCGGTACGCCGGGGAGCATCGCGACCCAGCGTCCGCGATCGTCCTCGAGCCAGATGCCCGGCGCCGACCCGTGACGATTCACGAGCTTTCTTGCGCCCTCGGGCAGCAGCGCCTGCGCGCGATTCGATTCAGGCATCCGGCGATGGAAGCGCTGCATCCAGCGCTCCTCCATCCAGGCCACGTGCTCCTCGTCGAGACGCATCCCCTGGCCGAAGAGAGACGCGATGGACGGCTTGGTGAGATCGTCGCTCGTCGGACCGAGACCGCCGGTCGTGATGACGGCTCCGGTGCGATCGATCGCGTCTCCCACCGCGGCGGCGATGTCCTCGGCGACGTCACCGACCGTCGAACGACGCCTAACGCCGATCCCGATCGACGCGAGCTCACGCGCGAGATGCGCGGCGTTCGTGTCGATCGTGAATCCGAGAAGGAGCTCGTCGCCGATGGTGATGAGCTCGACGTCCATGAGTCGCTAGGCTGTCGTGAGTGGAGCGGGTTCAGCTACGCGCGCGGCTCTGAACGAAGACGCGGCCGTATCGGCTCACGTAGAGCCAGAGCGAATAGAGTGTGAGCAATACCGCGACGCTCATGACGATCGTTCCCGCCGTCCCAATGAACAGGGCGAGGCCATGCCATCCAGCGCCGTTCCATTCGCGCGTCAGAGCCATCGTCGCCACGACAAACCAGAAGTACGCCGCACCCTGCCAGACGAGCTGAAATCCCGTCTTGATCTTGGCGGGTCCGATCGCGGCGATCACCACGCCACGTCGCGCGGCCGCTTGACGAAAAATCGTCATCGCCAGCTCGCGCCCGAGGACGATGACGATGATCCACCATGGAAGGCTGACGTCGCCCCACGGCGTGACGAACGGGAGGGCGCGCGGCGACAGATCGCTCGTGTTGAACGATGGTCCCGCGAACGCGCCGTTGGCGCTCTGCATCAGCGCCCACATCGGGACGAACGTGCCGATGAGCAGCAGCTTGTCGGCGAGCGGATCGAGCAGTTTGCCGAGCGTGGTTTCCTGCTTGCGTGATCGCGCGAGGACGCCGTCGGCGTAGTCCGACACGGCCGCGAAGAGAAAGAGCACGAACGCAACGACGCGTGGCGTGGTCGCCGGAGCAAACGGCAATGTCGCGATCAGAGGGGTGATCGCGATGCGGCCAACGGTCAATGCGTTCGGGAGATTCATTCGGCTATCAGCATACGGGGCGAAGCGAGCAGCGAACTCTCGACATGCGCGTCGCGCGCCATCGCGAGTGCCGCCTCGAACCCATCATCAATTCTAGTCCGTTGTGCAGACGGCAAACAACGGATAGCTGATGGCAGCCGTCAGGCCAGTGACTTCAGAACCAACTTGCTGACCGCCTTGAGGGTGTCGAATACGCCCTCGCCGGTAACGGCGACCGCGTCGAAATAGGGCGCGTGCTCGACCCACTCGCCACTGCCGAGCTGCTCGACGAGGTGCTCGCCGGCGTGCACGGGGTCCGGCGTCACCCGCATGCGGGCGGGGTCGCCCACCTCCCATCCCGGATTCAGCGCGGCCTGCAGATCACGAATCGGCGCCGCGTTCGGAAGATCCCGCTTGTTGTACTGAATCACGAACGGCATGCGCGTCAGATCGTACCCGTACTCCGACATGTTGTCGTACAGGTTCTGCATCGCCTCCTGGTTCGCCTCCATGCGCTCGATCTGCGAGTCCGCGACGAAAACGATGCCGTCGACGCCCTTCAGAATGAGCTTCCGACTCGCGTTGTAATACACCTGGCCAGGAACGGTGTAGAGGTGAAAGCGCGTCTTGAATCCGCGGATGGTGCCGAGGTCAACGGGGAGGAAATCGAAGAACAGGGTGCGCTCGGTTTCGGTGGCGAGCGAGATGAGCTTACCTCTCGTGTCGGGCGAGACCTTGCCGTATACGTGCTCGAGGTTCGTGGTCTTGCCACCGAGCCCCGGCCCGTAGTACACGATTTTGCAGTTGATCTCGCGCGAGGCGTAATTGATCATCGACATGCTGTCGTTCTCCCTTACTGGAACAGCTTGTCGATCTCGTCGTCGGCGCCGGCGAGAATGTTGGGTTGCGCCGGGCCATCTCCAGCGCCGCGCTTGAAAACTTCTTCAAACAGTCTCGACAGTTCGTCCACTGCCGATTTCATCTTGAGGCGCACGAGGCCCAGGGTCGTTCGATTGTCGAAGAGGACGACGAGAATCACGCGACGAGCGACGTCGGCGAGATACATCGATTCCTTTTCGCCCTGGTGGAAGAGCGAGTTGAAATCGTTCTCGCCAATCAGCTTCGCGAGTTGATCGTTTGCGCTGAAGTCGGCCGCGGTGAGCGTGGCGAACGCGGTGGGATCGAACTTTGGTTGCTCACCGACGGTCGCGACGAGCTGGCCGGTCCGATCGACGAGCAGCGCGCAGCGCGCGTTGCTGTCGAACAGAAAGCGCTGGAGCGATTTGGTAATCGCGCCGAAATCATCTTCCGTGAATGACCAGCTTGCCGCACCAACGGGCATTTCGTCCCTGCCGGATCAAAGCCGCTCGCTTTCGCTCGCAGCATGTCTATTTCCTGTCGTGCGCGCCGCTCGCGCACTCAGCTGAGCTCCGCTTTCATGCGCCGTAACAGCTGCTCGGCACGACGGCGCAACGACGGCCGTCGCTCCCAACTCACGTACTCCGTGAGCAGGCGCGCCGCATCGACGCCCGGATGCCCGCCGATGTACCCCAGCGCCGCCAATCGGCGGACGGGGTTCCGGCTGAACAAGTCACGGCGGCTCCGCCGAATCTGGGTGCTCCAGACCAGCAGGCCGATAATAAGACCGCCGAGGAACCCGGCGGTCACCGCTTTCGTGTCATCCCAGTCGGATCGACCCTTCACATACTCCTCCTGGCTGCCAGGGCCTGCGCAATTGTTACCCCGTCGGCGTACTCCAAATCGCCACCCACGGGGAGGCCGCGCGCAATTCTCGATACGGTGATCGATCGTGAGGCGAGTTGTCGTTGGACGTAAAGCGCGGTGGCTTCGCCCTCGAGGCTCGGATTCGTCGCGAGAATCACCTCGCGGACGTCGCTCGTCTCTACGCGACGCACGAGATCCTCGATGCGCAAATTCTCGGGCCCGACGCCGTCGAGCGGCGAGAGGCGACCGCCCAACACGTGGTAGAGACCGCGAAATTCACCCGCGCGCTCGATCGCGCTGATGTCCGACGCCTCTTCCACGACGCAAATGGTCGACGGATCGCGGCGAGGATCGCTGCAGATCGCGCACAGCTCGGCCTCGGTGAGATTGAAGCATCGCTCACACGGGTGAACGCGTTCGTTCAGGGCCACGAGCGCTTCCGCGAGCCGCCGGCTCTGCTCAGAGGGTTGCTTGAGCAGGTGATAGGTGAGCCGCAGCGCCGTCTTGCGGCCAATGCCAGGCAGCTTCGCGAGCTCTGAGGCGAGATCGTCGATAACGGACAAGGAAGGTAGAGTCCCGCTCTGAGGCTAGCCGCCGAACGGAAGCTTGAAGGGCAGATTCAGTCCGCCGGTAAGCTTGCCCATCTCTGCCTGCGCCTGATCCTGCGCCTTTTTCTGTGCGTCCGCGAGGGCGACGACGATCAGGTCCTCCAGCATCTCGGGGTCCGCGGGATTGATCACTGACGGATCGAGCTTCAAGCGACGAATCTGGCCTGTGCCGCTCACTTCCGCGCTTACCAGGCCGCCGCCCGCAGTCCCCGTCACCGTAATCTGTTGAAGGTCCTCTTGGATCTTCTGAAAGTTTTTCTGCATTTCCTGCGCTTGCTGCAGGATTTTCATGAAGTCGCGCATGGCGGGGTGGGAGTGTGCGGCGGGTTACTCGACGACATCCAGATCCAACGCGTCGATCGCGGCGCCGAGGATCGGGTCGCGACGACGCAGTGCGTTCAATCGATCCTTGCGGACCATCTCGTCGGTGACGCGCGCCGGCGCCACCGCGCTGCGTTCAGGATCCTGACGCAGCTTGATCGCGCGCGCGTCGGGAAATCGCTGGCGCAGCACGGCGACAATCTCGGCTCGGTTGGATTCCACGACGGGCGCGAGATAGTTGTGCACCGCGTCCAGCTCGATCGTGATGTCTCCCGACGCGGTGACCGCGACCGGCAATGCGTGCTCCAGCGCCGATGCGACCGTGCGCTTGCCATCGGTGCGTAGCCGCGCCACGAGCTCATCCCACCGTCCCGCCAACCGGGATACGTCGAGCGGCTCGTTGGACGGCGCGATGCCTGACGATGACTCCGCCGGATGCGGAGCCGGCGACACGTCGGCAAGAAGGGGCGGCTTCGGCGCCACGGCACGCTCGTCAGGCACCGGTCGGGACGCAGGCTGCGCGCGCTCGTCGGCGACAGCCAGCCGAGGCGCCGATTCGCGGGGTGGACGGCGCGCGGCATCGAGCACACCGGCGGTGGGCTTGCGCGGTGTCGCTGTCGACTCGCCTCCCTCACCGCTCAGTCCACGCAGCAAGTCCTCGATCTCGACCGTTCGATCGAGCAACGCGAAACGAACCAGGAGCGTCTCCACGAGTAGTTGCTGCTGCCCGCTTTTCCGAAATCGCGGCTCGAGCTCACCGATCGCCGAGAGCATTCGCAGGAGATCGGCGGCCGACCACCGCTCGCGCTTCTCCTCCAACGCCTCGCGCACGCGCGCCGGAAGCTCGGGGAGATCGCCGCCGAGGAGAACAGCGAGTTGCGCGCGAACCACGTCGGCGAGCCCACTGAGAAACAGTCCAAAATCGATTCCCGCGTCGGCGAGCCGGCCGACAAAGGTGAACACGTCGCCCGCGCGGCGGTCGAGAATCAAATCGAGCAGCGTGAGGAATTCGTCTTCGGGCACGAGGCCGAGCGCTTCACGAACGCGCTCGGCAGTCACACGCCCGTCGCCCATGGCGAGCACCTGGTCCGTGAGACTCAGCGCGTCGCGCATCGAACCGTCCGCCGCGCGCGCGATCATCGCCAGCGCCTGCGACTCGGTGTCGATGGATTCGTTCGCGAGAACCGCGACGAGGCGATCCTTGATCTCGAGAGGGCCAATGCGCTTGAAATCGAACCGCTGGAGACGGCTCAGCACCGGAGCGGCAGACTGTGCGATCTTCTGCGGTTCGGTCGTCGCAAAGACGAAAACGACGCGCGGCGGCGGCTCCTCGAGAATCTTGAGGAGCGCGTTCCATGCCTCACGAGTGAGCATGTGCGCTTCGTCGACGATGTAGACCTTGTAGCGCTCGTCTCCGGACGGCGCATACATCGCCCGTTCGCGAAGCTCGCGCGCGTCGTCGACACCGCGATTCGATGCCGCGTCGATCTCGACGACATCGAGACTCGAAGCACCGCTCCAGATGCGCTCACACGAGACGCATACGCCGCATGGCTCTCCGTCCACACCGCGATGCTCGCAGTTCAACGCCATGGCGAGCACGCGCGCGAGCGTCGTTTTCCCGACGCCCCGGGGACCACACAGCAGGTAGCCGTGCGCGACTCGGCCGCGCGCAATCGCCCCTTTCAGCGTCCCCGACACGTGCGATTGCACGGCGACGTCACTGAAGCGCTTTGGGCGGTATTTCCGAGCGAGGGCAAGCATAAGACGGAGGGCGTGAGGCGCGGAGCGTGGAACGCTCCGGGGTTGTGGCGGAATCTACTCCGCGGCGCCCCGTGTGCTACCAAAAACCTCGCGCGGGGTGGCCGCTCGATAGCGACCATCCCCGCGCGAATGCCCCAGGCCGACCGAAGCGACAAGAGACACTTCATGCCGCTGCTACCTTCGGGGTCCTGACGGAGTTAGAAGGCTCTCGCCCTCCGGGACCTGGGACGCCCGAAATATAGCTCGGAAATCAGTCTCAGGAAGGTTCGCCGTGATTGGCGAGGCCGCGACCAGTCACGGCGTAGCAATCATGGCTTGATGACGGGCTTCGATATCTCGGTCTTCTTGCTGCCGATGACAGGCTTCTTGACGATCAGCGTTTCTTCCTTCACACCGAACGCCGGCGTCGTGATCGTGTCCTTTACGGTACCGACACTCGGCACGTGCAGCGTGTCGTTCTTCATTTTCACATCGATCTCGCCCGGGCGCTCGATGACGACTTTGCCATCGTCGGTTCGCTTGCAAGCTGCGAGAACGCTGACGGCACTCAGTGCGAGAACTGCTATGGTCCGCATGATGAAGCTCCGACGGAGGAGGGTTCGCCTCCGCGGAAGGCAACCTTTGGACCAGCCGGGCGTGGCGCACAAGTGTGAGCGAGCTGAAAATCTGGCACCTAACCACAAGGGAAGCTCTGAGGAATGTCATCCCGAGCGAAACGAGGGATCTGCTCCTCCAGGGCCCAGGCGCAGATTCCTCGTCGCTTCGCTTCTCGGAATGACAGTTTTCGGAGCTTCCCTCCCCGGCTACGTAAAAACTTCTCGCTGCAGCCGTCGCACGCGGCGCAACTCGTACACCTGGCCCACCTCGCCGCCGAGGATGAAGATCAGCGCCGCGTAGTAGGTCCAGAAGACGATGATGACGATCGCCGTCAGGGTCCCGGTGTAGAACGATCCGGGATTGAACGTCCGCACGTACCCGCTGAAGATCCAGCGAGCCGCTTCGAACAGTGCGCTCGTGAACAGCGCGGCCGTCCACGCGCTTCGCCATCGAACGCGTCTGATCGGCAGGTACTTGTAGAGGGAAAAGAACATCCACGCGATGAACGCGAACGCGAGGGCGCGCCCGGTCCAGTATTCCAGGCTTCCCATGACGTCGTGGCGCAATCCGAGCCGGCCGAGAAACTCGACGCCGCTCTTCGTCGCGATCGAGAGATACGCGTTGAGCGCGGTGCTCGCGACGAAGAGCAGCGTTGCGACGATGGTGAGCTGAATGTCGAAGAGCTTGCCTTGAATGATGCCGCGTTCGTTTTCGATGTCGAAGACGTCCGCGAGCACGGTGCGCAGAGAGCCAAAGAGGCGCGTCGAGAACCAGACGAAACCGATCGCGCCGTAGATCGTGAACGACCTCCGCGTTCGGAGAATATCCGTTACGAGTTTGTGAATCGGTGAAGTCGGGGATTCCTGATGTGCCGGCAAGAGACGATCGATGAAGAAGGAGACCGCGCCCGACGAGTCCACCTGACCTCGATAGAGAATCGGCAGCAGATAGGTGACGCCGGCGATCAGCAACAAGAAGAACGGCACCGCCGCGAGCAGGATGTTGAAGGCGATCCCACCGGCGAGAAACAGCACGTTGTCCTCGGCGCTGTTGTCCCACACGCGTATTGCGTAGTCGCGAATGGTCCAGGCGAGACTGATGATCGCGGGCCGGCGGCGCGACGAGACGCCGGATCGCGCCGAGCGCGGTGACGGCGTGCCCGCTTCGACCGGGACGCCGGCGCCGCTCACGTGTCCTCGGTCTCCTCGTCTACTCGAGGCGCCACGGCGGCGGCGGCGCGACGCGACGCGACACGCGTCGTACGAGCCGCATCGACGCCGGCCTGGTAGGAGGCCTTGGTCTCGGCGATGCGGCGTTCGAGGTCTTCACGCGCCTGTTGGGCGGCGGCCCGGCCGGCCTCCATCGCACGATGAACTTGCTCCTTCTTGACCTCGATCGCCTCACGCGCCGTATCGATTCGCTCTTCGACGCGCTGACGCGCATCCTGGAACGTATCGACCACGGTGTCGGCGACGTCGTTCGCCACTTGCCTCGCCGCGCGCCGGGCGCGACGGGCTCGGCGCCTCAGCTCGCGGCGCGTTTGCACGCCGCTTTGCGGCGCGAACAGCAATGCCACCCCAGCACCGATCGCGATACCGACGAGAAAGGAGCTCAGGGTTCCCGACTGCTTCTCGATGACGATGTATGGCTGATCGTCATCGAAGTCGTGTGACCGCGACATGTCAGGTCTCTCGCTGGTGATGTTGCTACTTCTTCTTCGGCGTCTTCCCCTTCACGCCTCCGCGCGCCGCCGCGATGGTGTCATTCTTCCGCGCAATCCGTGCCTCGGCCTCCGGTACCGGCAAGCCGTTGTCGGAACCGCCGACCTCCAGCAGCTGCAACATCTCGCGTCGCACTTCCTCCGCTGAAACCCCGGCGAGCTTCGCCGTGCGCGACACGTCACCGCCCGCGGAAGCAAAGGTCCGGAGAATCAGCTGGCGACGGGCATCGGCGACGGTCGTCGTCCCCACCGGGATGGTGAGGGCCGCTGTATCGACGGGTGCGCGCAGATGACGCAACATCAAATCGTTGAGGCCGATCTTGTCGGACCGCGCCATGATCACGGCGCGCTCGACGGCGTTCTTCAGCTCGCGGACGTTCCCCGGCCACTGGTAGGACAGGATCCAAGCCCAGGAGTCGTCCGCGAACGCGGTGATGTGCTTGCCGTTCTGCGATGCATAACGAGCAAGGAACTCCTTGGCCAACAGCTGAATGTCGTCGGCGCGCTCGCGAAGCGGCGGCAGATAGATCTCGACGACGGCGATGCGGTAGTAGAGGTCTTCGCGGAGCTCGCCCTCGACGAGCGCTTTCTGGAGATCCTTGTTCGTCGCCGCGACGACACGAATGTCGACCGGAATCTCTTTCTTGCCGCCGAGCCGGCGCACCATGCGCGACTCGAGGGCTCGGAGCAGCTTCACTTGAATGTCGGGCGCCATCTCGGCGACTTCGTCGAGAAAGAGCGTGCCCCCACTCGACATCTCGAATGCGCCGGGCTTCTCGTTCGTCGATCCCGTGAAGGCGCCCTTCTCGTGACCGAACAATTCGTTCTCGAGGATTTCCTTTGGCAGCGCGGCGCAGTTGAGCGCGAAGAACGGTCCCTTGGAACGTTCGCTTTTTTGATGCATCGCGCGGGCGACGAGCTCCTTTCCTGTTCCTGATTCACCCAGGATCAGGACACTCGCGCTCGACGGCGCGACCGCATCGATCACCTGATACACGGCGCGCATCGACTCCGACTGCCCCGTCAGCTCGCCGTAGTGGGTGAGTCCCTCCAGCTTCGCCGTCAGCTCACGATTCTTCTCTTGCAGCGCGAACTGGTCGAGCAGCTTCGGGATCTGCGCTTTGAGCTTGTTGAGTCGCTCCGTGTTTAGCGGCTTCTCAATATAGTCGACGGCGCCTTGCTTGATCGCTTCGATCGCGAGCTCGGTCGAGCCCTGACCGGTGATCATTATGAACTCCGTCGGAATCTTGCGCTCGCGGATGGCCTTGAGCAGCGCGATGCCGTCGAGCTT
>DATBHD010000051.1:0-14240 GCA_036557635.1 Gemmatimonadaceae bacterium
ACGAGCGACGTGGGGTGCATCGTGCGCGGCACGAATTCGCGCTGAAGTTGGCGAGTCGCGAGAACGCGCAGGTCGTCGTACACCAGTGAGATGACGCGATCCATGGCGCCACGATCGCCGTCGCGGGCAGCGTGGAGTAATCGGGTCACCTCGCCGGGACGGGGCGAGTCCAGCTGCAGCCGTATGGGGTCGTTGACGAGGGGCATTGGGAGCTCGCCGCAAGGAGGGCTTCTATTGAGTAAGACGTTCCGCAGGATTAGACGTCCGCAGGATCGCAACCCGGACACATGGGGCCCAAACGAGCGCCCTCGCGCAGCGAAATTCCGAGCGCTGGTGGCCCCTGTCAAGGCAGGCGCGTTCTCGACGACCGGGCCCGCCCTCTCCGGGACCCAAGGCAACTTCCTGACGCCGATCAGGCTGTATATTGCGAGTTCTCATATTCCAAGGTGGCCTCATGAGTCGACGCATCGCGCCAGCCGCCCTTGCCGCAGCATCGTTCGCGATACTGGCGTCGTGCGCGAGTGCCCCGCGGAATAAGGCCCTCGATTCGTACCCGGCCGGTGTCAGCGGCCGGACGAGCATCATGTACTACGACGTCCACGGCCGGACCGTCGCCGAGCTGCGCGCGGACATGCGTCGCGTCGGTCCCAAGATTGCCGACAGCAGCTTCGTGGGCGAAACGCGATCACCGATGCGTTGGAACTGGCGCACCGAGTCGGCCGGGGCGTCGAGTTGCACGATTCGCGAGGTGACGCTGTCCGTCAACGCGCAGATCACGCTGCCGCGGTGGACGCCCCCGGCGGACACGGAGCCAGGTCTCGCTGCCGAATGGGCCCGCTTTGTTGCGGCGCTCGAGACACACGAAGCGGGTCACAAAGACATATCTGCCAAGGCGGGTCGCGCCATCGTGGATCGACTGCGCGGACTGTCCGGCCTCTGTTCGCAACTCGGCTCGCGCGCAAACGACATCGCGAGAGACATCGTCGATAAAGCCGCCGCCGAGCAGAAGGCGTACGACGCCGCGACGCGACACGGTCTCACGCAAGGAACGGCATTCGGCGCCAGTCGAGTCATACTGAGCGCGACGACACCACTCACGCTGCTGGCGCCTCCGCGCCCGGGAACTGTGCGCGGCATCTTTCCACTGCCGTTGGAGCGTGTTTGGCGCGCGATGCCTGCCGTCTACACTGCGGTTGATCTCGCGATCAATGCAACGGACAGCATGGCACACGCCGTCGGAGACTCGCTGACCGTGCGCGGCAAGATTGGCGCGTCCCCGCTCAGCGAGTTTGTCGACTGCGGTGCGCCGCCGATCGGACGCAACCCCGATTCTGTCGACGTTGCGCTCTTCGTGACGTCGCGGTTGGAGTCGAGCGACTCATCGAGCGTCGCGATGACGAGCACGGTGCAGGCGGTCGCGCATCCTGCAGGTGCTGCGCCGATTCTCTGTCGATCGCGCGGGGTAATCGAGCGACGGTTGGTCCAGGCGCTGAGCCGCGAGTTGGCGCGTTAGGAGCGCTTCGGGCTGGCCGCGCTCTCGTAATCTTGTTTGCCGGCGTTGGGAGACAGGCCTTCGAGATTGAGAAGAATCTTTGCCAACGCGGCCGGTTCCGTGATCATGGCATCGTGGCCGGCAATGAGCAGATCGTGAACACGAGATCCTCGCCGCTGTCCTCGTTGCACCGCTTCCGCGAGCCATGGCGTCCGTGTGCATTGAATGAAGTGCTGCTTGGACTGCGCGATTGTCTCTCCAGGTGCCCGGACCGGCTGGGTGAATGTCTGAAGCGGTTGATCGCCGAGCCGCCGCGCGACCCACGCGATATCGTCTTGGCTCTTCACGCCGAAGTTTTGCGGTGTCCCCGCCGGCGGTATCCGCCATCCGTCCGCCCTGGTCGGCGGTATCGGCGCATAGTCTTTCAGAGCCTTGCCATCCTCGGGGAAAAACGCGTCCAAGTAGACGATATGTGAGAGACGACTCGCGATCCGAGGCGCGACGCCCGTGACAACCATGCCTCCATAGCTGTGCCCGACCAACACGACGCGCTGGACGTCTTCACACTCGACCGCGGCGACAATGTCCACGATGTGCGTCTCGAGGTTCACCTCGGGTGCGAGGAGGTGAGCGCGGTCACCGAGCCCAGTCATCGTCGGTGTGAGCACCGTGTGTCCGTTGACGCGGAGCAACGGCGCGAGCTTCTTCCAACACCACCCGCCGTGCCATGCACCATGCACAAGCACGAATGTCGCACCGTTGCTCGGAGCGATTCCTGATGGCACTTCTGTCATCGACGCGAACGGAGCAATGGCTGCTGCAGCGAGTAGTTGGCGACGCGACATCGTAGAAGTCCTCGACATGGCCACCTCTTAGCGGTTGGAACGCGAGATTCGGCCTCGTTCAATCAGGGCCGAGTAGGTCCTGCACGACGTGTGCGACAACCCATTCTTGATGTGCCTTTCGACTCCACCCCAATCGCACCGTCAGCAAATGGTGCATCTCAGGACTCGTAATGGCGCAGTACCGTTCGGCGGCTCGCTGTAGCGTGAGGCCTTCGCGCAGATCGGCGCCGACATAATCGCGAAGGTGTCGGACGTTGGACGCGAGTCGCTCGCGAAGCAGGCGATTGCTCAGCTCAACGGCAAAGCTCTCGCTGTCCGCGGCGCCACGAATGACTTGGTGAATGGGGCTGGTTCGACTGAGGACGCCGCAACTGAATTCGACGTACGCGCACAGCCGTTCCCGTGCGTCAGGCTGCTCTGCGATAGCGTCCCAGACGGACTGCTCCTCGAGCGGAACGGGCGAGCCAGGCCCCATGATGGTGCCGTCGATCACGCCTTCCAGCAGGCCGCGTTTGCTATCGAACGTCGCGTAGATCGTTTCGGGCGACACACCCGCTTCCGCGGCGACGGCCGTGATGGTCGTGCCCGCGTAGCCGAGCTTCACGAATAGCCCCGCCGCGGCATCCAGCACCCGCTGACGCGTGAGTTCCGCTTGCTCAGAACGAATTGCGGAGGAGTACCGGCGTGGTCGTTGTCTGGATCGAGCCATTATTTCACTACAGTATCACTGTAGTGAAATGATGTCAAGTCGGTCGAGGATTCACGACACCGGCATGTTCCTCCTTCACTTATTCCGCGCGCGACGGTCTGCGGCACGCATCTCCGCGAGCGTCCGATCGAATACGTCCAGCGACTGCGCGTGAAGTCCTGACCCCGAACGGATCTCCGAACCGAAGTCGAGATGCTGGTCCGACGACCGCTCATACCGCGGCCAACTCGGCAGGTCCGTTGCATTCGGGTTGCCAGTTCGTGCGAACTGGAGCCAAGCGCCGCTCATTGCGCGGGCCAGTGCGCGATCCACTTCCTCGAGCGGCGCACCCTTTCCCCACGGGGAAGGGTTGCCGAAGATGTACTCGGTCTCCGCGCTGTGGAACGCGCCCGCGCCTGCGCGCAGCGGCTGTCCCGGCGGCACTCTGCTGAATCCATAGAGGAAGACCGGCACGCCGCGCGCGGATACGGCGCGCGCGACGCTTCGGGCCGTCCCGTGAAACCACCAGTCATTGACCCAACGCATGGCGGCCGGGTAGACGTCGCTGTCGGCCGGCGCCGCGTACGTGGCAGCCACCGCAGACTCGACGCCCGGAGATCGTTTCGTGACGTGCTCGCGCCACGCAGCCGATGTCTTGATGGGCAGGATGGAGGCGAACAGGGTCGCTTCATCGTTCATCGTTCCAATGATCAACGGCGTCCGCGCGAAGCGTCCAACGTCAAAGAGTGTCGACGGCTCATCGGGAAGCACGACGCCGTCGACGACCGGCCAGTAGGGGTCACCGTCGGCGTACATGATGTCGGTCTCAGTCTTCGAGCGAGCGAGGAGATCGTCGGCGGACAGCGCGCGAAGCCCCGCGATGTCGTCGCCGAGTCGCGCGCCTCGCGCTTCCGCAGACTCGAGCCCGTAGCGGCGCTCTCTGACGTGTGCGATTGGCGAATAGACCAGTGCCGCGCTCGTCGAGATTCCGCGCGAGAAGAGTCCTTGCGCGGGCGGTGACACCATCAGGTACAACACTGACGATCCACCCGCAGAAGAGCCTTGGATCGTCACATTGCTCGCAGCTCCGCCGAATGCCGCGATGTTGTCACGCACCCACTTCAGCGCGGCGATTTGATCCATGAGCCCGTAATTGCCGGACGTATGACTGGGCGATTCCTTCGACAGGAGCGGATGGGAAAAGAATCCGAAGATGCCGAGTCGATAATTGAACGTCACGACGACGACGCCTCGTTTGGCGAGCTCGCGCCCGTCAGTTCGCGGATCGGCGCCACCGCCGGAGAAAAAGCCTCCACCAGGAATCACAAAGAGGACCGGCATCGGGCGCTCGGAGCGTTTCGTCGGCGTCCAAACGTTGATCGTGAGACAATCCTCATTCCAGTTGCTCGCCCACCTCGACGGAGGGAACGGCGGCTGCGGACACGGTGGCCCGAATGTCGTCGCGTCACGCACGCCCTCCCACCCCGGCGCCGGTTGTGGCGGTCGCCAACGGAGTCTCCCCACGGGCGGAGCGGCGAACGGAATGCCCTTGTAAGCGGTCACCTCGTCATCGGTCGCTCCAGCGATTAAACCCGATCGAACGCGGATTGATTGTTGAGCAGTTGTATAACCCGCGGTGATGCAGAGTATTCCGGTCGCGAGAACGGCTCGAGTGGCGTATGTCATCGGCATTGGGTGTCATCAACAGGATGGAAATCGAAGCGAGCGTCGAGTGCGCTGTACACGAGCGTCGGTGTGGGACCAGTGCTGATCAACGAAGCCCGGTCGGCCATCCCAGCGTGTCGCATCCCCGCTACGCCCTGCACGACGAAGTTGCTCTCGCCGCCGGAATGCCAGTGACAGGGCGACGTATCGTTTGGCGGAATCCTGAAAAGCATGGGCGCCGCACCGGACGTCGAGTCGATGTACAGCTTGGCGATGAAAACGCCGCTGCCCTTCGTTGGGAATTCCGTCCACGTGGCGTTTGAAAGATCGATCTCGAATGGCAGCGCGGCTCGAGCATCGCGTGACGGCGCGTAGTCGCACCGTTCGTCAGGCTCGAAATGGATGTCGAAGCGGCCCTCCATCGAAACCAGCACCATGGTCTTGGTTGCGCCGGTGCGAAGACGAAATGGTGTTCGCGCTGGAACGAAGCTGAACCCGCCCACCGCGAGCGTCGTTCCCTCTCGCGTCGCCGCGTGCCAAACCGTCTCGGAACCTTGGGCAACCACGCTACCCTGACTCGCCGAGGGCCAATGGCAAGGCGAGGTCGTGTTCGGCGGTAACGAATAGACCATCTGCGTCGCGCCGGTGACCGAATCGACGTGCAAGATGGCGTAACGAGCCGTCGTGTCCTTCGGCGAGAGATTGGTCCATTGGAATTTCGAGGCATCAATCTCGGCCGTCTGTGCCGGCACGTACGCTGCGCGAAGGAACGCCATCCCGAAGAGGACTGGAAGACCCATCAGACGTCTCATGATCCATTCCTAGTTGCAGTTTTCGCTGCGCCGCCACACGTTCACCGATGCGCGGCGAACGTGCAGATCATCCCATCAAGGAACACGAGATTTTCTGCCGAACATGACATCCACGTTGGGCGGGCTGACGGAGCTGGCCTATTCCGAGCTCCGCGCGATCGCGCATCGACACCTGGCCGCGCGTGGCGGACGGCGCGATGGGAACGCGACGCTCGAGACGACGGCCCTGGTCCACGAGGCCTACTTGAAGCTCGCCGGTACGTTGCCTGGTACCTGGCGCGACGAAGCGCACTTTCGCGCCGTGGCTTCGGTGGCCATGCGTCAGATCCTCGTGGATCGTGCCCGTGCTCGAGCGACGGTAAGGCACGGTGGTGGTCTGAGGCGCGTTTCACTCAGCGACACCGCCATCGCCGTCGACGACGAGCCGGACCTGCTGCTCGCGATCGATGCCGCACTGGTTCAGTTGGCCGCACTCTCGCCGCGGTTGGCCCGTCTGGTTGAGCTGCGGTTCTATGGCGGCCTCTCGGAAAGCGAAGCGGCGGCTGACCTTGGCGTGACGGTTCGCACCGTGCAGCGCGACTGGACGAAGGCACGCATGCTCATCACGCGCGCGCTCGACACATGATTGAAGCCGCCCGCAAGCCACTCTCGCGTGATCGCTGGGACACACTCGAACCGTTGCTCGACGAAGCGCTCACATTGTCCAAGGAGGAACGCGAGGGATTTCTCGAGCGAGCCTGCGGCGGAAACGCCGCAATGCGACAGGAACTGGCCGAGATGCTCGCATTGTGCGACCGCCTTGCGAGCTCGGATGCAATTCTCGCACGGCCTGCCGTCGAGGGCTTTCCGTCGCTGTTTGATGATGTAGAGGGCTCTGGACGTCTCGAGTCGGCGCTCACCGATCGATATACCTTCGAGGGAGAAACGGGACGCGGTGGCATGGCCGTCGTCTATCGCGTGCGCGATCTCCGGCACGGACGTCCGGTCGCACTCAAGGTCCTCCGGCCCGCACTCACCGGCGAAGGGGCAACACGCTTTCGGCGCGAAATCGCGCTCGCGGCCAATCTGCAGCATCCGCACATCGTTGCCGTGTTCGACTCGGGTGAGAGCGCCGGACGGCTTTGGTACACGATGCCGTTCGTGGACGGCGAATCGTTGGGCACGAGGCTTAGGCGCGAAGGCCGGCTCGAGATTCCGGAGTCTGTGCGTCTCATCCGCGAGCTCGCCGACGCCCTCGAGTACGCACACACGCGTGGCGTCGTGCATCGTGATCTCAAGCCCGACAACGTACTGATATCAGGAGGACATGCGGTCATCGCAGATTTCGGCGTGGCGAAAGCGATCATGGTCGATCGGGAAGCTCCCGACGCGCCACCCGGTCATGAGATTCTGGTTTCGGAAACTCTTACTCACGCGACGATCACAGCCGGCACGCCCGCGTACATGGCGCCGGAACAAATCGCCGGCGATCCCGCGGTCGACCACCGCGCCGACCTGTACGCGTTGGGCGTGATCGCGTACCAACTGCTTTCGGGAACGCTGCCGTTTTCGGGTGCGTCGCGCGACGAGTTGTTCGCGGCGCATCTCGCCGAGCTCCCGATGCCAATCTCCGCGCGGCGGAGCGACGTCGCGCCGGAGCTCGAGCGACTCGTCATGCGTCTTCTCGAAAAGCGTCCACAGGATCGCCCGAGCTCCGCGGGGGACGTACTCGAGCAGCTCGTCGCCGGTGGCTGGTCGATGTGGCGACCTCCCGCGTCCGCGCCGCCGATGCGACGCGTGCTGGTCGTTGCGCTCGAGAACGCGAGCGGTGATCCATCGCTCGACTCCTTCGGACGACTCGCTGCGCAATGGATCGCGGACAACCTCGCCAAGACACAGTTCGTGGACGTCGCGTCCGACATCGTAAAGCAGTCGAACGCCGCTACGATCGACCTGGCGGCTGCCGCAGCCGAGAGCCGAGCGCGTCTAGTCGTCACCGGCACGTATTTCGTCATCGGCGATTCGCTTCGCGCCCAGCTAAGAATTCACGACGTCGTCACGGGAAATCTGCTTCCTGGATCGACCTTCGTGTCCTCGCCTCGCGCGACGCCGGCCGCGCTCCTCGACCCACTCGGAAGCCAAGCGCTCGTTATGCTGGCGACTCGGCTCGATCCGCGTATCGCTGAGTGGTCGATGGGCGCCGCGCCGCAGAACATTGATGCGTACCTCGCCTTCGTCGAGGGCCTCGATCAGATCTCGGCCGGTAATTCCGTGGAAGCCGTCGCCCAATGGCAGCGAGCGGCGGAACTCGACTCGACGTACATGCAGCCGCTCCTCCACGCCGCGGCAGTGCTCTCTGGTCCGGCGCCCGCACACGCGGATTCGTTCGTGAAGCGAGTCGAGCGTCGGCGCGCCACGCTCTCCAACGGAGATCGTGCGTGGCTTGCGGCGGTTCGCGCGAATATCGACGGCAACACGACTGGTCTTCTCGCGGCAGCACAGGACATCGTTCGTGCGGAGCCTGGCGCACAACTTCCGTATTTCTTCATCGGCATGGCCGCGGTTCGCGTTCATCGCCCGAACACTGCGCTCGCCGCGGAGAAACACGTCAACTACACCAGCGGCCGGTTTCGACAGGAGTGGACGGGCAACATGCATTTCTTCGTGGTCACCGAAGCCTATCATCAGCTCGGGCAGCATAATGAGGAGCTGGAATGGGCCCGAACCGCGGTAAAGCTGCACCCGCAAAACCGCGATTTGTTGAGTGCACCGTTGCGTGCCTCGGCTGCGTTCGGCGACGTCGCGGCGATCGAGTCGATGTTATCGAGGATCGAGGCGATGCCACCGTCGCCGAATGGGCGACCCCTCGCGAACTTACTGCTCACCGTAGCCGGAGAGCTCGCCTTTCACGGTCATCCCGCCGACGCGGAGCGCCTAGTTCGTCGCGTCGGCGAGTGGCAGCGCACTCACCCGTTCGAGTCGACAGCGTTTGGCAATTCGAAATTCGAGCTCGCGCGCGCTCTGTATTTTCTCGGCGAGTATGGCGGTGCGCGAGAGCTGCTCGATTCGTTGCTCGCTGCCGAGCCAACGAATCCATTCTACCTCGGATACTCGGCGGCGAATACCGCCCGAGCCGACGACGCAGGTGCGGCTGCTGCGCTGCGCCGTCGTCTCGACACGCTCGAACGACCGTTCGACCACGGAGAAACGCCCTATGCTCGCGCGCTCGTTGCGGCGCAATTGGGCGACATCGCGAACGCCGTCGCGCTCCTCGGTCAGTCGCTCGAGCGAGGCATGCCGCCAGACCTGACGTCGATACACACGGATCTCATGTTGTCACCGTTGTGGGGCAACGCGGAGTTCGAGCGACTCCTCGAGCCGAAGGACTAGAAGCCGGGACGGTTGAGTCCTTTGCGCCGGAGGAGATCAGCAAAACGCGGATCCGAGCGGAGCGACTCGTAACCCGCGCTCACGCCCAGCGCGGGGAGGCATGAGTCCCTCTCCAGCGTGCGAAATGCTTCGTCGATGTTCCCGAGCGCGGCGTATGCCATCGCCATCCCCGCGACGGGCAGCTTTCGCTGCGATTTGGTGTTGACAAGGCGCTGAACGATCCGGCGCGCTTCCTCGCGCTGTCCCGTCTTGGCGTAGACGTAGACAAGTTGCGCGGAATCGCGCCAGTCCCACTCTGCGGCGTGGCGCATGGCGGCGATCGCTGAGTCCTTCATGTCTTTCTCGAGCCAGGCGAACGCCAACTGCTGGTACCCAAAAACGAGGTCGCGCCTGAAGCTCACCGCGCTCCGCAAATAGGGAATCGCCGAATCAGGCTTGTTGATGTTCACAAACACTCGCCCGAGCAGCGCTTCTGCTCCCCAGCTCTCCGGACCAAGTTTGCGCGCGCGACGCAAGTGCGCGAGCGCCGAGTCCTGACGCCCAGTGAAATGCAGGAACAACCCGTACGTTCCATGCGCGTGCGCGTAGGCTGGGTCCAAAGTAAGGGATCGTTCAAATGCTCGTTGTGCATCATCCGCGCGGCACTCGAGCATGAAAAGATGCGCGCGCACATAGTTCGCCTCGACGAGATTGGAATCCAGCTCGAGCGCTTGCGTGACGGCCCGCTCGGCGTTGGCGCGAGCATCAGTTGGTTGATCTGGGCTAAAGACAAGCTGGCGGGTGTACACGTTCGCCAATCCCGCCCAAGCGCGCGCAAAGTTCGAATCGAGCCGAATCGCTTTGTCGAATTGGGATAGCGCTTGCTCGAGATTTCCCTGTCGGGGATCCTGCGTCAACTCGGTTCCTCGCACGTAAGCCTGCCAGGCATCCTCATTGCTCGTCCCACGTTCGAGCGTTCTCGCATGGGACGCACGCAGCGCTCGGACAGCGGGAATACTGATCAGCATGACGAACGTCACACCTGCGAGGAGGGCGATCCGCCGTCGCGCCTGCCGTTTCGCCCGCGCCACGTTAGTCGGCTCCGCGGCAGCGATCATCCCGTTGAGAGTGCGCACTACTTCGCCCGCGTCCTGTGGCCGATCGGCAGGATCTCGAGAGAGCAGTCCCTGGATCAGCGCGGCCAACTCGGCTGGCACATCGGGGCGGTGTGTCGTGACCGACTCGGGCAGTTCTATTTGTTGAACGGCCACGAGCTCCGTCGCCGACCGACCCGCAAAGGGTCGTGCCCCGCAGAGCATCTCATACGCCATCACGCCGAGCGAATAAAGATCCGCGCGCTGATCCGTATCGGGGTCGCCCCACAATTGCTCGGGTGCACTGTAGGCGGGTGTACCAAACGCCAGATCTGCACTGCCGTGGTCGGCCGCACCGTCGGTACGCGCTGCCGCAAGCGCGCGCGCTATCCCGAAATCGGCGACCACCGCATCGCCATCTTGATTGAGCAGGATATTGCCCGGTTTGATGTCGCGATGCACGATGCCCTCGCGGTGCGCATATGCCAACGCGCGCGCGACGTCGCGCAACAGGTGCAGCGCATCCTGAAGCGAGAGCGAGCCGCTGCGCGCGATACGGTCGCGTAAGCTCTCGCCTGAAACAAAGGGCATCACGTAATACAGGCATTCGCCCGCTGCGCCAGAGTCGTGCAATGGCAAAATGTGCGGGTGGGTAAGGCGTGCCGCGATCTCGATTTCGCGCTTGAATCGAGCGCCAGACGATCCAGCGACATGCGCTTGACGCGAGTGCACGACCTTGAGCGCCACGTGCCGAGGTTGACGTTCGTCGCGCGCCAGATACACCGTCGCCATTCCACCGCGTCCAAGCTCACGCTCGATCGTGTACCGTCCGGCCAGCGCGGCCCGCAGTGCGACGAGATCGATCGGATTCTGCTCGACGTGTGCGACCATCGGAGCGGCGAAATCCGTCGCGCGCGCATCGAGAAACGTTGGTGTTGACGAAACACGCTCGCACAAGCGCAACAGCTGCTCGACCTCTGCGCGCAGCGCGTTAGGACAACTGCGTGCGAGAAAATCGGCGCGCGACTCGGCGGGCAACTCGAATGCCTCGCTCGAGATTCGCTTGATGTCGGACCAGCGCTCACTGCTCAGCATTACGGAGCTCCTGAAACAGCCAGGCTTTCGCCACGACCCATTCGCGCGCCACGGTGCGCTGCGAGATGGACAGTGCGGCCGCTGTTTCCGACTCGGTTAAACCGGCAAAGAAACGACAGTCCACGATCTGAGCGAGACGCGCGTCAATACGCACGAGGCGCTGAAGCGCCTCATCCAGATCGACCAGCACGGCCGCTCGCTCCGCAATGGGGATCTCGATGCCTTCCAGGGCAATGCGCGTGTGTTTCTGTCCGTTCGATCCGCCGCCGCGGCGTGCTGCGTTCGCGCGCCGCGCATATTCGACGAGCACGCGTCTCATGACCGTCGCCGCGACGGCGAAGAAGTGGGCGCCGTCTTGCCACTGGACACGTGTTTGGTCCACGAGCTTCAAATACGCTTCGTGCACGAGGCCAGTCGTGGACAGCGTGTGTCCCGCCGCCTCGGCGCCAAGCTGCCGATGTGCAATGCGCCGGAGCTGCTCGTAGACCAGCGGCACGAGTTGGTCCATCGCGCTAGGCAAGCCTTGGCGCAGCGCCAACAGTGCGTCCGTGATCGACTCCGGTTCGCGCGGGTCCGAATCAGCGCTCATCGCTGCGTGGCATCTTTTCCGACGTTTTTGCGCGTTTGCTAATGCGGGGTCAGCAAGGATTAACGCTGGCGCTCATTTCCGCAAGCGACTGCGCGGCGCAGTCACGTCTGTCGGTCCTCAAAACCGGGAGAACCATGCGGCACGTCCGGAAACTTGCTCGACTGCTGTCACTCATGTTCGTGGCGTCCTGCGCGCAGCTCGCGGCAGAATCTCATCATCGGATCAGCATTGCAGGTCCCAATGACAACACCAAGCCTGCCGGCACGCTGAAGAACGGCACGCTCACCGTGTCACTGGAGATGAAGGCTGCCATGTGGCATCCCGACGGCGACACGTTGCCGGGGTTGGAGGTCGCCGCATTTGCCGAGAGTGGCGCTGCGGTGGTCGCGCCAGGTCCGCTGCTGCGCATGCCGGCTGGAACGCGAGTCGAGTTGACGCTCCACAATTCCCTTTCGGATACGCTCACCTTCTACGTGCCACGGCTGTCAGGTGAGGAGACACTTGCACTCGAGGACTCCGTTCTCATTCCGCCCGGCGCGGTACGGAACCTGAGCTTCGCGGCGCAGCAGCCGGGCAACTACAGCTACCGCGCAGTCGACAGCGATACGCTCAACCGGTTCCTGCGGATCAAAGGGGCGCTCACGGGTGCGTTGATCGTCGACTCGGCGCAGTCGTCCGTGCGACGCGATCGCGTCTTTCTGATTCATCTCATCACCGACTCCCTGCTCACGCTCGGGAACGGCACCGTCGTAATCCAAAACCGCCGCGCCATCCTGGGCATCAACGGACGCTCATGGCCGCACACCGAGCGCCTGAACGCGTCTGTCGGTGACTCGCTGCACTGGAGAGTGATCAACGCATCAAATGCGGTTCATCCGATCCACCTGCATGGATTCTACTTTCGAGTCGATGACACGAATGGTCGGACGCTCACACCGCGGAGCAAAGGCCGGATGGTGGTCACCGAGCAAATGGCACCATTCAGCGCGATGTCCATGACGTGGGTGCCCGAACGTGCCGGCAACTGGCTCTTTCACTGTCATATCCAAGGTCACATGGTTCCGCACCGTCCGCTCGGCTCGCCCAACGCGGCAAGGCTCTCGGTCGCGGATCATCAACGCCACGCCTTCACGGGCATGGGCGGACTCATACTCGGCATCCAGGTTGCGGGCGCCGGCGCTTCCCCGGTCAACGCAAGCGAAAACGACGGATCGCGTCGCAAACTCCGGCTCGTCGCCGTTCAGGACTCCGGATTCCCTGCCGATGGACCATCGTTGCGGTTCCGTCTCGAAGAACGTGGCGCACCAACCGCGGATGCCGGTCCCGGTTTCAGCCCGCCCATCGTACTTCAGCGCGGCCAGCCAGTCTCGATCATGGTGGTCAATCATCTGCGTGAGCCAACCGCCGTGCACTGGCACGGCATCGAGTTGGAAAGTTATTACGATGGTGTGGCGGGCTTCGGCGGCAGCGACACACGTATTTCGCCGATCATCATGCCGCGCGATTCCTTCGAAGCGCGCTTCACGCCGCCGCGCGCGGGCACGTTCATCTACCATTCGCACGTCGACGAGCCGCGCCAGCACAGAGCCGGCCTCCTCGGTGCACTCATCGTGCAGGACGGCTCACACGTCACGCCGCCCGATGAGTTCACGTTGTTTGTGAAGACGCTGACGGCCGACGGGCGCACGGGGCGGGTCGAGATCAATGGTAAGGCGAATCCCGATACGATCGTGCTGCGGTTGGGCCACACGACGCGGCTGCGCTTCATCAATCTCACATTGAACAATTACAGCACGCTTCTCTGGTTGACGGCACGGGCGGACAGCGCGGCCGCGCTCGCCCGCGACACACTGCTCGTGCCGTGGCGCCCGCTGGCCAAGGACGGCGCATCGCTCCCGCCGTCCGAGCGCCAGCTCACCACCGCGGGTTTGTCCCTCAGCATCGGCGAGACGCGCGACCTCGAGGTGACTCCAACCGCGCGCGGCCAACTGCGTATCGAATTCCGCGGCCCAGGCCCGGGCGGTCTTCTCACCCGCGTTCCTGTGCGCGTTGAGTAACGAATGCGCCGCCTCTTCTCCTCGCGGCTTCGAAAACGCTATCGCGGCGCGCCGGCATGCGTTCGAATCCCGTGGCGCGCGAGCACACGCAGGCCTGTCTCCGACACCGTCGAGGACGCGAGCGCGCCACCGGAGACCGCAGCACGCGGCAGGAGGAGTGCAGGCCGACTTCCGTCGGCGGGAAAGTAG
Source organism: Gemmatimonadaceae bacterium (assembly GCA_036557635.1). Taxonomy (GTDB): domain Bacteria; phylum Gemmatimonadota; class Gemmatimonadetes; order Gemmatimonadales; family Gemmatimonadaceae; genus AG2. The sequence goes on from DATBHD010000051.1 coordinate 13,875, forward strand.
ACTGCCCGTAGGTCCGCGAGCGAGAGCGGGATCTTGTCTACCGGACCAACGGTCGCCGCGTTCGAAAACGCATAGAACATCGCGACATCGAACGCTGGTCGTCCGACGGTATCCGGCGCCCCGCTGAGACGTTCCAATGCACTCATGAACCGGCGGTTGTCGTCGACGCTGCGCAGCACGAAGCGTGCTCCGCTCTCGCGATTCGCGAAGACGATGACCGCGGGAACCGCGAGACGAGAACGGCCGGTCGAGGAGTTGGGTGCGAGCAGGGCGAGCATGACCGCGAGAACGGTGAATGTGCCAGGCATCGGCTAGGTCTCCGGAGAATGTGAACGGCCGTCCCTCCATCGGCGACACGTCGAGCGC
>DATBHD010000052.1:0-32426 GCA_036557635.1 Gemmatimonadaceae bacterium
TGGTGCGCGAGGGCATGACCGTGCCCTTGATCGGTCTCGCCGTGGGCGTCGTCCTGTCGTTGGGACTCACGCGCGTTCTACAGGCGTCGCTCTACGGCGTGAGCGCGACGAATCCGCTCGTGTATGCTGTGTTGGTCGCGACGCTGGCAGTGGTCGGAGCGGCGGCGTGCTACGTTCCGGCGCGTCGAGCGGCGCGAGTTGATCCCGTTGTGGCGTTGAAGAGTTGAATCGTCGCGAGGTTTTCGAGCTCCGCGTGGTGTGATCGCGGGCGGGGATCCTCGGGCACACCTTTGAGCTCCGTGTACTATGATCGCGGGCGGGGGTCCTCCGGCGGGGCATAGCAATCCCTGGGATCATCGGGGAATTTCGGGAAAAGGTCCTCAAGCGGTGATCCGTGTCCCAGGAATTCCGGACTCTCGAGGTGCCGCGGGCTTGGAGAGCTGTGGGGGGGAACGCGAATGGCGCGAATTGCGAGCGAATCCAGAACAAACTTGCGCATCTGGGCATCGATCGCGCGCCGCCACTCGGAATTTGGTGTGCTCGGATCGAGATGTTCGCGCCCAATGAAGGTTCTTCGCTTGTCGAATTTCAACCAAGAACACGATGGACAAGAACCGGTGCGACAGAGTCGTTACGCCACTCGGTTGGATTCGCTCAGATTCGCGGCATTAGCGTCCCAAGCAATCTGGACTCTTTCGGTGCCGTAGGCTCACGGCTGATCACCTTCCTTTCCCGAAATTCCACGAAGAACCCAACGCTGCCTTTTACCACCTCTGTATGGGCCGCTGAAACCGCTGACACTGCGCTGAAACCGCTGACGAGGATCGACACGGCCGCTCGACAACAGCTATCGACATCTCACTTACGATGCACCAGTGCTCGTGCTCGGCACCGGCGACGGCCTGGCACCTGACACCTGGAACCTTCCCCTTGTGCGTTCATTTGTTCTCCATAGCTTGCTCATCCCGAATAAATGCCGAACTCACCTGCGGTGCCGCAGTCGGGTCCATGACGGGGATGTCGCGTGTGGTCAACGCGTTTGTTGCAGCGGGATGACGATGATGAACAAGAAAGAGCTGGAGCAGTGGTTGGGGGACGGGGAGCTCGATTCGCGGCCGGTGGCGCTTACCGAGGTCGCCGAGGTGCTTCATGTGGTCCTGGATGCGTCACGCCGGCCACTCGCCATCGCGGGAATCGAGGAAATTCGCGAGCTCCGCTTCGCGCTGGCTGTCCTTCGCGACGTATTCCCGAGCGATGACGATGTTCGCGCCTGGCTCACGACCCCATCGGCGCAGATTCAGGACGCCGTACCGGCTGATTTGCTCACCGGCGACCGGATCCCCGAGTTCGTGAACCTCGCGATCGCGGAATGGAACAAACCCCGAGGCTTACGCTCCGGCCGTCCCGGAGCGATGTTCGTCCGGACCTGATCGCGGCGTATCGTTAGGCGCGTTTTCGCGCCGACTGCCACTCCGCGGACTTTCCGTACTCGACGGCACGCACCTCGCGTAGCGTTCGATTCCCGTTCCTCGCAAGGATCGATATGGCCGCGCCCGCCTCTCTTCGCTGGTCCTTTCACGTGGCACAGCGCGCGCTCGGAGACATCATCCGACGCGCGCTCGCCGATGGTCCGCAGCTCATTCATCATGACACGGGCGACGTCGTCGTCCTCCCGCTTCAGGAGTACGAGCGACTCGCCGGAACGACGGGGGCCTCCCTCGGCGAGTTCCTGCGCGTGTCACCGTTGGCCGACGCCGAAACCGAACGGCGCCGATTCGTCGATCGCGCGCCTCCCCCTTCGACGCCCGCTGCCGCGCCGGACTTGCCGGACAACGCTGGCGAGTGACAATTTCGCGCGTTGCGTTGCACGCGCGAACTCGTGTTTGTCCCGCGCCATCGGAGGTCAATGGCCGAAGCCGCGCCTGTCGTCGAGTCAGACGTGCCGCAGACCAAGTCGAACCTTCGCAGCATCCTCATTGGCGCCGCCTTTCTCATGGCGACGAGCGCCGTCGGCCCCGGCTTTCTCACCCAAACGGCGGTCTTCACCAGCCAGCTCGGGGCGAGCTTCGGATTCGCGATTCTCATCTCGGTGCTCTTCGACCTTGGCGCGCAGCTCAACATCTGGCGCGTCATCGCGGTCGCCGATCGCCGGGCGCAGGACGTCGCCAACACCATCCTCCCGGGGCTCGGTACCGCACTCGCGGTCCTCGTCTCGTTAGGTGGTCTCGCCTTCAACATCGGCAACATCGCGGGCGCCGGGCTTGGGCTGAACGCCATGCTCGGCATCACGACGCTTCAGGGCGCGCTGATCAGTGCCGTCATCGGCGTCGCGCTCTTCCTGTCACGTGAAGCGGGACGCGCGATGGACCGCTTCGCTCAGTTCCTCGGCTTCCTGATGGTCGGCCTCACGCTCTACGTCGCGGTGGCGTCGCATCCACCGCTGGCCGAGGCCGCGATCCGAACGATCGCGCCGACTCGGTTGAGCATGTTCGCGATCGTGACGATCGTCGGCGGAACAGTGGGCGGGTACATCACCTTTGCCGGCGCGCACCGATTGCTCGACGCGGGGGTGTCGGGTCGCGCGTCGGTCAAGCGCGTCACGCAGACGGCGACAACGGGAATCCTCGTCGCGTCGGCGATGCGCGTGCTGCTCTTTCTCGCGGCGCTCGGCGTCGTATCTCGAGGCTTCCATCTCGATCCGAGCAATCCACCGGCTTCGGTGTTCCGATTCGCGACGGGCGAGATCGGCTATCGCGTTTTCGGCGTGGTGATGTGGTCGGCCGCGATCACATCGGTCGTCGGCTCGGCGTACACGTCGGTGAGCTTTCTGCGGTCGCTCAGCAACGTCATCGACCGCTACTGGACGTGGGCGATCATTGTCTTCATCGCCCTCTCCACCGTCGTCTTCGTGATCGTCGGCCAACCGGTGAGGACGTTGATCGTGGTCGGCGCGCTGAATGGGCTGATCCTGCCCATCTCGCTCGGAGTGATGCTCGTCGCGTCGCGTCATCCGAGCGTCGTTGGATCCTATCGGCATTCGCGATGGCTCACCGCCGCCGGTCTCGTCGTCATGCTGAGCATGGCGACGATGGGCGTGTGGACAATCTGGAATCAGATTCCATTACTGTTCAGATAGCGCGAATTCCAACCCCAACCCAGCGAGGACGACGTGAACGAAGCCGGCATCGAAGCCACCCCACGCAACGCGGCTCCTCGTTCCAAGACCGTCGACCCAGGACGCACGACCGCCGATTCGTCACCCTCACCGTCGCGCGTCTCCACCATTGCGCAGGAGTTGGCCGGCTCGATGATCCTCGCGATCGGCGCCGAGGTGCGCGCCCTCGCCGCGACCGGCAAGCCGATCTGCAATCTCACCGTCGGGGATTTCAGCCCGGTGGAGTTCGCCATTCCGCGGTCGTTGCTCGAGGGCGTGACGGCGGCGCTCCAGGCCGGACATACGAACTATCCGCCTTCGGACGGCGTCGAGCCGCTGCGCCGCGCGATTAGCGAATTCTATACACGGCGACTCGGCGTCACCTATCCGTTGACGTCGGTGCTGGTGACGGGAGGGGCCCGCCCCGCGATCTATGGTGCGTATCGCGTGCTCGTCGATCCGGGAGACCGCGTGGTGTTTCCGGTGCCGTCCTGGAACAACAACTATTACTCGCAGCTCATCGGCGCCGAGCAGGTCACGGTGGTGTGCGGCGCCGACACGAACTTCCTGCCTAACGCGGCAATGCTCGCGCGCGTCGTGCGCGGCGCGCGGATGCTCGTGCTCAACTCGCCGCTCAACCCGACCGGCACGCTGTTCGACGCCGACACGCTGGCGGAGATCTGCGACGTCGTCCTCGAGGAAAACGCGCGCCGCGAGCGCGCCGGCGCGGAGCGGCCGCTGTACCTGCTCTACGACCAGGTTTATTGGATGCTCACGTTCGGCGGCGAGCGGCACGTGAATCCGGTCGTGCTGCGCCCCGCGATCCAGCCCTACACGATCCTGATCGACGCGATCTCGAAATCCTTCGCCGCGACGGGTCTGCGTGTGGGCTGGGCTGTGGGTCCGGCGGACCTGATCAAGCGAATGTCCGACGTGCTCGGTCACGTCGGCGCGTGGGCGCCACGCGCCGAGCAGATCGCCACCGCGAAGCTGATCAGCGACGACGACGGGATGGACGAGTTCCACGCCAGGATGCGTCCGGAAGTTCAGAAGCGTTTGGACGCCCTCGCCGGTGTGCTCCGAACGCTGCAAGCCGAGGGATTTCCGGTCGAAGCGACGAATCCACAGGGGGCGATCTATCTCAGTGCGCGCTTCGATCTCGCGGGGGGGCGCACGCCCGAAGGGGAAGTACTGGGCACGAACGAATCGGTGCGTCGGTACCTGCTGCGCGCCGCCGGTCTCGCGATGGTGCAGTTCCAGGCCTTCGGCTCGACCGAGGACGATGGCTGGTTCCGGCTCAGCGTAGGCGCGGTATCGGTCGCTGATATCACAGCGCTGGGTCCACGGCTCCGGGAAGCGCTCGGACAGGTGCTGCGACGGCGCAGCTGAGCTTTCAGGGGGAGCTTCAGGGATTCGGTGAGCAGGCGCGATCGGATATGCGGGCCACGTGCTAGTTGAACGGCTGGACGCGGATGAACGCTGATTACGCAGATGCACGCTGATAAGAACGGCGTTGACAATCTTTTTCAAAAAGATCGTTCACTCTTTGCGCTTCATCTGCTGCGACGGCGCAACTGAGCTTTCAGGGGGAGCTTCAGGGATTCGGTGAGCAGGCGCGATCGGATATGCGGGCCACGTGCTAGTTGAGCGGCTGGACGCAGATGAACGCTGATTACGCAGATGCACGCTGATGAGAACGGCGTTGACAATCCTTTTCAAAAGATCGTTCGCTCTTTGCGCTTCATCTGTGTTCATCCGCGTAATCAGCGTTCATCAGCGTCCAGCCGTTCAATTGCCGAGTGGCCCGCATCACACGCTCAGTGAGCGATGACGGGATATTCGCGCGTGGTATCGCCCTGATCACACCCGACCATCATCATTGTCAGAACGAAGCTCGATACACAACCTGTACTCCGCCTCGCCTCGGTACCACGTTGAGCCCCGGCGTATACGACCCAAGAAAGAAATGATCGACGCGGTTGTCGGGGTGGTTGCGCGCGTAGTCGACGACGCGTAGACCGTAGAACGTGCCGACGAACGCGCCCATGAAGATGTCGCTGGCCCAATGTTGGCCGAGGTACATGCGTGCGTAGCCCGGGCCGGCGGCAATCGTGTACGCGAGCGGCGCGACGTACCACGTCGAGCCGGGCGAGCGGCGATGCGTTTCGGTGACGACGGCCGCGGCGACGGCGAATGCCGACGCCGAGTGAATGGACGGGAAGGCGCGATACTGGAAATGGCTGAAGCCATTGAACCAGTGGAACTCGTACTGATCCTCGAACTTCGGCGTCGCGTCCTTTGGTCGCGCGCGGCCGAGCGGCCCTCTGATCACCTGACTCGTTAGGCTCGACGCCACGATCGCCTCGGTCGCGTGGAGTGCTACGACCTCGACGTCGCGCGCGCCGGCGAGACGCGCCACGCCGTAGGTGAGGAAGCTGCCGATGGTGAGCGTCGTCTCCTGCACGTGCGTGAACGCGTTGGCGATGGAACGCATCGTCGGATTCTTCTGTCGCTCCGGCGTCTGGAAGTATCTGGCGATCGCCGGGTCGACACTCGAAAGGCCATAGGATCCAATGGCGAAGGCACCGGCCCAGGCGATGTCGGACGCGCGGAAGAATGTTTCAGGCGCGCTCTGTTGAGCGACGGCGTCGCGCCGAGCGAACAAGAGCGCAATCACGAGAAGTGGACCCGCACCGGCACGAATGAGCACGCGCGTACCTGATCTGGACATCGCGTGCTATTTGCAGCGGACGTGCCGAACAAGCTCGGGTGCCCCGTTCAGATCTCCTTCATGACCGATCCATCCTGATCGGTCGCGCTTGGAGACGACGGGCGGTCCGGCCGGCGCGGCTGATCGAGAAGGGTTCCGACGGTTGCGATGAGATCACGAGGCCGGGTGGGAAGCGCGAGAAAGTCGTCAGCGCCTTCGTCCATCGCGACGCGCCGGTGCGGCTCCGTCGTCCATCCGGTGAGGATCACGACCGGCAGATGCGCGGAGTAGGGAAGGTGCTTCATCCGGCGAATGAGACATTCGTCCCCATCGCTCTGCAGATAGAGGTCGGAAACGACGAGATCGTACGATGTGTTCGCGAGGTCCCGGAGCGCCGATTCCACGTCGACCACGATGTCGACGACGTATCCGTCGTGGGCGAGCGCGCTGCCATAAATCGTTTGGCAGTCGGCATTTCCATGGGCGAGCAGAATTCGTCCCTTCGCCATGGTGACTCCACCAGGAGGCCCCATTCCTCGCGGCGTCGCTTCTGCCACCTTATGTCCCGGCACGAGCGAACGCAAGCGTGGCATGGCATCAAGTCTGCCATATCGAGGCACCAGTGGACAAGGTCGATCGAATGGCGTACCGAACTTTTCTTGATTCAAACGGGACTGAGTGGCACGCGTGGGATGTTGCACCGGAGTCGGTTGAGCGACGAATTGCCGATCGGCGCACCTCGGGTGAGGTGCTCGATTTCGCCGACCGGCGCCGCGCCGATCGCCGACACGCGGAAGGCTGTTGGTCGCCGCTGACAAGCGGCATTCGCGATGGCTGGCTGTGCTTCGATACCTCCGGTGATCGCAGGCGTCTGACGCCGATCCCCGACGACTGGGAAGAGTGCGGCCAGCACGCGCTCGAGCACTACTGTCGCTCGGCGACACCAGCTCGACGGCACGGGTCGCGGCGAGGCTGACCTACGCGGAGCTGTCACGGGGAGCGTGAAACGCGACCCGAGGCGAAACCGTACGGTCGGCGTCACTCAAACCCATAGGCGTCGGCATGTGGTCCCTCATCAAGTGGCTGGCGATGAAGCTCGCGATCGTGCGTTGGGTTTTCAAAATCCTCGCGCTGTTCTCCTTCCTACCGATCGCGTTCCTGTTGAAGGCCATTGGCCTGCCGCTATTGATCGTACTCGCGGTGCTGGCGCTGCCGGTGGTGTTCCTCCTGTTCCTCTTCGGGTTGCCCCTGTTCCTGGTCATGCTCATCGGTGGCCTGGCGATGGCCGTCATCTTCGCGGCGCTGACGTTCGGACTGATCGCGCTCAAGATCGCGATCTTCGTGGTGCTCCCGATCTGGCTCGTGTGGAAGGTCCTGTCCTGGCTATTTCGCGGCCGCGCGCCGCGACCGAAACCGACGGAGGGGACGGATCCTGCCTAACGAACTCCCGGTAGTTGGAAAAGCAGGACGCAGATGAGCGCAGACGTGCGCAGATATGAAAGAGCGGCCAACGCTTTTCCTCAAAGTCGTTGACCGCTCTTTTTATCCGTGTTCATCTGCGGCCATCTGAGTTCATCTGCGTCCGGCTTTTCAACTACCAAGACGCTCGGTCATCGCTCGCCACTCTCTGTTAGCGCTGTCCGGCTGTAGGACGATCGCCTAACGGCGACGACGCCTTCGCACTCGGGATCGCTTCCCGGTGCTCGGGCGGTACGAGCTCCGTATCCCAGTCCAGCGAATGCCGGAATTCGTCGCCCAGCTCGCGATGAGTCCGCCAGAAGTAGTAGCCCATTGCCGACGCCGCGATCAGATTCCCCAGCATTACCTGATACCACGCGAGATTCTTGAGCGAGCTCGCCTCGTGCAGCAATCCGGTGAATCCGTAGAACCCGATCTCCGTGGCGACAAAGAGCACGACGAACCCGAGCAAGATGGACGGCTCGCGCTTGGCAAGGTGCACGATGAGCGACGCGAGCAGGCCCACGAACATGAAAGCGCCGAAGTGGAAGATCGTGTAAACGAGAACGAAGGTCAGCTTACTGTCTGTCGCGTCGGCGGGGCCGAAGATGTCGAGCAGGCCGTTGCCCAACGCCGCCGGAGTGCGGAACGGCTGACCGGCGATTGTGTCGATGACGAGGAACCAGACCGCGATCGACGCGGCACCGATCAATCCGGCGATGATGCCGTCGTGAAGCAGCGGATGCGGCTGGTCGGCGAAATCGTGATAGGTGGCGTTCACAGCCTTTGCATTGCGACGCCACGGGATGATGAGTAGAAGCGCAAGCACGACGATCGGCACCCAGACGTGGCCTTCACCACTCGCGTATTGGGTGAGCGTCGCCGGAACCATGACGACCGCGAGGACAATCGCCGCGAACGAAGCCGTTGCGGGGACGAGGAGGCCGACAGCGCCCGTGCATTCGACGATGCCGACGATGACGCGCATCCATTGCGGGAAGTCCCGCATGGCCGAGGCTTGAAAACCCACCGCAGGCGAGCCGATGATCTTCGGCACACCGGTGAGTAGAAAGATGCCAGCGAGAAGGATGCTCAGTGTCCAGATGACGAAGGCGTCGACTGCGCGAGCTTTTGTCATGAGCCACCTCGGCTTTCGGAGTTGCACCGCCGGCCTGCCATGATGCGCGGTGCGTCGCCTATCTTCTGACTACATATGGAATCGCCTGGACTGCCCCCCGAAACGCTCGAGGGCTGGTACGCACTGCATCAGCTCTACAGTCTGGACCGCCGAGCACTTCGCGCGCTCGCTCCCGACGCGCTCCACGATCTTCGTTGTTCGACAGCCGAAGGCCTCGACGCGATCACGGGGCATGACGGCGAGGGATGGAGCGCCGTGGTATCGCTCGTCGGATCGACCGCGGATCTCTTGCTCATGCACTTTCGGCCGACCCTCGACGAGTTGCGCGACGTGCAGCATCGCGTGGACGGTCTGGCTGCGATGGAGTACCTGCGCCCGGTGATGTACTTCCTGAGCGTGACGGAGCTCGGGCTGTACCATATCGCCGCGCACGGGCAGGACGATCCGCAGCACGAGGCGCGCCTTCGCGCCGAACGTGAGAGTCCGCATACTCTGCGCCGACTGTATCCGCCGCTGCCGGAAGCCATGCCGTACGTGAGCTTCTACCCGATGTCCAAGCGTCGCGACACGGGGCAGAACTGGTACACGTTGCCGCTCCAGGACCGGAGCAAGTTGATGCATAGCCATGGCCTCACCGGGCGACGCTATGCGGGCCGAGTTACGCAAATCATAACGGGCGCCATCGGGCTCGATCGCTGGGAATGGGGCGTGACGCTGTTCGCGAAGGACCCGGTCGACTTCAAGAAGCTCGTCACCGAGATGCGGTTCGACGAAGCGAGCGCGAAGTACGCGGAGTTCGGCGACTTCTACGTCGGGCGAATCGCCGAGCCGGGCGCTTGGGCGGAAACGGCGATCGCGCTTTGACGGAATCGGCACTTTCTCACCAGGCAGGTGTCTGGGTGAGACAGGCATCAACGGCTTCGACAAGAGCGTTGCCGTCTTTTCGTCCGGTCGTGTCGGGCCTTGTCCGGCCTTGTCCGTGTTCAAACTCGTTCAACGGTCGGATGAGCTGGAAGCCAACCGCGAGCACCGAAGCAAAAAGCAGATCCCTCGTCGCTTCGCTCCTCGGGATGACAGGAAGCATCATGGCGCCTTCGCCGAGTCGTTAGGTATCGCGCTGGCCTTTTTCTGGCCGCGCCGCCAGACGAGGATCACGACCCCCGCGGCGATGATGGGCGTGAACACCATCATCAGGCCCGCCCAAAACATGCTCAACGAGAGCACGTCGTCGCTCATGTCCGGATGAAGAATCATCGATGGAGGAACCGGTTGAGGTTCTTCAGATAGTAGCCGAGCGCTCCGCCCGCGACGGCAAAGGCGAGGGCAAACGCGAGATCAGTCGCCGAACCGCCCGAGTGGTACGCGACAAAAGCCCAGGCGGCAAAGCCGACGCAAAACAAGATGGCCGTCGAAATGAGAAAACGATGAAATGGGATCATACCAGTCTGTTGGCGACGAGGACGCCGAGGAGTACCGGCAAGTAGAGGAGTGTCGAGAGGAAGAGACGACGCGCCGATTTCGGTGACGGTTGGCGCGACGCCGCGATCGAGAGCGCGAGTAACATGCCCGACAGCACGGCCGCGACGCCGAAGTACGTGCGTCCGGCGATGCCCAGCGCCGTCGGTGCAAGACTGATCGGAATGAGCGCCGCCGCGTTCAGTGCCGCCTGACGGAATGTCATCGCGCCGGTCTCGTCCTCGATGCTCAGCATCTTGAGCCCAGCGCGCGCATAATCCGCGCGATACATCCAGCTCAGCGCGAGGAAGTGCGGCATTTGCCAGAGGAACAGAATGCCGAACAGCACGTACGCGCCAGCGTCAAATGGCGCGCCGCTGCCGGTCCAGCCTCCAACGATGGGCAAGGCGCCTGGAACGGCGCCGACCAGCGTCGCGAGCGAGGTCCGGCGCTTGAGCGGCGTGTAGGCAAACACATAACTCGCGAGCGTCAGTGCGGCGATGAACGCCGTCACCGGGTTCACGAGCACCGCGAGCTGGGCAACGCCCAGGAACGCGATCGACCACGCGAACCAGCGCGCCGCACTCGGCTCGAGTCGACGCGCTGGTAGCGGACGCGACTGCGTGCGGCGCATCAGCGCGTCGACGTCACGCTCGGCGATCTGGTTCAGTGCATTCGTTCCGCCGGCGACGAGGGCGGTCCCGACGAGCAGGTTCGCGAGAATCCACAACTGCACGGACAGCGGCGCCGTGCCGGCGTTCCCGGTAAGGCCGACACGGGCCGCGGTGGGCAGCGCGACGACGAATCCGGCCGCCACCGTGAGCATAACGAGTGCGACGATGCGCGGCTTCGTGAGGGCGACGTAATCGGCCGGCGCGCCGAGTGCCGCGCCGCGGACCGTCACCGGGGTCGGGGGCGCTACCAAATCCACTCCGTGATCACGGCGCAGACGAGCACCGCGAAGAGAGGTAAAGGGGCGATGGCGAGAATGCGCAGCCGGTTCGGCTCGAAGCGCAGGTGCATGTAGTACAGCCCAACGAGCGCCGCCTTCCAGAACGCCATGCCGAGCAGGATCAGAATGATGAGCGTTTTCGGCCAGGGCAGGAACGCGACGCTCAACTCCACCGCCGTGAGCACGGCGAGGAAAACCCAAATGAGGATGTAGTTGGGATGGGCGTGGGTCGGTCGTCCCGACGTTGTGGCTTGCTCAGGATGTGCCATGAGGCTCCCGTAGGTGTTGGTGCTGGCCTGTCATCCCGAGGAGCGAAGCGACGAAGAATCCGCACGTCTCGCTGCTCTCGGGATGACATTCCGTCAAATCAGGTAAACGATCGTGAACAGGATGATCCACACCAGGTCGACGAAGTGCCAATACAGCCCGATGACCTCGACGCCGCGGTGATCGCTTTGCGTGTATTTCCCGCGGAACGCCTTCTGCGTCACGAAGATCATGCAGATGACGCCTAACGTGACGTGAAAGCCGTGAAAGCCCGTCATCGTGTAGAACGTCGAGCCGTAGAGCCCTTCGCTCGGCACGAAACCCTTCTCGATGAGGTGGCGATATTCGTAAACCTGAACGCCGACGAAGGTCGCGCCGATGACGCAGGTGGCGACGAGCCACAGCTTCAATTGCTGAAGCAGTCCGTCCTGCGCCGAGGCGAAGGCTTTCACCATCGTCACGCTGCTGCAGATGAGCAGGAAGGTGTTGACCGCGGTTACCGGAATGTTCAACACCTGGCCAGGCGGCTTCCACGAAGACGGATGCGCGAAGCGCAGGATCACGTAGGTGCCGATCAAGGCAGTGAAGAACATCACCTCGGAGCCGAGGAAGATCCACATCCCCAGCTTCTCGGTGTAGACGCCCGCTCCCGCCGCGCGCTGGACCGGCGGGAGCATGACGTCTTCATGCATTGCGGCTGCGTGTGCCATGTCGATGTCTCCCCCTCAGTCGCCTGCAGGTTGTGGATGCGCCGACGCAGCGCCGGGCATCGGCAGATTCTGCGGCAAGTAGTCCTGGTCGGAATGCGGTGAGCTGTACTCGTAGGGGCCGCGATACACGGTCGGCACCGTCGCGCCGAAGTTGCCATGTGGCGGGGGCGACGCGACGGTCCACTCCAAGCCGTTGTCGAGCCACGGATTCATAGGGGCCTTCTCACCCTTGAACCAGCTCACTATGAAATTTGCAGCGAAGATGAACTGCGTCGCAAAGAGACAAAATGCGCTGATCGAGATGAACACGTTCACCGGCTGCACCTCGCGCAGGAAGGCGTACTGCGTCGGGTCGTAGATGCGGCGCATGTGCCCGTGCAGCCCGAGCTGGTGCATCGGGAAAAAGGTGCAGTTGTAGAACACGAGCGTGAGCCAGAAGTGCACCTTGCCCCAGAACGGATTCATCATGCGCCCGAACATCTTCGGATACCAGTACGTGACGGCCGCGAAGATCGCGAACAAGCTGCCGCCGAAGAGCACGTAGTGCAGGTGCGCGACGATGAAGTACGTGTCGTGGATGTAGATGTCGAATGGCGACGCGGCCATGAATACGCCGCTCAATCCGCCGATGACGAACATCGATACAAACGCGAGCGCGTGCAGCATCGGAACATGGAACGTAATATTGCCCTGCCAAATCGTACCAAGCCAATTGAATGTCTTGATCGCCGAGGGCACGGCAATCAGCAAAGTGGAAATCATGAACGTCGTGCCGAGCGTCGGGTTCATTCCGCTCTGGAACATGTGATGGCCCCACACGCCCCAGCCGAGGAACCCGATCGCGATGATCGCGAGCACCATCGAGCTGTAACCGAAGATGGGTTTTCTCGCGCCATTCGCGATGATATCGGACGCCATTCCCATCCCGGGGAGAATGAGGATATAGACCTCCGGATGCCCAAAGAACCAGAACAAATGCTGCCACAGCAGCGGCTGTCCACCGGCGACAGGGTCAAAGAAATGAGTGCCGATCGTCTGATCGAAGAGCAGTAGAATCGCCGCGCCCGACAGAACGGGGATCGCCAGGAGCACGAGGCACGCGGTCACAAACAATGCCCAGATGCTCAACGGGAGTCTGAACCAGTTCATTCCCGGCGCCCGCAGGTTGATCACGGTCGTTATGTAGTTGAACGATCCCATGATCGACGAGAGGCCGAGAATGATCAGACTCAGACACCAGAAGATCTGGCCCAGATGCACACCAGTGAGATCGGAGCGTGCGCTCAGGGGCGCGTACGACGTCCAACCCGCCGCGGCGCTTCCACCCTCGACGAAGAAGCCGGCGAGCATCAACAAGCCCGCGGGCACCGCCGTCCAGAACGACGCCATGTTGATGCGCGGGAACGCCATGTCGGGCGCGCCGATCTTCAGCGGGATCAGGTAATTCCCGAAGACGCCGACGAGCAACGGCATGATGGCGAAGAACACCATGAACGTGCCGTGCATCGTGACGGCCGCGTTGTAGAACTCGGGGAGCACGACGCCATTGTTCGTGTATGTCTCCGGGAGCAGCGTGCCGCCGGGGAGCGGCTTGCCCGGGAATCCGAGCTGCCAGCGCATCACCATCGCCAGCGTGCCACCGAGGAGCAAGAACGTCAGGCTCATTAGCAAAAACTGAATGCCGATGATCTTGTGATCGGTGGAGAAGATGTATTTGCGGAGGAAGGACCGATCGTCCACATGAGCGTGGCCGTGGTCGGCGGTATACGACGAGGTGCCTGTCGCGGTCGTCGCCATAGTTGAGACCTTCAGCGTTGGGCGACCGAGTGGGCCTGTTGGGCCACCCAGCGGTCGTAGTCTGCCTGCGTGTGGACGGTCACGACGGCGCGCATGCGGTAATGTCCGAGGCCGCACAGCTCCGCGCATCCGAGCTCATACTCACCGGTCTTCGTCGGCTGGAACCAAACACGAATGTGCATCCCTGGAACGGCGTCCTGCTTGATGCGGAAGGCGGGGACGAAGAAGGAATGGATCGCGTCCTCCGACGTCAGCGTCGCGACGGTCGGCCGATCCACAGGCACGTGCAGCTGGCCGCGCACCGTGAAGTCGTCGGTCGTGCCCAATTTGCCGTCGGCACCGGGGTACGTGATGTTCCACTCGAATTGCTTCGCGTGAACCTCGATCGGCATCGCGTCGGGCGGAACGCCGTTTCGCCCCTTGATTTTGTCCCACGCCGGTGCGCTCAGCACGCCGATCACGACGACGACGACCGCCGTCACGCTCGTCCAGATGATCTCGGCCCTGGTGCTCCCGTGCACGTACGTTGCTTTGCGGCCGGGCCGCTTGCGGTACTTCACGAGGAACACGATCAGCGCGACCTCGACGAGCACGAAGGCGATGCCCGTCACGACGAGGATCAGATAGTAAATCCAATCGATGTCGCCGACGAACGTCGACGCGCCGGGTGGAAGCATCCAGCTCAGGAAGTTGCCCATGTCAGGCCTTCGGACCGCTGAAGGTGAAGTCGGCCGTCTTCGTTTCGCCAGCGCCGACGGTAACGGTCTGCGTCTGCGTGCCTAGCTTCTCGTGCCACGCCTCGATCGTGTACGTGCCGGCCGGCAGATTCTTGATCGAGAACGAGCCGTCGGGACCCGACGTCGCAAAGAACGGATGCGGCAGCACGCCGACCCACGCATGCATCCAGCCGTGCACGTTGCACTCGAGCGGCACCATGACTTCGGGGCTCGAGAACTTGCGCTTCGACGTCATCCCCGCCGAGGGCTGGCTGATGTTGAAGCCGCGGTTTATCGACGGCACGGCCTTGATGTTGTGCAGGACGTTGTCGTCGTTCTTGATGACGATATCCTGATCGACCTGCACGCCGAACACGCGTGGATGATAGAGGCAGCCACTCTGGTCGATCTCGACCGGCGTCGACGGCGCGGGGTACGTGGCGCCGGCGGGCAGCCCGCTCTTCACGTACACGAACACGTTGCCCAGCTTGCCGTCGGCGACGACGAACTGCGGATCGGTCGGCGGCGTGGTGTACTTGCTCTGGCACGCGCTCTCCTGACTCATGTCGATCTTCGGATTCGCTGGTGCCGTGCCGGTGAAATGAATGACGCCAGAGACGGTGGCGTTGCCGGTCGGGCCCGCAGCACCAGCGCCCGATGCTCCTGCCTGCGCGACGGCTCCTGTGCTGCCTCCCGCGCTCGCGTTGCCCTTGCTTCCACCGCAACCCCAGACCCCCGCGGCGAGGATTACCGCGCCAAGCATCATTCGTCTCATCGTTCCTCCAGGTGTGATGAATCGGCGGCGCTCCCGCCGTTATGCTCTCGGCGTTGAGCGCGTGTGACGAGCAACATCCCCAGTCCGGCGGAGAGCGCGATCATCGCGATCGGCGCGACGAAGACGCGCGTCGGCGTCGGGACATCCAGGTAGACCATGTACCACGTGCTCACCGCGCCACGAATGTCGTCTTCGCCATTCGAGCCGTCGGCGGCGAAGAAGGCGACGGGAATCGCGTGGCCGGTGGTGAAGCGGGGAACCTGCGTCGTGTCGCGCGAGGCGAGCGGACGCGTGAACAGCACCTGCCACTGACCATCCGCATATCGGGCCGTCTGCGTGACGCCCACGTTAGGCAGCGCGGTGAACTTGCCGAGTCCCGTCTCGGTGCCTTCCTCGATCTTCGGCTCGCTGGTCCAGCGCCAGACATAGACGGGACTCTTCGCGTCGCCGCCGAGGAAGTAGGGGCGCTTGGATTCGTCGCTCGGATTCTGCGCCCACTGGATGACGAGGCGATCGAGGCCCTGCTGCGTGGCGAGCGGCCCATCGACGTCGGTCATCGTCTTCGCCATGCGTCCGAGCCATTCGTCCCACGTCGGATCGGGGCTCTTCGACGGGTCATCCCACGAGACACGTAACGCGAGCGCGCGGCCGTCGTGCAGTGCCTGTACCCAGACGCCGTCGACGGTCGGCGCGAACCAGCGCGGCTTGTCGATGATCTGGCCGACGAGCGGAATCCAGAATCGCTCCACGGTGCGCCAGGCGGCGTCGTCGAGCGATGGCAACGTCGTCGCGCGCGCGGCACGCACGACCTCGCGCGCCTCCGGCGCCTTCTCGGGGGAGAGGCCGTGTACGTACTGCGCGACGCGCCAGAGTTGCTCGTCGCTGATGAGCTTATTCTCAATCGCGTCCTGGAAGGACGGCATCGGCGTCCCATCCAAACCGGTCCGAAGCCGAGTATAGATCTCTGGAACCGTATTGCCGCCGCGGAACTTCCAGTTCTCGGTGAGGTCGGCGGCGCGGATCGGATTGCCGTAGTCGTCCTTGAGCGTCGGCGCGGATTTCCCATCGGCGCGGCCGGCCATTCCGTGACACTTGTAGCACTCCAGCTTCTGGAACACGGCCTTCCCCTCGTCGGCGCCGGAGCCACTCGGCGCCTTGCCGATCGCGATCTGTTTCGCCGCCGTCTTGAACGAATTCGCGGAGAAGCTCTTGATGTACGCAATGACGGACGTGATTTCCGACGCGCTCAATCGCGACTTCCACTCCGGCATCGCGGTGCCGGGCATGCCGACCTCGATGATGTGGCGGAGGTCGTCGTCGGTCGGGATCTCGCCGCTGGCGGTGGTGCGAATCTTATAAACACCCTTGGTGAAATCCCGCGGGTGGGGGAGCATGGTCTTCGAGCCGAAACCGTCGCCGGCGCCGGTGTCGCCATGACAACCGGCGCACCATTTGTCGTAAACGGGTTTGCCGTTTTGCGCGCGTGCGGGCGACGAGAGCAACACCGCCGCCAGCAAAAGCGTCATCACCGACAAACACAGACGGAGCACGGACGAACACTGACCCCTGCTGTCATCCCGAGGAGCGCTCGGGATGACAGAGGGTCCGTCTCTGTCCGTGGTAGTGCCCGTGTTAGTCTGTGCGAAAGGTTCGCCCGGCACGCGAGAAAGGAGGCTCATTTCGCACCTCCCGCCGCCGCACTCGTCTCCCAGCGCCGCGGCTGCCAGCCTGTCTGCCCGTAGAGGAAGATCACCACCGACCAGATCTCGTCCTCGGTGAGATAGTTCTCCCACACCGGCATCGCCGAATTCCACGGCGTGCCCTCGCGCGGAAGCCCCGGACCACCCTTCGCGATGCGCCAGAAGACGTAGCTCTCGGTGAGCTGCGCGATGGTTCCGTTGTCGGAGAAGTTCGCCGGCGACGGGCTGAAGCCGTGCGCGAAGTGGCCCTGTCCATCGAGATGATCGCCATGGCAGGCGATGCAATTCTGATAGTAGACGCGGCGTCCCTCGAGCAGATGGTCGGCCAGGTTTCCGGTGCGACGAAGCGGATTCTCGAGGCCGGAGAGCTGGAGCGTCTTTCCCCGGAAGGTGATCTGCCCTGGCGGCGCGGGATGGATCGAGCGCAGCTCGATCGGCGCGTCGACGCGAGGTCGCGCCTGTTGATACGTCTCGAAACCCAGAAGCACGGGGACGGCGACGAGCAGTCCCATGCGGAGCCAGCGCTTGTCCGGGTCGACGAGCGTCGCGTGGAGCGGCTCCTTGAACAGGCGCCAGCGATGTTCGTCGCTGCTCACGAAGATCAGAATGCCGATGATCGCGATGAACATGTACTGCAGCACCACGCTCCGCGGTACCGGCGCGCTCGCGGCGCGGAAGATGAACGGGAACACGTACTGCACGCCGACCGTGAAGGTGAGATAGGAGACCACCAGCAGGATCACGGCCTGCCAGAACGGATGGCGAAGAACGAGGCGAATGCGCGTCATTTCTTGTTCGCGAGGAAGGTGACCAGCGCCTCCAGCTGCGCGGCAGAGAGCATCGTCCCGAATGTTCCGGGCATCATGCCCGCGAATTTCTCGTAGCCCTTCGTCGTATCGCTGCTCGGGTTGAGAATCTTCTTACGAATCGACGCCGCGGTCCGGCGGCTGCCGACGTGGTCCCACGACGGACCGATGTTGCCGCCTTTGCCGTCCATCTGGTGACAGCCGATGCAGCCCTTCTCGCTGTACAGCTTCACCGGATCGAGCGTCGCCGTCATCGCCGGACCCGCGGGGGCGGGCGCACCGCCGGCGGCCGGCGCTGGCGCGGTCTTCTTGATGTCGTCACCCGTCACGTCGACCGTGCCACCGTTCGACTCGAGGAACGCGACCGCGGCCCAGATCTGATCCTCGGACAGCTGCTTCCGCATGTCCGGCATGATCGGATCGAAGCCGGCGACGACGTATGCCTGCGGCTGCGTCAGCGACTCGTAGATGTACGCTTTGCAATCCATCCCCGGTTTTCGCGTCCCGCAGCGCGCGCCGATCGCGCCCTGACCCTTGTAGTCCGTGATCAGATTGGGCGCGCGCGTGCCGAGTCCGTGGCAGGCGGTGCAGCCGCCGGCACCGTTATAAATCTTCTCACCAGCGGCGACCAGCGCCTCCGGTGTGACGCTCGCGCCAAGGGCAAGTGCCTCTGGAACTTCCGACTGGAGTTGAGGAATGATGTGGGCGACCGTCGTGTAGAAGCCGATGACGACGAGCGCGATCGCGAGAATCTTGAGATTCGTCTTCCACATGGCGTCAGTCTCCCGTGACCGGCGCCGTGCCGCGACCAGGCACGCTCACGCCTTTGGGGATGGCCACTCCCGGCGTCTCCTCCGCGTGGCCGTGGGAGGCTTTCTCGGCGAGGCCGCCGAGCCAGAAGATGAACGCGACGAGCGAGAGGAAGATCACGACGCAGAGACTGATCATGTTGGCGGCGTAGCCTAACGCGGGCGTGAACGCGTCGGGGCTTGTATCACGCATAACCTCCCAGACATGCCAATGCTGCCGTATGCCGCTGCGTGCAAATCCCATCAAACCCATCAGCCAGGTGAACGTCACCGCGAGCACGAACAGCGCGTATTGCGAGCGGTCCGGCATCTGGCCCCAGCGAATCTCGCCGCGCGACTTGGCGCCCTTGCCGATGAAGACGTCGATGATCGTGACGCCGAGGATACAGACCAGCACCGCCGCCACCTGGTAGACACTGAAGCCGATGCGGACGATCGCCTCCACGAAGTAGCCGTACACTCCATAGAAGAGCACCACGCCCGCGGCGATGACGAACATCGCCGCCTGAATCAGCGTCCCCGTCTTCGCCCACGGTACGACGGCTTCCTTGTTGGCCCGACGATAGATGAGAAAAGACAGGAAGGTCGTGAGAATCATCAGGTTCACAGCCGTGTTCTTCGCGCTCATCACGCCGAGGACGTTGAGGAACGGGTGGTGCGCGCCACCCATCGCCACCATCTCCTCGCGCGTCGCGATCATCGTGTGCGGCGTCGACCAGGCGATCCAGCAGACGATGAGCAGCAGCAGCATCCACTTCGTGTACGGCGTGAAGCGCTCGGCGCCCGGAATCCGCCCCATGCCCGTCCACAAGTAGTAATTCGCGCAGAGAAACAGCACACCGATGAGGACCGCCTGCACGATCCACAGCCAGCTCATGAAACCGCCCATCATCGTGATGCCCATCTGCTGATTGTACTGGTAGATCTCTCTGCCTAACCAGTAGCCGGCGAAGGGGAGCACGATGAACGTCGAGATCGCGATGAAATTGCCGACATAGCCCATCCAATCGTAATGGGCCCTTTCTTCGTCAGTTTTGGCTGCCAGAAAACGATAGGCGGCGTAGGCGGCGACAATCGAGCCACCGAACACCGCGTTTGCGATCAGCCGATGAATGTTGATCGGGATCCACGTCGCGTTCGCGATCGCGTTCCACATCGTCACCCCCGGCGGCAATCCCTCGGCTGTCACGCCCTTCGGCGGCGACATCATGTACGTCAGCCAGCCGTTGGCGATGAGCATCACCGTCGTGCCCCAGCCGTTGAGCAGCACGCCGAGTCCCCAGTGGAACCACTTCGCCCGTCCGGCACGCCAGCGATCCCACCCGTAGTAGTACAGGTACAGCGTGAACGACTCGACGAAGAAGAGGCTGACGTAAATCCACATCGACACGCTGAAGATCTTCGCCATGTGCGCCCAGAACTTGGGGTACAGCGTCGTGAGGGCGAAGAGGAGCATCGCGCCCCAGAGCGCGGTGGCGCTGTAGGCGAAGACGAGGAGTCGCGTGAACTCGTGTGAGAGTTTGTCGTATTTGTCGTCTTTGCTCACGATCCCGATCAGCTCCGTGATGACGGCGAACATCGGGACGCCGAGGACAAAGGCGGCGAACATCAGGTGAACTTCGGCGGCGATCCACACCGCGCCGCGACCGCCAATGCCGGGGAAGTGACCATACGCGCCGGCGGTGTCGCTCACGGCTTGCTGCAACAGGGCGAGCGTTAGCGTCATCTCACTCCTCGTCCAGGAAGAACGGCCGCTTCTTCGAGAAGTCGACAGGCATCGACTGGCGAACCTCGCGCATGACGTTGAGGGTGATCTCGGTTTGGCCGTGTCGCTTCGCGTATTCCTCGATGCGATGCGCGACGACGGCGCGGACGAACGACGGGATGCGGGATAACCGTGCTTCCGCGTCCTTGCTCCAGGGGAGCGTGCGATCGGCGCTCATCCCATAGGTAATCGGCCTGACGCGCTCGATCGCCGGCGCCTGTGCCTTCGGCTGGTAACTGCACGACGGATCGTCGGCGAGAATGTCGCCGGTGACCGCGAGCGCTCGCGCGCGGCAGCCGCCGCACAGCGAGCGATACTCACATCGGCCGCAGCGCCCGCCCAACTCCGGGTTGCGCAGCGATTGGAAGAGCGGCGCGTTGCGCCAGACGTTGGCGAACGAGTCGCGACGCAGATCGCCGGCGACCTCGGGCACGTATGGACAGGGCGTGAGCTTGCCGTCGGGAGTAATGCGGCAATACTGCGACCCGCACGGGCACCGCGTCTCATAGTTGAGTATTGGTGAATCGGGCGCCAGCGTATGAACGAGCCGCATGAAATGCGGCGCGCACTTCGCGCGCACCATCATCCGCCCGAGATAGCTCCGGTGGAGCCCGACGAGCTCGGTGAGTACTTCCTCATAGTCCGCGGCGCCGAGATCGGACAATCGGGCGCCACGGCCCGTCGGCACGAGGAAATACGCATTGAACGAGACGGCGCCTTCGCGCGCCGCCCATTCGACGAGCCGCGCGAGCTCGGCACGATTGCCTTTCGTGATGGTCGTCTGGACGATGAAATCCAGCTTGTGCGCGCGCAGTCGCGCGATCGCGGCGGCGGTTGCCTCGAAGGCGCCGTGTCCCTTCCGGAAGTTGTCGTGGCGCTTCGGTGTGAGGGAATCGACGGACACCGCGAAGCCGGTGACGCCCGCATTCTTGAGCGACACGATCCGGCGATCGTCGAGGAGGGTGCCGTTGGTGCCAACGACCACCGTCGCGCCGTTGTGCGCCGCGTGCTCGGCGATGCGCTCGAGGTCCGTGCGCAACAGCGGCTCGCCGCCGGAGAGGATGAACAGGGGCGAGGGATTCAGCGCGAGGATCTCGCGCGCGATGCGCAGGCACTCGGCTGTCGACAGCTCACTCGTCGCCGACTCGTGTGGGCCCGCCGAGATGTAGCAGTGGGCACACTCGAGATTGCAACGGCGCGTGAGGTTCCACGCGACCACGTGTGGCACGTGTGCGCGCGGCGTCTCCAGCTTCGGCGCCTCGGCCCGTCGGAAGTCTACCGCGGATGCCCCATGTGGAGCCCTCCATAGTCATCGCGAAGGAGCGCAGCGACCGAGCGTCTGCTTTGATCCGGCGGCGGAAGGAAAATCAGATCCCTCGTCGCCGCGCTCCTCGGGACGACACTCAGAGTTTCACCCGCCCCTCCGCACCAGTTCCTCTACGGCTGCCTTCGCGTCTTCCGGCTTCACCAACTTGAGATCCACGGGACACTTCGCCGCCTTGGCCTCGACATCGCGAATCGGGCAGCGTGTGATCCCCGCGGCTTTCGCTTCCTCGATCATCTGCCGCATCTCCGGGGAGAGCGCGGGCGCGCCCCCCTCGGCTTCGGCACGAATCTGCTTGGCGCGCAGCTCGTTGAACATCACGAGCATCGTGTCCATGTCGAACTCGTCGGCCTCGATCATCGCCTGCTTGTTCTCGTCCATGACGCGCGTCGTTATGCGCCAGATGTCGTGCGCGCGGCCGAAGCGTTCGACGGTGTTGCGGGCGAGGGGACGCGCGATGAGCGGCACGAGCTGAAGCCGCTGCCAGGCTTCCTGCGTCCACACGATCGGATCGGTGGCGGTGCGCGCGCGGCGACCGACGCGCCCGGTGATCGGGCATTTGACTTCGACGGTCGAGTCGACCGGCTCCGGATCGGAGTCGTGGCCTTCGACCTTCGTCCGCGTCATTTGCTCCTGCGCCTTTACTTCGGCCAGGGCGATTTCTTCCGCGCTACCGATGCCCATGATCAACTGCATGTGCGTCGGCAACAACTTGCGAATGGCTTCGTCGAGCCGGGGGTTCGTCACGATATCGCCGCCGCGCTCGAGGACGAACTCTTCGACGGCCTTCCTGGCGATACCCTGCGCGAACGGAGGCACGCGAAGAATGCGAACCTCCGCGTCGGGCGCCCAGGGCAGGGAAGCGACGCCATCTTCTTCGATCCAGGGGATGTCTTCCGGTCGCACGCCCACGGTGCCAACCAACAAGACGTTGCACGGCGCCATCCGTACGAGGTTCTCAGCCTGCGAACCCAGCTCCGTATCGTCGATGCGGTGCGCGCCGTGCCGGCCGATGATCAGGAGAGAAGGCTTGATTTCCTCCGCCCACTGCATGACGACCTGGAACGGCTTCCCGACGAGAATCTGCGTCTTGATCGGGACGTCGGGGTATTCCTGCGCCATGACCTCGGCGCGCTTGAGGTTCGCCTGACAGAGCTTGAGCAAACCCTTATCGATGATGTTGTTGTGGAGCTCTTCCTGTTCCTCGAACTTGAAAACCTTCGAGGCCTGCACCGAGAGGACGTCTTTGATGTTGCCGAAGACGACATGGTGATACTCCACATCAAACGCACTACAGACGTACAAGCTTGCGTTGAATTCCTGCGCCAGCTCGAGCGCGCTTTTCATTGCTTTGTACGAGTACGACGATCCGTCGACGCAGACCATGAAGCGGCCGCCGGAGAGCTCACCGTTCTCTCGAACGATGAGCATGTCCTTCTCGATCTCGCGTAACGATCGCGCAACGACGCCGCCGAGTTGCGAGTACGCTTGCCGGCCGAGTCCATGCGCGCCGATCGCGACGAGATCGTACTGTCTGCCTGACGAGCCGACGAGCTTCGCGGCCTCGTCGTCGTCTTCGGCGACGATCCGTCCATTCTCGCCGAGTCGGACGTCGCTGCGCGTTTTCTCACCGCCGTCGTAGCTGGCGGCGCGATTCGGATCGAATCCGATGAGACCGGGCAGCCGCCCCTCGCCGCGATTCACCTCGCGCACGATCTCCTCGTAGTTGATCCCCTCGAGGAGTTGTCGCGTGATCGGCACGCCGGCGCGCTCGCAGCGCATCGCGAGCTGGTCGAGGAAGCTGTCGGCGATGAGCTGCAGACCTTTCTCGATCAACTTGTCGTGAATTTTGCGCTGGCGCTTGATCTCTTCCGGCGTTTGGAACTGCGCGGGGAGGCCGGTCTCGAGTTGTCGGAAGCGGACGTCGTGGAGTCGCGCGGCGTAGACGTGATTGCCGGTGATGCGACCGCCGGAGGCCCGGCAGATTTCTATGGCTCGATCGAGAGCCCAATCGGAATGTGGCGAGTTATCGACGGGAACAAAGACTTCCCTATATGGCATGGCGCCGCCCTCGGCCGTGAGTGGGGTCGCTAAACGGATTCTCCGAATTGCTGGGCTTTCTTCTCTGCAGACCATCAGAGTTGGAGGTGCGCGAACACTCCCGCGCACCAGCACCCGTCAATTCTCGCTCGCCAACCTGCCATCCCTTATCGAGGCTAATCTCGCCGCGCGAGATATGGAATGTGACAATACGCGTGTCAAGGGACCGGCGGCTCGCGCGACCTTGCCCTGGTACTCGATCGGTGTTCTGTTACCGGCGGCGCGGGAACCGACCAGGCGGCGCGACCTCTCGAGTTGCGCCGCTAGCATTCGCGTCGCCTAA
Organism: Gemmatimonadaceae bacterium; assembly: GCA_036557635.1. Lineage (GTDB taxonomy): Bacteria > Gemmatimonadota > Gemmatimonadetes > Gemmatimonadales > Gemmatimonadaceae > AG2. Next base: position 23,920 of record DATBHD010000052.1, read on the forward strand.
CGATTGCCGCTGCCGTGGTGACCTCAACGCGGAGGAGCCCATGCAGACCACCACTCGATCCCGACCGACCCTCGGTCGATCCATTCTGGCGTTGCTCTGTGCCGCCCTGGTCGCGGCATGTTCCGACAATGCACCAACCACGGTCACGCCGCGCCTCGATGCCGGCGACGCCGCAGCGCTGAGCCTCCATCGCAGCGACGGGCGCACGCGCTACGTGTCGCCGGGCGGCACCGATGCGGGCGGATGCACCGCCTCGTCCCCGTGCAAGACGATCGGCTTCGCCGTCGGCCAAGCGAACGCGGGCGACGTCGTCTCCGTCGGCAAGGGGACGTACGACGAATCGGTCAGCATCACGAAGCGCCTCACGCTGATCGGCCACGACGCGACGATCGACGCCGCCGGACAATCGTCGCCGCCTAACGCGGTAGTGATCTCGGGGAGCGACGCCTCGGGCACGCGACTCACCGGCTTCACCCTCACCAACGCCGGGCTCGAAGGCGTGTTCGTGAACAAGACGTCGCGCATAACGATCGACAACAACACCGTCGTCAAGAACGACGCCTACGGCCCGAACAACCCGCTCTGTGTCGACGAGCCCGACGACTGCGGCGAGGCGATCCACCTGCAGACGGTCACCAATTCGGTGGTGCGTGACAATCTCGTGAAGGACAACGTCGGCGGCATCCTGCTCACCGACGAAGACGGCCCGACCTTCGGCAACCTCATCGCCGAGAATCGCGTGCTCGACAACACGCTGGACTGCGGCATCACGCTCGCCTCGCACCACTTCGACCCGACCGCGGCGGCGACGCCCGATGTCGGCGGCATCTATCGCAACACCGTGCTGCACAACGTGGCGAACGGGAATGGCGCGGCCGGGATCGGCGTCTTCGCCGGACCGCCGGGCGCCGCGGCGTGGAGCAACACCGTCGCGAACAACACGGCGATGAACAACGGCGAGGGCGGCATCATGGTGCACAGCCACACGCCCGCGCAGTACGTCGACAAGAACGTCATCGTCAACAACGTGCTCGCGAACAATGGCATCGACGTCGACAATCCGGTGGACGATGGCCCGGCCGGTATCAGCGTCTTCAGCGCCGTCGTTCCGATTCCGCACACCGTGATCGCCGCCAATCGCATTCGCGACGAGCACTACGGTATCATCACTTTCAACGCGCAAAAGCTTTCCGGGCTTCGCAGCAACAAGTTCGCGAAGTCGGTCGCGGTGCCGATCTCGGTACACTGAACCAAGGCCTCGCCGACGGCGGCTATTGCCGCCGCCGGCGTTGTCGCCATCTTCCTGCTGTCTCCAAGCACAGCAGGTGATGCGTGCCGACTCTCTTCCCCTGGCGCTCGGTCGTCCTCCTGTCTCTCGGCGCCGCGGTGCCCGTCGCCGCGCAAGGCCGCCGCGGCGCTCCCGTGACTCTCCCCGACGGGCCGGGCAAGGACATCGTCCAGAGCGCCTGCGCGCAGTGCCATTCGCTCGGGCTCATCGCCAACGACGGCTACTCGCGCGCCGAATGGCCGCGCATCTACGGCACGATGATCGAGCTCCCCATCGAGCAATCGAACATCGTCGCCGACTACCTCGCCGCGCACTTTCCCGAGAAGGCGAAGCCGCAGGCCGTGTTGATCGCCGGTCCGGCGACGGCGTCGTTCAAGGAGTGGGCGCTGCCGACGAAAGGCTCTCGCCCCCACGATCCGCTCGCGACCCCCGACGGCGCGCTCTGGTACACGGGCCAGTTCGCGAACAAGCTCGGACGCGTCGACACGAGGACGGGCGCGATCAAGGAGTATTCGCTCACGACGCCGGGCTCCGGACCGCACGGGCTCGTCGCCGACAAGGAGGGCAACATCTGGTTCACCGCGAACTCGAAGGGCTACATCGGCAAGCTCGATCCGAAGAGCGGCCACGTCACCGAATATCAGCTCCCGGCCGGCACGCGCGACCCACACACGCCGATCTTCGACCAGAAGGGGATACTCTGGTTCACCGCGCAGGGCGCGAACATGGTCGGACGGCTCGATCCGAAGACCGGGGACGTCAAGGTCGTCTCGTCGCCGACGCCGCGCTCGAATCCCTATGGCATGGTGATCTCGTCGAGCGGCGTTCCCTTCTTCGTCGAGTTCGGCTCGCACAAGATCGCGAGCATCGATCCGGCGACGATGGCGATTCACGAATACGAGCTGCCTAACGAAGCAACCAGGCCGCGGCGCGTCGCGATCGACGGCGACGACGTGCTCTGGTACTCGGACTACTCCCGCGGCTACCTCGGACGATTCGACCCGAAGACGGGGCAGACACGCGAGTGGCCGTCCCCCGGCGGCCCGCAGTCGCGGCCCTATGCCATCACCTTCTCACGCGGGGCGATCTGGTACGTCGAGTCGGCGGTGAAGCCGAACGCGCTCGTCCGCTTCGATCCGAAGACGGAGCAATTCCAGACGTGGGCGATTCCCGGTGGCGGCGGCGTCGTCCGCAACATGATGCCGACGAAGGAGGGGAACCTCGTGATCGCCGAGAGCGGACTGAACATGGTGGGGCTGGTCGCCGTCACGCCGTAGGATCCGGTCGGCGGCCGTCGAGTCCGCGCGAGTGCACGCTTCCTGCTGCAACGTGTTTGCGTCTCCTTATCGGTGGACCGCCATGGCACATGCAAAGACTTTCACCGAGCTCGCGATCTCGAGTGCCGCGTTCAAGGACGGCGCCCCGATCCCGGTGCAGTTCACCTGTGATGGCGCGGACGAGTCACCGCCGCTCGCGTGGAGCGAAGCGCCCGGCAACACGGCGTCGTTCGCGCTGATCTGCGAAGACCCCGATGCCCCGGGCGGCACGTTCATTCACTGGGTGCTCTACGACATTCCGCCGATGACGCACGCGCTGCCGCAGGGCGTGCCGAAGGGTCCAACGGTCTCGATGCTCGGCGGCGCCAAACAGGGGCGCACGAGTTTCAAGAATGCTATCGGCTACGGCGGCCCGTGCCCGCCGAAGGGACGGGCCCACCACTACCACTTCATTCTTCACGCGCTCGACACGGCGTTGGGTCTCGAGCCGGGCGCGACGCACGGGACAGTGGTCGCGGCGATGCGTGGCCACGAGTTGGCGCGCGGCGAGATCGTCGGCACGTACGCCCGGAAGGGCTAGCGGCGCTTCGAAGCGCAGCGGCAGCGTGGGCCTTGCTTCTCCCGCGTCCGGGCGCGACGATCATGCATCTCGTACCCGCTCGCTTCGAACCTCGGTTCCTGGACGGACTCGATGCCGCAATGCACTCCCGCCCCGTACCGGCGCGTTGGCCGCGCCATACTCACCGTTGTCGCTGCCGCGCTCGCCGGCGCCGCTCCGCCCGTATTCGCGCAGACGTCAGCGCCTGCCGGCGGCTTCACCATCGAGCAAGTCACGAGCTATCCGTACCCCAGCGAGCTCACCGTCGCACGCACCGGTTCGCGACTCGCGTGGGTGTTCAACGAGAAGGGCGTACGCAACGTGTACGCCGCCGAGGGTCCCGACTTCGAGCCGCGCAAGCTCACCTCGTACACGGGCGACGACGGCCAGGAGTTGACGAATCTCTCAATCTCCGCCGACGGCCGGTGGGTGGTGTATGTTCGCGGCGGGGATCACGACGCCAACTGGGCCGCCGAGGGCGGGCTCGCGCCCGATCCCACCTCCAGCCCAGTGCAGCCGCACGTCGAGATCTGGGAGGTTCCTTTCGCGGGAGGCACGCCGAAGCTGCTCGCGCAGGGCGACGCACCCGTGATCTCGCCGAAGAGCGATCGTCTCGCCTACGAAAGCAACGGGCAGATCTTCGTCCTCCCGATCGATGGCAGCGCGGCCGGCAAGCGCCTCTTCTTCACGCGCGGCACGAGCCGTTCGCCCGAGTGGTCGCCCGACGGCAGTCGTCTCGCCTTCGTCTCCAATCGCGGGGACCACAGCTTCATCGGCATCTTCACGTCCGACGCCGAGCCGATTCTCTGGCTCTCACCGACGACGAACCGCGACTTCATGCCGCGCTGGTCGCCCGACGGCGAACGCGTCGCGTTCGTTAGGCTGCGGGGCGCCGGGGGAGCGCCCGACTCGATGCTCGCGCTGCATCCCAATCCGTGGCAGATCTGGACCGCTGACGCACGCACCGGCGAGGGTCTGGCCCTATGGAAAAGTCCGGAGACGCTCTACGGCTCCTACCCGACCAGTGATGGCCAGGCGAACCTGCAATGGATGAGCGGTGGCCGGATCACCTTCCTCGCCGATCTCGACGGGTGGCCGCACCTGTACTCGATCTCGGAGCACGGCGGCGGGCCGCTCCTCCTGACGCCGGGCAAGTTCATGGTGGAGTACGTCGCGCCCAGTCCCGATCGCACGTATCTCGTCTACGCGGCCAACACCGGCGCGGGCCGCGAGGACATCGACCGGCGCCACATCTTCAGCGTCCCCGTCGATCGCGCGCAGCCTGTCGAGCGCACGCCAGGCGATGGCGTCGAGTGGGCGCCTAACGTCACGGGCGACGGGTCGACGATCGTGTTCCTCGGCGGTGGCGCCAAACGGCCGCCGCTCCCACAGGTGATGCCGGCTTCGGGAGGGGCGCCGCATCTTCTCGCCGCCGACCATATCCCGTCCGACTTCCCGACGGACCAGCTGGTGACGCCGAAGATGGTCGTCTTCCGCGCCGCCGACGGCACGACGGTGCACGGGCAGCTCTTCGAGCGCCCCGGTGGCGCGGCAAAGAAGCCAGCGGTGGTCTTCGTGCACGGCGGGCCGCCGCGGCAGATGCTCCTCGGCTGGCACTACATGGACTATTACACGAACTCGTACGCGGTGAATCAATACCTCGCCAGCAACGGCTTCGTGGTGCTGTCGGTGAATTATCGCCTCGGCATCGGCTACGGGCACGACTTCCATCATCCAGCGCACGCCGGCGCGTTAGGCGCGTCGGAGTATCAGGACGTGAGGGCCGGTGGTCTCTACCTGCGGTCGCTGAGCGAGGTGGACCCGAAGCGCATCGGCATCTGGGGCGGCTCGTATGGCGGCTTCCTCACCGCGCTCGCACTCGGCCGCAACTCCGACATCTTCGCGGCCGGTGTCGATCTACACGGCGTGCACGACTTCACGACACCCGAGTCGGGGGCGGGGCGAGCGTTCGCCGTCGCGGGCGAGGGCGCACACTTCAACCAGCCGCCGGACCTCGCGCGCGCGCGCGAGGTGGCGTGGCAATCGTCGCCCGTGTCGTCGGTGAAGACGTGGAAGTCACCGGTGCTCCTCATCCAGGGCGACGACGACCGCAACGTACGGTTCCATCAGACGGTGGACCTCGCGCGCCGACTCGCTGCACAGGGTGTTCGGTTCGAGGAGCTCGTACTTCCCGACGAGATTCACGGCTTTCTTCGCCACGCCTCCTGGGTAACGGCGGACAGCGCGACGGCGCGATTCTTCGATCGCGTGCTCGGTGGCGCCAAGTCGACGACGGCGGCGGCGGTGCGCTGAGATCCGGATCGAGCGGTCACTTCACCAGCACACCATCCATCCAGGGCGACGACATGAGCGAGTACGATCCAGCCGCGGAACGCGCGGCGCTCCAGTGGCTCGCCCTCACGGACGAAGGCGACGCTCGAGAGAGCTGGGCGGCCGCGGCCAGCCTGTTCCGACGCGCGGTCTCCGAGGAGCAATGGGCCGCCGCGTTGGATGTGGCGCGCACCCCTCTCGGCGCTCTGATCTCCCGGCGTATGGAAAGCGCCCGTTCGGTGCACGAGCTGCCTGGGGCTCCGGATGGCGACTATGTGATCTTCGAGTTCGCGTCCCAGTTCGCGCAGAAGCGCTCGGCGCTCGAAACGGTTACGCCGATGCGGGACAGCGACGGTCAGTGGCGAGTCTCGGGCTATTACATTCGCTAATCGTGGCTTGGAAGAGGCATTCGCGCCGCTGCGGCTACTTGCCGCAAGGCTTGTGACAGTGGGTGAGTGGATGGGAGGTGTCGCATGGGCGTGTCTTCGCTGCTGACGCGGGCCATTGCCTCGCTGTTGGTCGTGCCGCTGTCGATCGCCGCACTTGGCATGGCGGCGCGTGACGCCGTCGGCGCCGCGCCCACAGCACATCGCGTTAGGCATCTCCGCCCCTCGGCGAAGGGCGGCGAGGTGCGCGGACCGGATGATCCGGCGCAAGCCGCCGGCGAGCAGATCTATCGAACGACGTGCGTCGCCTGCCACGGCGTGGACGGCACGGGCGCGTCACAATCGATGACGGGATTCACGGCTCCGCTCCCCGACTTCAGCGACTGCAACTTCGCGAGCCGCGAGCCGGCCGCGGATTGGAGAGCCATCGTGCGCGACGGGGGGCCGGTGCGTGGATTCAGCCGGATCATGCCGGCGTTTCGCGATCTCCTGACGCCGGAGCAGATCCGCAACGTCGTCGCGTACGTCCGCACCTTTTGCTCCGCGAAGCGATGGCCGCGAGGGGAGCTCAACGTGCCGCTGGCTCAGGTCACGGAAAAAGCATATCCAGAAGACGAGCTGGTGCTCACGGGGAGCATCGCGACGTACGGCCCGGGCGCATTTTCGAATCATCTCATCTTCGAGAAGCGCCTCGGCGCGCGCGATCAACTCGAGCTCGACACGCCGTTCGGCTTCACGAATCGACCCGCCTCGACCTGGGCAGGCGCCATCGGTGACATTTCCGTCGCCGAGAAGCACGTCTTCTTCTCGAGCGCGGCGAGCGGCACGATCGTGAGCGGTCTCGGTGGAATCATCCTGCCGACCGGCGATCAGTCGCTCGGGCTCGGGAGCGGGACCACCGCCTTCGAGGGATTCATCCTCGGCGCGCAACTCCTGCCGGCGCGGAGCTTTCTCCAGTTCCAGGGCGGCGTCGAGATTCCGACGCAGCTCGCGTTCGCGCCGCGCGTCGCGTCCTGGAGCGCGGCGTTAGGCACGAGCGTGCCGTTCTCCGAGATCACACGCCTCTGGTCCCCGATGATCGAGGTCGCGGGCTCGCGCGATCTCGAGAGCGGCGCGACCACGGAGTGGGACGTCGTGCCGGAGTTTCAGGTCACACTGAGCGCGCTGCAGCACGTGCGAGCAAATGTGGGCGTGAACATTCCCGTGACGCAGCGCGATACGCGGCACGCGCAGGTCCTGGCGTACATCCTGTGGGATACATTCGACGGCCCACTATTCAAGTTCTGGCGCGGGTGGTGCCCGGGATGCCAACACTGAAGCACATCGGATCCTTCGTCGCCGCGTTCGTGGCGCTCGCGCTCGCCGTCGCGGCGACCGGGTACGGCACGGTGTCCGACAGGAGCGCGCGCGTCGGCCCGGTTCACTTCATCACCGCCGATCGCTGCATGCCCTGCCACAACGGCCTAACGACGGCGTCGGGGCAGGACGCGTCGATCGGACTCGAGTGGCGCGCGTCGAGCATGGCGAATTCGGCGCGCGATCCGTACTGGCAAGCCTCGGTGAGGCGCGAGGTGCTCGATCACCCGACGGCGTCGGCGGTGATCCAGGACGAATGCTCGATCTGTCACATGCCGATGCAGCGTTACACCGCACGGGCCGCGGGCGGCCGGGGGCTCGTCTTCGCACGCGCGCCGGCGAATCGCGGAACGGATCTTCTCGACAGCCTGGCCGCGGACGGCGTGTCGTGCACCACCTGTCATCAGATCCAGCCTGACGGGCTGGGTGAGCGATCGAGCTTCAACGGCGGCTTCGTCATCGACACGACCTCCCCCGTGGGCCGGCGGCCGGTCTTCGGACCGTACGCCGTCGACCGTGGGCGCACGACCGTGATGCATTCGTCGAGCGGGTTCGTGCCGTCCCAGTCGGAGCACATCCGGCAATCGGAGCTGTGCGGCACCTGTCACACCCTGTACACCCCGGCGCTCGATTCGTTAGGCAGACCTGCCGGCTCGCTCCCCGAACAGATGCCCTTCCTCGAGTGGCGGCACAGCGCGTATCGCAACGAGCAAAGCTGCCAATCCTGTCACATGCCGCCGGCGACGAGCCCCGGCGACAGCACCGCGATCACTTCGGTTCATGGTGGGCCGCGGCCGGAGCTGCGGCGGCATTCGTTCCCCGGCGGAAATTTCTTCCTCCTCGCCATGCTCAACCGCTATCGCGACGAGCTGGCGGTCGTAGCGCAGCCCCCGGAGCTCGACGCCGTGGCGGCGCGCACGCGTGAGACGCTCGCCCGGGCCGCGACAGTGAAGATCACACCGGGACCTGGCGACGACAGTCGCGTGACGGTCGACGTCGACGTCACGAACCTCACCGGCCACAAGCTGCCGACAGCCTATCCGTCTCGCCGCGCCTGGCTGCACGTCGTCGCGCGCGACCGCGCGGGCAAGGTCGTATTCGAGTCCGGCGAGCTCACGGCGAGCGGCCGAATCGTCGCGAACGACAACGATGACGACCGGCTGAAGTTCGAGCCGCACTATCGCGAGATCACGCGTCCCGACCAGGTGCAGATCTACGAGGCGATCATGCGCGATCCGCGCGGTGCGGTCACGACTGGACTGCTCACCGCC
>DATBHD010000053.1:0-1614 GCA_036557635.1 Gemmatimonadaceae bacterium
CGCATCCGCCCAATCGATCGTCTCGGCGACGCCAGGTGACTTGAAGAGATCGAGGCCGCGCAGCCGCTGTGTGAAGGCAACGATCTCGCGCGCCATCGACTCGGACGCGTGCGGGCACTTTCGCTGCACGATTGCCAGCTCACGCTCGGCGTCAGGATATCCAATCCATTGATACAAGCATCGACGTTTGATCGCGTCGTGAATCTCACGCGTTCGATTCGACGTGATCACGACGACGGGAGGCGTGCTCGCCTTGATCGGCCCGAGTTCCGGAATGGTGAGCTGATATTCGGCCAAGACCTCGAGCAGGTATGCCTCGAACGGCTCGTCGGCACGATCGAGCTCGTCGATCAGCAGCACGGGCGGCACACCGTCTTCGGGGGAGATCGCTTCGAGCAGCGGACGGCGCAGCAGGAAGCGCGCGGCGAAGATGTCTTGTCCGAGCCGCGCACGATCGACATGCCTTTCGCCGCTCGCGCCTGCCTCAGCGAGGCGAATCTCGATCATCTGCCGCGGGTAGTTCCATTCATACGCCGCGGCGCTGACGTCTAGTCCTTCGTAACACTGCAGCCGAACGAGACGCCGACCGAGCGCCGCGGCGAGCACTTTCGCAAGTTCTGTTTTTCCGACACCCGCCTCGCCCTCGAGAAACAGCGGGCGTTCCATCTTGAGGGCGAGAAATACGGCCGTAGCGAGCGGGCGGTCGGCGACGTAGTCCTGCCGATCGAGAAGGGCGACGACGTCGCCGACGGATGCCGGAAGCGCTGTGGTCAGTGGGCAGATCCGGCCGCGGCGACCGCACGGGCGGCGAGTACTGGAACGAGATGCGCTCGGTATTCAGGAGATCCGTGCAAATCGGAGCTCAACCCTGACGACGCGACACGTGTGGCCTTCGCCGTTTCGGGAGTGAAACTCTTCTGCAGTGACTTCTCTAACTCCGCGCAGCGGAAGACACACGACGCGGCGCCCGTCACCGCCACGCGAACGCCGCCCGCCGTGTCAGCCACGAAGACGCCGACGAGCGCGAAGCGCGACGCCGGGCTGGGAAACTTCACGTAGGCTGCTCGCTTCGGAATCGGGAACGAAACCGAGACGATGATTTCTCCCGGCGAGAGCGCCGTCTCGAACATGCCAATGAAGAAGTCGTCAGCTCGGATCGTTCGTATCGTTGTTTCGATCGTTGCCTCGAGCGCGAGAATTGCTGCCGGATAGCACGCGGCCGGATCGTTGTGCGCAATCGATCCGCCGAGCGTTCCGACGTTACGGATTTGACGGTCGCCGATGCCGTGTGCCAGCGCCGCGAGCGCCGGTATCGCGTCCCCGACGACGTTCGACTCCGCGACTTCGCTGTGAGTCGTGAACGCGCCAATTCTGATCGTCGTGCCCTGGCGCGAGATGCCACGCAACTCAGGAAGTTGCGACAGGTCGACGAGTGTCCCCGGTTGCGCGAGTCGCAACTTCATTGCGGCGACCAGACTCTGGCCGCCGGCAAGCGCCTTACCACCGCTCTGCGTCAACGCAGCCGATGCGTCGGTGAGCGATTTCGGTCGAACGAGCTCGAAAGCGTACATGGTCGATTCCTCGTTACGAGCGTGCGGCGTGAATGGCCTGCCA
>DATBHD010000054.1:0-4809 GCA_036557635.1 Gemmatimonadaceae bacterium
GGGCGCAGAGAACACCAAAAAAAACGAATAAGTAAAAAGAAAAAAGAAGCAGTTCCGATTTTCTCTGCGCCCTCTGCGCCCTCTGCGGTGAAAGCAGTTCCGATTTTCACTCCCTTTGCGGTGAAGGCTCCTACCACTCAGCTCCTCGAAGACCGTCAATGCCCGATGCCCGATCGACACCGATCGTCTTCCACGTTCCCGGCCGGAGTGCCGCCGACCCAACGTCGCGCGGCGGCGAGGAACCTCAGCAGCCGCTGACCGAGGATCGCCTCACGGTCAAACACTCGGTCTTGATCGCCTCGAACCGGGACGGTTCTGTCGAGCAGGTCGCGGCAGTTCCCGGCGAAGACATCGTCGTCTTGGAGATTGCCGGCGGACCCGCTCTGCATCTGCACCCGGAGACCGCCGCGGACCTGATGCGCGCGCAGCGTCAAGTCGCTCCCGCCGATCGTGGCGCTCGAGGCGAAGAGGGGCCGATCGTCGTCCCGATGCAGTTGGATTGGAAAGGACTCGAGGAGGGCAGCGCGGCACGCGGTGCAACGCGCAGCTTCGGCGGCGTGTTGCTGACGGCCTTCAAGGTGCTCACCGGTTTCGGCGGCGATCGGATTGCGAAGCTCGCTGTCTCGGAAATTGTGAAGAAGATGGACGGGCAGGTCGACGAAGGCGTCTACGCACTCGATGCGGCAACGCTTACGCCTTTGAAAGGCACGCGACCTGTCGCGAACGTTCCGCCGAACGACGGACCGATCCTCGTCCTGATCCACGGCACGTTCTCGAGCACCGAAGGGACCTTTAACAAACTCTGGAGCGACCAACATCAGCTCGTCACCAAGCTCTTCGAGTTCTATGGTGGACGGGTGTACGCACTGGATCACTGCACGCTGGGTGTGAGTCCGATCGGCAACGCACTCACGCTCGCGCGGACGCTACCGAAAAACGCAAAGGTCCATCTCCTCACGCACTCACGCGGTGGGCTCGTCGCGGAGGTGCTCGCCCGCGTCTGCGCGAAGCAGGAGGATCCATTCGCGCCATTTCGCGACGACGAAGCGTACAAGCCGCAGCTCGAGGCGCTCGTCGAACTGGCGAGCATCGTCGAAGAGCGCAACATCACCGTCGAACGGATGGTGCGCGTCGCGTGCCCTGTGCGCGGCACGCTGCTCGCGTCGAAGCGGCTCGATGCGTACATCTCGGTGCTGAAGTGGGCATTAGAGCTTGCACATCTGCCCGTCGTTCCGGAATTGATCGACTTGCTCGGCGAAGTCGCAAGACGCAAAGCAGATCCGTTGGACCTTCCCGGCCTCGAGGCACAGATGCCGGACAGCCGTCTGGTGACCTGGCTGCACTCCACCGATCAGGCAATTCCTGGCGATCTTCGTGTCATCGCGGGCGACCTCCAGGGTGATTCCGTCGTCTCGTGGGTCAAAACTCTTCTTGCTGATTCCTTCTTTTGGACCGACAACGATCTCGTCGTGCAGACGCGATCGATGTACGGCGGCACGCCGCGCGGGACAGCAGGCGGCGCGAAGTTCGTCTTCGATCAAGGCGGCGGCGTTTCGCACTTCAACTATTTCCGCAACGATCGGACAGCGCAGGCAATCGTCGAAGGGCTCACGAGTGACACGCCGTCGACGTTCAACGTCATTGGCCCGCTCTCGTGGTCCGGCCAGGCATTCGAGGGCGTCCGCGGCGCGAAAGCAACGCGACCTGACGACACGGCGCAGCGCGACAAGCCACTCGTCTTTCTGATTCCGGGCATCGTCGGCAGCAACCTCCGCATCGGCGACGATCGCGTATGGCTCGGCTGGCATTTCATCAACGGCTTCAAGCGACTCGAATATCGACTTGGTGTTCAGGACGAGGTCTTGCCGGACGGCCCGCTCGGGATGACGTACGACCGTCTGAGCGACTACCTCGCCGAATCACACGCGGTGGTCGAGTTTGCGTTCGACTGGCGTCGGCCGATGGAGGAGGAAGCGAATCGTCTTGCCGACGCAGTTCAGACGGCGCTGAAGGTGCGCGAGCAGAACAAGCTGCCGGTGCGCATCGTCGCGCATTCGATGGGCGGCATCGTTGCGCGCACGATGCAGATCGTTCGCGAAGACGTGTGGAACAGCATGCTCGAGCGCGATGGCGCGCGCATCCTCATGCTCGGTACGCCAAACGGCGGGTCGTGGGCGCCGATGCAGGTCTTGTCCGGCGATGACACTTTTGGAAACATGCTCGCCATCGCGGGCGCGCCGTTCCACGGATACGAAGCGCGGCAGCTGATGGCGGAGTTTCCGGGGCTGCTCCAACTGCAAGCCGATTTGCTCGATCGACATCTTGATCGCACAGACAGCTGGGCAGCGATCGCCGACCGCGATTTGCGTTGGCTCGAGCGCCACAACATCTGGCATCGGCTACCGATTCAGCTCGACGACGCCCGCTGGGGCGTTCCGCCGCAGCCCGTGCTCGACAAAGCTGTCGACTTGCGCCGCAAGCTCGATGACCAGCTCGACAAAGCGTCGACGATCTTTCGCGACAAAGTCGCACTCGTGATCGGTAACGCGCCAGCCACGCCCGACTCGTTCGACGAGAGCGACGCGCGCGGAATGGTCTATCTCGACCTTCCCGACGACGGCGACGGGCGCGTCACGCGCGCGCGCGCGATGCTGCCCGGTGTGCGCACATGGAAGGTCGACACCGACCATGGCAATCTGCCGAAGCAACGCGAAGCGTTCGATGCGTATCGTGAGCTGCTCGAAACGGGGAACACGACGCTGTTGAGCGAAGTTTCCGCGACTACACGAGGCGCCGAGTCGTCAGCAGTTGCATACCAGCGTTCGCGGCCATCGCGAATGCCGGTTGCGACACTGCCGCCGCAAACCCCGAACGACGTTCTTCGCGCCGCGCACGCAGCGGCGGCGACGACGTCGCCTCCGCGTGGTGCGGCGCTTCAGGTCACGGTCATCAACGGCGACCTCACGTTCGTCGGCGACCCGATGCTGCTCGGCCACTATCGCTCGGTGCAGCTCACGGGCACCGAGGACGTCATGAACAGGTTGATCGGCGGCACGATGCAGGAGTCGTTGCGCATCGGCTGTTATCCCGTCCAGCCGGGATCGAATCAGGTGTTCGACAACGTACGCGCGCATCCGTTCCGCGAGCTGCCGAGGCCCAAGGCGGTGATCGTCGTCGGCCTTGGCGACGAAGGCGCGCTGCGTTCGGAAGCATTGATCGAAACCGTGCGGCAAGGCGTGCTCGCCTGGGCGCAGCGAGTCGCCGAGACGCCCAAGTCGATTCCGCCGTTGTTCGATTTGGCGGCGACGTTGATTGGCAGCGGTGGACCGGGGATGTCCGCCGGCGAGTCGGCGCAGTGCATTCTGCAAGGCGTGAAGGAAGCGAACGATCTGATCGATCAGCAAGAATCGACGAAGCAGTGGCCGCGCGTCGGCCATCTGAAACTGATCGAGCTGTATCTCGATCGCGCGACCGAAGCATGGCAAGCCATCCGCGTGCAGGCGTCGGGGTCGGCAATGCAGTACGCGATCCAGGACGAGATTGTCGAAGGTCACCGCGCGTTGCGGCGTCCCCCCGACTCCGGCTATCGCGGCGCGGACTATGACTTCGTCTCGGCGCTGACGTCAGTCGTCAATGGCGACACACGCATCGCGTACTCGTTCGATACGAAACGAGCGCGCACGGAGCTCCGCGACGAATCGGTACAGTTGCCTCTCGTCCGGAGCATGGTTGCCGCCGCATCGAGCGCGGCCAATCGTGATCCGCTGATTGGAAAGTCTCTTTTCAAGCTTCTCATCCCCCCGACCATCAAGCCGTTCCTCGGCGGATCGAGCGCGATCGTGCTCGAGCTGAATTCGGGGACATCGGGAATTCCGTGGGAGCTGCTCGACACGCCCGTCGCTGGTCCGAACGCCTTCCCCTGGGCCATTCGCGCGAAACTGCTACGCAAGCTTCGCGTGCCGAACGCGTTGCCGCCGTCGCAGGATGCGAACGCCGATGCGTCGGTCCTCGTGATCGGGGAGCCCGAGGTCGATCGAAAGAAGTACCCGCCGCTCTTCGGTGCGCGCGAAGAAGCGGTGGAGGTCGCGGGAATGTTGACGGCTGCGCTCAGCTCGCGAGCCGGCGCCGTTCGCGCAATCATCCGCCCTGAGAATCGGAGCGAGGCCGGACCGGACGCGCACACCGTGGTGAATGCGTTGCTCGAGCGCGACTGGCGCATCGTGCACATCGCAGGGCACGGCGAGCCGCCCGAGTGGGTGACCAACGACTTGCAGCGCGGCCCCGGTGGCGAGCGTCGCGGGGACCCACGGGGCGTCGTCTTGTCGAATGGCACCTATCTCGGCGCCCGCGAGATCAAGCGGATGCCCGTCACACCAGAATTGGTATTCGTGAACTGTTGTCACCTCGCCGCGCATGGCTCCGACGAGCTGCTCGCTCAGCGTCGCGCGGACTTCGCGTCGGGTGTCGCTGAGGCGTTGATCGAGATCGGGGTGCGGTGTGTGGTGGCGGCGGCGTGGGCTGTCGACGACGACGCGGCGAAGATGTTCGCGAAGTCGTTCTATACGTCGCTGCTGCGTGGATCGCGCTTCATGGACGCGGTCGCCGACGCGCGCGCTGCCGCGTACACATGCGGCGGCAATACGTGGGCGGCGTATCAGTGTTATGGAGACCCTGGATGGGTCTTCACATCGCAAGTCTCCGATGCGCAGGCGCCTCGCGTCGCATTGGGCAGCGAGTTCGCGGGGATCGGCTCGCCCGCGGCGCTCGAGCTCACGTTGGACACGATCGCCGTGCAGGCCGCCGCGGCGG
>DATBHD010000055.1:0-15940 GCA_036557635.1 Gemmatimonadaceae bacterium
GGCAGGAACTGCGCTTGCAGCGGCGGCTGTGCCGACGTCGCGTCCGCGAGCGTCGGTGGCGACGATTCGGCAACCTGGATGTCCGCGGGTGGAAGCCACTGGCCGACATAATCCGGAGCCACCGAGTCCGACCCGGCCAGCGCGGCCGCGTCGACGTCGGAGAGTCCCGCCGTCACGACGACGCCGATATCCGTCATCGAGCTCACGACCGAGCCGCCGCGGGCCGCGACGCGCGCGGTGAAGTTGGCCGGGACTGTCCCGCGCAGCAGGAACACGTGCTGTCCGGATGTTGGCACGGCGACACGCGACATCGCCGGCGCGAAATGCCGGGCCGATGGCGGCGTCGGTGTGCTCGTGACCGCGTCGCTGCACGCTGCAACGAACACGGCGAGGGACAGGGCGGCGCTCAGTCGGCTGAGCGAGTGACCGCGCATGAACATGTTCGACCTCTCGAAACTCGTTATGAGCTCAATTCGGGTGCGCACACCATAGCAGCGGCGTAGTTGGTCCGCTAGGCGTTGCGTGAGAGCAACAGTCGAGAGAAGAAGAGACGCCCGACCGTCTTCGAGGCGGTCGGGCCATGTATCCGATGAGTCGGGCTAGCGTTCGACGATGATCAGATACTTCGAGGGCGCCCAAAATCTGTCGACGTCCTTGATCTTGAGATTGCCGCGGAAATTTGGGCCGTCGCGTTGCACCGCATCCGCGTCATCGAGACTCTGCCGTGACACGATCTGATACTTGCGCGTGCTGTCCGGCACCGCGATCTCGTGCACCTCGCGCGTGTCGATCGCGGTGAACATCTCGCGATCCAGCTTGCGCGCCGGCACCAGCGTTCGGCCGACGTGTGCGATCAGCAGGTTCGCACCCCCTTCCTTGACGATGATGCCTTTCTTCACCAGCGCGTCTTCGTCACCGATCACGTAGTACGCCTTGCTCTGCGACGCGCGCAGCTGGTTCACCGTGATGTCGAGCGTATCCACCTTCGCCTGCATGACCGCGATCGTCTGCGCCTGCTGCTCGACCTGCGACGTCAGCTCGGCGATCCGGAGCGCATCGGCGTCGACCTGCGCTTTGAGCCTGCCGTTGTCGCTTCGGAGCGAGTCTTCGAGCTTGTGCGCGTCGGCCAGCGCCTTCGCCGTTTCCTGCGCACGTTTGACGAGCGCGTTCACGCGCTTGAGCATGTCCCGTCGCGCTTGCAACTGCTCCTGGATGGGACTCTCGGCGTTCTTGAGGCGTTTGGATTTCGGCAGTCCCTTCACCCTCGACACCGTGCTGTCGACTTTCGCGATGAAGGAGTCGGCATCGCCGACGACCTGCGACAATGAATCCTTCTGCGCCTCGAGCTTCGCCATCAGAGCCTTTTGCTGAGTGGCGAGCGCTTGAACGCTGTCGGCGCGAGCTTTCTCCTTCGCGGACGTGCAGCCAATCGCGAGCGGGAGAGCGAGAATGGCCGTGAGCCAGAGCCGCTTCATAGATTCGGACCTCGAGGGGTGTTCACGTGATTCAACCGCGGGCAAACGCCCGCTTCTCGTGTGTGACGATCAGCGGTCCGGTTAGGTCTCGCGTGATCTACGCCGCGTGATCTGGCGCACGAAGAAGGTGATACGTGATGGCGAAGGTGCGGAGCGACGCCCGTACCACCTGGCCGCCAGCCACCAGCCTCTATTCCTTTCCTTCCCTCAACAGCTCCGCCATCACCTTGGGCATTTCGCCCGAGCGCATGCTCGCGGCCTCGTCCCACGCGCGTGCGCGATTGCGGCCCGTTCGCTTCGCGGCGTACAGCGCCTCGTCGGCGCGGATTTTCATCTCCTCGCCGACATTCTTGCCTCGTTCGGCGACGAGCGGCCGATCGCCGTCCGTCGACACGACGCCGATGCTGACCGTGAGACGGATCTCCTTGTTGTTCACACGAAACACGTGCTCCTGGAACTTCTCGCAAAGCCGATTGGCAAAATGAAACGCGCCATTGCCGGGCGTGTCCGGCAGCAGAATCGAGAATTCCTCGCCGCCCGTTCTCGCGACGGTGTCGCCACCGCGAATGTTCTGTCGCAAGAGCGCGCCCACGTCGCGCAGCACAGCGTCTCCCACCATGTGTCCGCGACTGTCGTTGATCGCTTTGAAGTGGTCGAGATCGAGCGCGAGGAGTGATAGCTCGCTTCCGGCGCGCGTGGCCCGCGCCATCTCCCGCGCCAGCGACCGCTCGAAGCCGCGCCGATTGACGCAGCCCGTGAGCGGATCGGTTTCGACCATGCTCTCCAACTCCTGGCTCATCCGGTTGTAGACCCGGCCCACAACCGTGATCGCGTCCGGCCGCGCATCCGCGGACGTGTCGTACTTCTGTGAGAAGTCGCCCTCCTCCACACGCTCGAACAGCTCGACGATCTTGTTCAGCCGCTTGCGGAAGCTTCCGTATTGCGCGATGAAGATTCCCGCCGCGAGCGCGAACACGCCAACCGACCAGAGCTCCTCCGACCAGAGCAGCCGAGCGCCGCGCCCGATCATGACGTGCACGGTGTACAGGTACCCTAGCACGACGAGCCCTGCCGCGAGCGCTGCCTGTTCCGGTCCGAAATACGTCTCGGTGAGATGCAACACGAGGAACGAGAAGATCAGGATGCGGTCGTAATACAGTGGTGGCGACGAAACGAGCGTCGATCCGAAGATGAACAGGATATCCGCGACAACAGTCACGGCGACCGCCCAGTCGGGCGCGCGACCCGTTTTCTGCACGAGCAGCGCGATCGCCGTCACGACCGCGATGTAGCAGCACACTCCCTCGAGCAGGTACAGCGCATTTCCGTGCAGAATCCTGTGCTGCTGCAGGATGAACTCGGCCCCGCCGGCAACGAGCGCGACGATCATACGGACGCGGCTCTGCCAGAGCAGCAAGTCGCCGTTGACTTGGGCTGGCGATTGGCTGGTCGAGTTCAAGCGAGTGCGAGCGACGGAGGTAGTGACGGGTCCGGGCACCGGAGCGGCGCTGACAGGTGGGGAGCCACGAATGAGTGTCGAGAGCGAAGATCGACGGCGATCGCGCTCTCGGAGCTGAACTTCGGTTCAGGCAAACACTTGCCTATCTTGGACGAGCTTCCGAATCGGCACGTCACCCGGGTATCGGTATGTGACTTCCCCGCGGCGGTCGTAAAGCCGCCTCGGCGCGATTGGGACATTTGCAGCCGCGGCAGGGGCAAAGGCTGCGTCCATCGATTGCTTGAGGGAACCCATTGGCCGCGCATCCTCGAGTACGTCGCCTCGAGGTACGGACGCCTCGCCCGCGCGCGCGACGGCGCGCCGATCATGTGCCTAACGACAGCGGCCGCGGATCCTCACGAGGCGGGGGTTCTCGCCGACTGCCTATGGACGCGCATCCAGTGCGTATCGCAGTCCGGGCCACTGTCACGCATCGTCGAAGTGGCCAGATTCGGTGCGCGAACCGCACACAATAGTCCTGAAAAAAATTCCAGGAAGAACCCAGAAACGTGGCCAGCTAACTTTGAGTCACCTTCGGGTTCAAATAATTCAGACGAACTACGCCTCATTCCTCATTGGTGCGTAGCTTTCGGCTCGCCCTTCTCGGCTCGCTCTTCTCGGCTCGCCGTTCTGGCTTACTCTGATGAGTGATCACTCATATCTGCCGTCGGACCTGGCTGCCCGCTCCCTGTCTGCCCGGGAGATCGTGCTGACCCTTGCCGACGCCGAGCGCGCCATCGAGCATTTTGGCAAGACCGGCCAGCGACTCGAGGGGTGGGAGGGCTGGGTGAAGTTCGCCGACGGGAGCCGGACGCATTCCCTGCGGCATCCTGGTTCGTTCGTCTTGCCGATCGACGCCACGCGCGCCGCGGCCGTGACGCTCGAGAGCATTCGCAAGGCGCAGGCGGCGTGGGACCGGTCGCCCGAGTACCCGGGCGCGGCGCTATACTTCTGCTTGACGGTGGCTCCCGCCTAACGTTGGCACGCTGGCGCGGTCGGAGTGGGTGAGGGTGACGGTGATGCTTGGGGAAACGTCTTCCGTCAGGACGTGCACCCGAAGCCCGGCGCGCACGACGTCAGGATTCTTCGATCCTCCCTCGCCCTTCTCGAGAGCGGGCACTAGATGCTCCTCCTGTGGCTCGTCGTCATCTTCCTGCTCATCGCGCTCGTCCGCACGCGCGATCGCTTGCGCCGTCTCGAGAGTACGACGAGCGACCTGAGGCACATCCTCGAGCGACTCACGCGTCGCCTCGAAGAGCGAGGGGCGCCGGCAACGAGCCGCGATCCGCAACCCATCGAGAGCTACGAGCCTCCCGTCCGGCGCGCACCGATTCCGGCTCCCGCGTCCCCAGCGCAACGGGCCGCCGCGCCCAGCGCGCCGACCGCCGCGCGGGCGACCGAGCGGCCGACCCCGTTCACACCGTCCCCCCCTCCCCCGCCTCCCACTCCGCCACCCCCCCCGATTTTCCCACCGCCACCTTCACGCCCTGCGTCCCCGGAGCCCGCGCGCCCCAAGCGGTCCTTCGATTTGGAGACACTCATCGGCGTGAAGCTCTTCGCGATCGTCGCGTCGCTCGCGCTCTTTCTGGCCGGTGGCTTTTTCGTGAGCTACTCGATGGAGCACGGCTGGCTCACGCCGTCGATGCAGTTCGCGATCGGCATCGTTGCCGGCGTCGGGTGCCTCGTCCTCGGTGAGCTCAAGGGCTCGCGTCGTTATGCGTGGACCGCCGACGCGCTCGATGCCGCCGGTATCGCGATTCTCTACGTCGTCTTCTTCGCATCCTTCGCGCGGTGGCATCTCGTCGGCTCGACGGCCGCGTTCGGGTTGTTCATTCTCGCGACCGTCGTCGCGGTGCTCCTCGCGATCCGGCGCGCGTCGCTGCTCATCGCGCTCCTCGGGCTGCTCGGCGGCTTCGCCTCGCCGGCGATCGTCGCAACGGGCCAGGACAACCCGATCAGTCTGTTCGGCTACCTGCTCCTGCTCAACGCGGGACTCGCCTGGGTCGCCTACAGGAAACAGTGGCCGGTGCTCACCGCGATCAGCCTCGGCCTAACGACGCTGTATCAGTGGGGCTGGGTTTCGAAGTTCCTCACCGCGGGCAAGCTTCCACTGGCCACCGGAATCTTTCTCATTTTCCCGGTGATGAGCTTCGTCGCCCTCGCGTTCAATCGCCCGCCACCCGGCGAGCGCCGCTCGATCAGCGCGCTCTTCGCGAACGCCGCGCGCGTCGGCGCCGGGTTGCCGTTGCTGTTCTCCCTCTACCTTGCCGCCGTGCCCGCGTATGGCGCGCGCTACGGCGTCCTGTTCGGCTTTCTGTTCGTCATCGACGTCGGCCTGTTCGCCGTCGCCCTCTTCCAAGGGCCGGCTCTGCTGCACCTTCTCGGCGGCCTCTCGACGCTGATCGTCTTCGGCGTCTGGCTCGGCGGCTCGTATCAGGCAGGGGCGTGGCCCTGGTTCCTCGTCGCCGTCGCCGGCTTCGCGCTCTTCTATCTCGCCGCGCCCTTCGCCTCGTCGCTGAGCGTCGTTAGGCGACGGATCGCCGACCGCGAGCCAACCCTCGCGGCCCGCGCCGTGCTCACCGCGCCGCTGCTGCTCTTCGCGTTCCCCGTGCTTGCACTGGTAGAGCCGAGGACGGCGGAGCCCAGCGCTCTGTTCACCGTGCTGCTGGCGCTGCTCGGAGCATGCGCGACCTACGCGATCGTGCGCCGCGAGGGAGCCGTGCACTTCATCGCCGCGTTCTTCGCCGTCGTGGCGGAGGCGGTATGGTCGGCGAAGCGCCTGTCGCCGGAACATTTGCTCGCCGCGCTGGCGATTTACGGCGCGTTCGGCCTGTTCTTCATCGGCGTGCCGGTGGTCGCGAGACGACGGGGGGCACCGCTCACGCCGCAGGGCGCGGGCGCGGCGCTCTCCATCGTGAGTATTTCACTTCTCTTCTTCCTCGCCGCCGGTGCGGCGGCGCAGGCCGCGCTCTGGGGAATCGCGCTGCTGCTCGCCATTCTCACTCTCGGCCTGTTCACGGAAGCGAGTGCCGCGCGCAATCCGCTGCTCGCGGTCGTCGGAACGCTCCTCGCGTGGGCGGTCCTCGCCGCATGGTGGTTCACCGCAACCGTCAGTATCGCGCTCGTTCCCGCGCTCTCGATCGTCGGCGGCTACGCGCTCCTCACGCTCGCGGGAAGCGTATGGGCGACGCGCCGCCAAGCAGAGGGCGACGGCGGCGTCTTCCGAAACGGCGCGTTCGTCGCGCTCGTGGGCCATGCCTTCCTCATTTTCGTCGCCGCGCAGCCTGCTCTCTCTATTCCGCCAGGTCCGCTCCTCGCCACGCTTGGCGTCCTGACGGCAGCCGCGGGCGTCGGCGGGCTGTACGTGAGGCGCGGCCAGCTTTACCTCGGCGCGGTCATCGCATCGACGGCGGTGATCCTCGTGTGGCAGTTCACGGCGACAGCAGCGCCATGGCCGTCCATCGCGCTCATCGCCGCAGCCGCGCTCGTCGCGCTGTCGGGGGTTTGGATTCCGCTCTCGCGTCGCCGCGGCGAAGAGCAGCCGGAGTTTGTTTCGGCCGCCGCCGTGGCGGGAATCGCTGCCCAGATCATTGCCGCCGTCGTCGCCGGTCAGAGCAGCGCTCCGGCCCAGATCGTCGTCCTCGGCGCGCAGCTGCTGTTCCTCGCCGCCGCGTTAGGCATCGCGGCGCTCGATCTGGCCCCTCTCGAGTGGGTCACGCTGCTCGCCGTGTTCCCGGCCGGCGCCGCCGGTTTTCTCTGGATGACCCAGCACGCCGGCGCGGCGCTGTGGATGTCGCAGCTCGCCTTCACCACGCCGATCTATCTCGCCTTTGTCGCTTATCCGATCATCCTTGGCCGCCGCGCCGGTACGGCGCGGTTACCGTACGTCGGGACCGTGCTCGCGAGCGTTCTGTTTTTCTTCCAGGCTCGCACGAGCATTCGCGTGGGCGGCTACGGTTCGATGATCGGCGCGCTACCCGTGATCGAGGCGGCGCTGCTCGCGCTCGTCCTCGCGCATCTGATTCGTCTCGAGCGGCGCGGAGCAGCGCGGACGCCGGCCCAGGTGGCGCGACTCGCCCTCGTCGCGGGGGCGGCACTCGGCTTCGTGACGCTCGCCATTCCGCTCCAGCTCGAGCGCAACTGGATCACGATCGGCTGGGCGCTCGAGAGCGCCGCCCTGGCATGGCTCTACGGGCGGATCCCACACAAGGGATTGTTGCTTTTCGCGTTCGGCCTTTTCGCGGCCGTATTCGTTAGGCTCGCGCTCAACCCGGGGGTGCTCCGCTACGAACCGCGCGGCGCGCTCCCGATCTGGAACTGGTACCTGTACACGTATTTGATATGCGCCGCTGCCTTCGTCGTCGGCGGCAGGCTCCTGCGGAACACGCCCGACGCATTGCTCCCCGGCCTCCCACGCCTCTCGTCGGTGCTGCCGGCCGGAGCGGTGATTCTGCTCTTCCTCCTGCTCAACATCGAGATCGCTGACTACTTCGCCACCGGCTCGACGATCACCTTCCACTTCTTCTCTTCGGCGCTGGCGCAGGATCTCACCTACACGTTAGGCTGGGCGCTTTTCGCGGTCGCTCTGCTCGGCGCCGGCATCATCGCCCACAGCAAGCCGGGTCGCATCGCCGCGATCGTGCTGCTCAGCGTCGCGATGGGCAAATGCGCCTTCCACGATCTGTGGCGACTCGGCGGCCTGTACCGCGTCGGCTCGCTCGTCGGTATCGCTTTCTGCGCGCTGCTCATTACGGTCGCGCTGCAGAAGTTCGTCCTCGCGTCACGGCCCGAACCGTCGGAGGCTGTCCCATGAGACGCTGGACGTTGGCCTTCGCGTTCGGCATCGCCGCGGCGCTGCCGGTCGGCGCGCAACGCCTCGAGCGCCCGGTCGTGCCGGGAGGACCCGGACCGAACCGTCTCGCGCTCGACGCGACGGTGCTCGCCGCCGTGCAACGGTTTCACGTCGCCGACGTCGCCGCCGCGGAAGGCCGCGCCGCGGTCGCCACCGGCGGCGCCGGCGACCTCCGGCTCTTCGACGCCTCGAACAAGGAAGTTCCATACTTGCTCATCACGCCGCAGGTGGAAGCACAGTGGAGGGGCTCTCGCCTGCTTCGCGTCGCGCCGGCCAAGCTGTCGAGCGAGTTCGAGGCGGATCTCGACGCGCTCCTTCCGATCGACCGTGTCCGCATCGACGGGCTGCCGGCGCCCTTTCTCAAACGCGTCCGTCTCGAGGGGAGCGGCGATCGCTCGCATTGGACGCTGCTCGTCGCCGATGGAACGTTGTTCGACCTGCCGAACGACCAACTCGAGCTCGAGACCCTCGATTTCGCGCCGGGAATCTACCGGTATTTGCGGCTCACCTGGGACGATCGGTCGAGCGCGCGCATGCCCTTGCCGCGCCACCTCGAGGCGCGCGTCGTGTCGGCCACACGCGGTCCCGCGCCGCTCCGTGCCGCCGTCGCCATCGAGCGCCGGCCGAGTGAGCCCGGGAAGAGTCGCTTTCGCATTCGCCTTCCCGGCGCGCATCTACCGATCGTCGCCATCGAGCTCGCCGTTGGCGGCGGCAACGTCCTCCGTGTCGCGCGCATCACCGAGGGCCGATTGGAGGGAAGCACCGTCGTGCCGGCCGAGCTCGGAGCGGCCACGTTGCGTCGCTCGATACGGGACGGGATCGCTGCCGCCGCGCTGCGCATCCCGATCACTCCGCCGAGCGAGGCGCAGCTCGAGCTCGCCGTCGACGACGGCAACAACCCGCCGCTCGACGTCACGGGCGCGACGGCCGTCTTCGCCACACTCCCCTTCGTTTTCTTCGAGAGCACCGGCGCGCCACTCGTCGCGCGCTACGGCGACGAACGACTCGAGCCACCCAGCTACGATCTCGAGGCCGAGCGCGAACGAGTACCCTCGCTGACGCTGGCGACCGCCCACTGGGGCGCCGCCGGCGAGATCGCGCCTCCGGCGGCGGAGAGCACCGTCGCTCTGCCGATCGCCGGCGCCGCGATCGATGCGAAGACGTTCCGCTACGAGCGCTCGATCCCGTTAGGCAGCGCCGGCCTGACCACGCTCCCGCTCGACGCCGCGGCCCTCGCCCACGGCACGCTGGCCGATGTCCGCATCGCCACCGCCGACGGCCACCAGGTGCCCTTTCTCATCGAGCGGTTGGACGAGCCGCTCTCCGTCGCGCTTCCGGCACTCGAGCGCATCAAGAGCGGCCGCGAGCCCGCGTCCCGGTCTCGGTATCGCGTGCGCTTGCCCTATGCCGGACTGCCGGGCTCGCGTCTCGTCATTCACACCGACGCGCGCGTCTTCGAGCGGCGCGTGTCGGTGGAAATGCTCCCCTCCGCCGAGGAGGATATTCGCGCGCGCGGCGGCCCGATCACGATCGCCTCGACCGAATGGCGTCATGCCGATCCCGAGCTCCCCGCGCCCGCGCTCAGCGTCGAGTTGCCTCCGCTGCGCGTGGCGGACCTATCGCTCGTGATCGACGAGGGCGACAACGCGCCGTTGCCGCTCCGCGACGCGACGTTGTTCCTGCCCGCCTATCGCCTGCGATTCTTCCGCGATGGCCGCACTCCGCTCACTCTGCTCTACGGCAAGCCCGAGCTCGGGCCGCCGCATTACGATCTCGCGCTGCTCGCGCCGCGATTGCTCGGCGCCCCCGCCCAGGACGCTCTGCCCGGGACGGAGCAAAGAGCGACGAATGTGACCGGCGTCACCCCTACAGTCGTCTTTTGGGGTGCCCTGGCGTTGGCCGTTGTCGCGTTGCTCGTCTTGATAGCGAGGCTGCTGCGCCCGGGCGGCGGTGCGCCGCAGGCACCAGCCGCCGCCACTCCCGCTACTTCGTCTTCGAGCGCGTCGCCCGCCACCGGCGAGTGACGTCGCACCAACGCTACGATGCCCGCTCAAGTTCATACTTTGCTCATCACTGGCATGCCCGCCAGCGGCAAGACCAGCTTCGGCGACTGGCTGCGCGACAATCGCGGCTACGTGCATGTCGATCTCGATGCCGCCGACTGTCTCAAGACCGCCGGCCTGCCCCCCTTCTGGACGGAGAAGGAGCGCGTCGCCAGTCTCGACACCGGTCGGCTCCGCGAGTTCGTGCGCCATCTGCGCACGATCGGGAAGCCGTCGGTCCTCACGTGGACCTTCCCGACCGATCTCGTCGACTTCACGCGGGAGATGACGAGCTTCGGCGTCGTCGCGTGGTGGTTCGAGGCCGACCGCCTCGCCTCGCGCCAGCGCTACGCCGGCCGCAATACGGTCCTGCGCAACGGCGTCTACTCTCGCGGCAAGCCCGACACGACGCTCTTCGATCGATACGTCGGCGCCGTGAACAGCAACTGGGCCCGCATCGCTCCCATCTTCGGCGAGCGAATCATTCGCTCGTTAGGTGCGGATGGGCGTTTCGTGGACCCCGTATCGATTTGCGATCGGCTGCAGGCCGCGGCGAAAGCCGCGTAGCGCATCGCTTCTGCCTCGTCTCGTTCGTCGCTCGAACGACGCAGTGCTAGCCCCTCCGCAGCCCGACGACAATCTCGATCACGATCAACGCGATGATCGCGATCTCGAGCAGTTCCGCCCGCGCCGCCTGCGCCTCGGCGTTCAGCATCCCGTACGTATCGCGCACGATCGAAAGCTTTCGCTCGATCCCGCGCCGCCATGCGTTGCCGCGGAACAGCTCCAGCGCCGCCGCATAGATGCGCGCCAGATACACGTCGTCGGTCACCTTGAGCGCGTTCTCAACCCGCTCCACCAGTTCCGTGACGTCGGCGACGCGTGTCTGCAAGCGGGCGAGCAGCGGCCGGTAGCGCCAGGTGGGGAGCGCGGCGATTCGGCCGCGCGCCGCGGCGATCCGGTCGTACATCGCCGGGAGCTCGGCGTCCAGCACCGCGTCGTAGAAGCGCAGCTCCAGGAGTTGAGCATTCGCGAATTCCAGGATGTACTCGACGTCCCGGTCGTCGCCGCGCGGCTCGACGACCAGCGCGTTCTCCCAGGTGAGAATCGTCAGATCGTCCGCGTAGTACGAGAAGCGATGCGGGAGCAGCTCCCGGCGCGCGTCGGACGAGAGGCCCCGTCGCTCGCGCAGGAGCAGCGGAACGACCTGGTCGTCCGTGAGCACGGCCGTGCTCAATGGCTTGCCCTGTCCGTCGGTGAGGCGCGTCAAGCGGAACACGACGTAGTCCTCGACGACGGGAGCGAGATTCGGCCGCTCCACCGCCGGCGCGATCCGCGCCCGGAGCGCCTCGACGTGCCGCGCGAAGATCGGCGCCAGTGCCGGCGACGTGTCGACGGCGTTGCCGAACGCCGTGAAGCTCTCCCAGGAGAGCGCCTTCGGCGCTTCCACTCGCAGCTGCAGCGAGCACGTCCCGAAATCGAAGAGGCGCGCCGAAACGTCGGCCCGGTGCTCGCCACCCGCAATCGTTAGGCTCTCCGTCCCGAGGGAGACGAACAGTGGCGGATTGACGATCTGCAACGCCTGTGCTTCGTTGCGCGCCGGCCGTTCACGCGTCGCGGAATCAGGAGCGAATACCGCGCTCGCCCGATCGAGGTCGATCTCGTAGCCGATGTCGTACAGACGGTACGCGATCGCCGCCGCATCGACGGCCATCAGCAGGTGTGATTCAGATTCGCTCGCCATGAAGAGGAGGAAATTACACCTCCTTCCCGGCTCAGACTCCGCCGATCAAGACTTTGCGCGCGCGGGACGGGACGTGACGTGAAAGCTGCACCGCGGTGAGTGCGACCGGTCGCATCGCTCCTGGACCTTCGCGCGCGTAATGCTGGCGACGAGCTCCTCCACGGCCGCGCACAGTGGCGGACACTGCGCCACCGAGCGGCTGAGCGGGCAGGCAAATCCACGCAGCACGAACCCATTTGTCGGCGAGGCCTGCACTTCTGTATCCGCGCCGAGGCCATCGAGCACCGCGGCAGCCGCCCGCACGCGCTGCTCCAGCGACGCACCCGTCGAGACCGATGTCGCCGCCAAACGACGGCCGACTTCGCGCAAGAGCTCGCTCAGTTCGCTGTCCTCCAACCGCCCGGCAAGTGTGACGAGAAGCGTCGTGAGGACAGGCTCGTAGGCCTTCGAAAACGCGGTCTCGGCTCCCGGCGCGATCGCGTACAGCGTCGCCGGCTTTCCCACCCCCCCTTCACGCCGCACGCCGACTCCATTTGCGAGGCCGTCGCGCTCGAGCGCGGCGAGGTGCAGACGCACCGCGTTGTCGGTGATACCGACGGCCTGGGCAAGCTCGTCCACGGTCATCTGACCTCGTCGGAGCAGAGCGAGGATCTGGCCCCGCGTCCGACCGTCGG
The DNA here is from genome assembly GCA_036557635.1 of Gemmatimonadaceae bacterium. Lineage (GTDB taxonomy): Bacteria > Gemmatimonadota > Gemmatimonadetes > Gemmatimonadales > Gemmatimonadaceae > AG2. The sequence continues at coordinate 12,286 of DATBHD010000055.1, forward strand.
GCTTGGATTGCGGAGGAAGCATGGGCATCAAGTTGTCACGCTGGCGCCGAAACGGACAAGGGGGAATCCATAATAAGACAAGGTTTTTCTTGACATATTCTCCCCAACCGCCCTAGTATTCCGGCGGCCGAAATCCGTTGGCTGTCCATCTACCCTATCCCACTCGATCCAATGTCAACCAGTCGCCCTCTCGTGTACGCGGCGCTCGTCGCCGGAGTCGTCGTCGCCACCACCGCGGCCGCGTCGCACGTTCGTCCGCCTCGCGCCGCTACCGCCCTCGATGATGCGACCATCGTCGCGATCTTCGATGCGGCGAACACCTGGGACATCGAGACCGGCGCACTCGCCGAGAAGAAGGGCACGACGAAGGAAGTCCGCGACTTCGGCGCGATGCTCGTGCACGACCACACGATGGTGCGCCAGCAGGGTCGCGATCTGGCGGAGAAGCTCGGCGTGACCCCGACGCTCCCGAAGGACTTCGCGATGGCGAAAGATCACGAAGCGGCGATGAAGATGTTGCGCGCGGCCAAGGGCGCGGAGTTCGATCGCGCGTTCTTTCAGCACGAGGTCGACTACCACAAGGCCGTGATCGACGCAGTGACGACGACGCTCCTCCCGGCGACGAAGAGCCAGGAGCTCAAGGAGCTCGAGATTCGCGTCGCCCCCGCGTTTCAGGCCCACATGACCGCGGCGCAGCAAAAGCTCGACGCGCTGCACAAGGCGTAGAGCGCACAGTCAGGCCGCCACCGCGTTCGCGATCACCTCCGTCGCGAACCGCTCCATCTCCTCGAGCTGCGGACTGCACTGCAGGAGCAGCAGATCGACGCCGGCCTCCGCAAAGCGCGCGATCTGCTCGGCGACCTGCTCCGCCGTCCCGACGAGTCCAGCGCGAAGCCCTCGATTCGAGACCGAGTAGTCTTCGAGGCTCACGCGCTGCTCCAGTTTCGTATTTGCTATCCAGTCCTGGTAGTTGCGGTAGCCGGGCGAGCCTGGCATCACGTTCGTGATCCGGGTGACCTCACGGGCGGCGTCTTCGACGGTGTCGCGCACGATCGTGAAGCCAGCGACGCCGAAGGAGAGCGGGGGAAGCTCCTCCCCTTTTTCGCGGCGGAGGGCTTCGCTCGCTTCCTCGCGACGGCGGCGGAGGTCGGCGATCTTCGGCGCGATCCGCTCCGGGGGGTCGCCGTGCATCACATACGCGTCACACTTCCGGGCGATCAGCGTCTTCGCCGCGTCGGATTCGCCGCCGGCGTAGATCGTTGGCCGTGGGCGCTCGTGTCGCGCTCGCGTCGCGACCGGCTTCGGCTCGAGCACCAACTCCTCGGCCCGATAGTATTTGCCGGCGTAGTCGAGCGCCGGCCTGTTCCAGGCGCCGTCGACGACGTCGAGCCACTCACTCGTGCGCGCGTAGCGATCGTCGTGCTCGTCGAACGCGGCGCCGTAGCGTCGCGCTTCGTCCTTCCACCACGCGGAAACGACGTTCAGCGCGAGGCGGCCATTCGCGATGCGATCGATGTTCGCCGCTTGCTTGGCGAGAATGGCGGGTGGGTGAAACGACGGACGCACGGCGACCATCAGCTCGAGCCGCTCCGTGACCGCGGCGAGCGCCGCCGCCGTCGACCACGCGTCGAGCGAGGGCGCCTCGATTCCCTTGATATCGTTGAGCAACAGCTCGGCGATGAGCGTGATATCGTAGCCGATCTCTTCGCTGCGCTGCGCGAGGCGCTTGACGTATTCCCACGAGGCCTGCATCCCCTCGTCATCGACATTGCGCAGCCAGCCGCCGAACACGGGAAGCCAGTAGCCATACTTCATGGAGCGACCTCCGCGTAGCGGACAGCGGGCAGAGGGTTGCGGGCTGTGGTTGGCCGCTTCATCCCCTGCCCTCCAGCCTCTACTCGCCGCCCGAGATAGTCCACCAGCCTAACGAACGGGTCGAAACCGACGACGTTCGGGGCGTCGGCGACGAAGTTGGAGAGGGCGTTGATGTCGTAGAAGTAGTGATTGCCGTCGCGGTCGTCGACGAGAAACTCGATGCCGCCGACGTCGAGATGCGCCACGCGCGAGATGTGCTCGACCTGCTCGATAATCGCGCGCGGCGGCGTCGTGCCCTCGACGCGCAGCCCCGTGTTCGGCGCGTCCACCGCGCAGGCGCCACGCACGAGCTCCAGGCCGTCCACGCGCTGGCACGCGTCCGCCGGGCACAGGTCGAACGAGCCTTTCGCCGGGTAGACGTCAATCGCGTACAGATACTCGCCGTCGAGCGTCTCGACTCGCGTGATGTGCCCGTCGCGCAGCGGAGCCGCTTCCTGGACGAGCGCGGTCCCGTCGATACCTAACGACACTTGTTCGAGATCGACCGCGCTGGCGAGCGCGTCTTCGCTGTCGTAGCGCGTGATGCCGGCGCCGGAGCCGCCAATGTTCGCCTTCACGAGCACGGGGTAGCGCAGCTTCGCCTCGCGCACCGCGCTCACCGCCCCCTCCGGACTGTTGATCGCGCGAGCCCGCGGGTACGGTAGCCCGAGGGAATGCAGCAAATCGAGCTGCGACGCCTTCGACAACTCCAGCGCGTAAACGATGCTGCCGTTCACCGTCGGAATGCCGAGCCGCTCGAGGTGCCGCAACCAGTGCAGCGTGTAGAACGTGCTCTGCGCATGCCCGCGCAAATACGCCGACGGGCTCGCGCGATTGAAGACCAGCGAATATGGAACGTCGTCGGCGCTCTCCGACGGATCGTACGAATGGGACGCGGCGTCGAGTCGTTCGTAGGGAGCGCCGCGTCTCTCGAGCTCGGCGAAGAGCGGCTTGAACCAGTCAGGGTGCTCGTGATAGATCGCGAGCGGCTTCTCCGGCAGTGTGGTGGTGCTCATGTGTGGCCCTCGACTTTCGTGATTACGAGACACGAAACAAACCCGGTTCACTCGCCTGGGGTGATCGGGTTCGGAGGACTGTTACAGTTTCCGCACATTGGCCCGATTCGCCAGGGAGAACAGTTGGAGCGCGCGCCTCGGCGCGCGCGACTCCAGATGAGATTCAGCGGTTGTGAGCGATGCTCACCACCGCTGCCACCCGGCGATTCGCTGACGTCGACTTGCGCTCTCCGTCCGCGAGACGGCGGACGACGGCTGTCGGATCAACGACGAAGCCCAGGCGACTGGAAATGCCGCCCGGGCTCTCGCGTTTTAGCACCTTGTTTTACGTGGCGGCAATAGGCGGCAAATCACCACGATTTCGTTTGTCCGGCCATCGCGAAGGATGGCCGTGAGGGCAAGAATACGCCGTGACTCGGAAACTGGCAAGGGGTGCAGCGGACTGATGCTGGCCGAGTGCGTGATTCGGTGTTATTGTGGCGGCCGTCCTGCTCGTAGTCCAGATGGCACTCCGCAGATTGATAATTCGGTCCTGGGTGGCAGTGGGAGCCACGTTCGCGATTGCCGCCGGCTGTCGGGACTTTTCGCTTGCGCTGGCGCCGCCCCAATTGCCCGTCGGCGCCGAGCAGCTGACGCCGCTCCCCACCTACGCGTCGTGGTGGCAAGCCACCGAACAATGCTCCGGATTCCACGGCGACATGTCCCGCATCACCTGGTTCGCCGTGCCGAACCACACGTCGTTCATCTACGACAACATCCAGTATGACGGCTACTGGTGGAACGGC
>DATBHD010000056.1:0-1632 GCA_036557635.1 Gemmatimonadaceae bacterium
TGGTGGGCGGCGGCACGCCGTTCTTCACCGCCCTGGACAACCGGGTGAACCTGAACCTGGTGGAGACTCGGACGTTTCCCGACGGCGTGCTCCTGACCAGGTACGAGACCAGGCGCTGAATACTCGGTCAACCTCCGCAGACCTTCCGTACTTTCTCCGCCGCGAGCTGCGCACTCGGCGATCCAGCTTTGATCGCGGCGGCCACCTCCGCTTTCATTCTTTCGCAATCGTCGGCGATCGGGTTGGCGCTGGCCGCTTTCAACTCCGCAAGCTGAGCCCTTGCCTGCTCTTCGGTGATGATGCCGGCCTCCACTTGCTTTTTCAGTCGCATCGCGGCCCGCTCTACGCGCGTGGACGCGTTCATTTTTTCTGCGGCCTCGCTGAGCGCCTTGAGCTTCTCCTGCCCCTGCGCTTCGGTGATTTCCCCGGAGGCGACGGCCTGCTGGACCTCCCTCGCGGCCTTCTCGAGCTTCACGCGACGCTGACATTCGGCGATGGTCTTCTTGCCGTCTTCGAGCGATAGCTGACCGGCTTCGACGGCCGCGCGCACCTTCGTCACCAGCTCATCGCACTCATCTCGCGTTATCCGCGGCGACGCCGCGCTGGCGCTCGACGCGCCGACGTTCACCAGCGCGATCGATCCGACAAGAGCGACCAACATCCAGAGCGCGGCGCGCGCGCCACGCGAGAGCGGTAACCGGGGAGTGTGTTCGATAATCATCGTAAATCTCCTTTCGAGGGCGTTGGTGTGCCCTGAGGTCACGGCGCCAAGAGCGAGCGCCGGGGGCGAGAGCACAGAGGATTGGGACAGGAACTCCAGGACGTGTACAAGAGCTCGGGCGTACGACCGCGGCTCTGGACCTGCGTGGGTGAGAACGAGCTCGTCGCAGTGCATCTCTTCCGCCGCGTGCAACTGACGTCGTGCAATCCACGCCACGGGATTCCACCAGAACGCCACGACCGCCAGCCACTCGATGCATCGCACCACATGATCTCGGCGGCTGATGTGCGCTGTCTCGTGCATCAGGATCCACCGCAGTTCCTCCTCGGACAGTCGCGAGGGCAACGCCGACGGCAGGACGAGAAGCGGCGAGAGACCCTTCCACCACACGAGCGGGGCAACCGTCGCATCGACGAGCGTCACCGCGGGCGTGCGAATGCGAAGAGCGCCCGCCGCGAGCGTCACGAGCCGCTCCTCTGCTCGAGACGCCGGGCGAGACGCGCGCCGCAGTGACCGGTGGAACCGGATGACTCGCATCACCGACACCACAGAAACGACGAGGCTCCCCACGAGCCAGATGGCGATCAACACGCGCGCCCAGGTGAAGGACATCGGCACCATCGCAACGAGACGAGCTCGTGTCGCCGCATTCGCAAGTGCGTCGACTCGTGACGCGATAGTCGCGGGGTCGGTCGGCCACCCAACACGCCAGAGCATCGACGCCCAGTCGAGCACCGGAACGCGGATCATGAGGGGCACGAGCATGCTGGCTAAGGCAAGGTAAATAAATAAGATTTACAGTTGATGTGGGCGAATCGTGTAGTTCCATTCGCCGTGGAAGGCGCGAGGCTGCAGATTGACCGAGGCGATCTCGGCATCGGAGACGCGACGCCCGGTCGGATACCGCCGCC
>DATBHD010000057.1:0-52223 GCA_036557635.1 Gemmatimonadaceae bacterium
CCTCTACCCTCTACCCTCTACCCTCAACCCTCAACCCTCAACCCTCAACCCTCTACCCTCCACCCTCCACCCTCCACCCTCCACCCTCACGGCGTTCCCGTGTTCGTGACCGGCGCGCCGTCCTGCCACGCGAAATGCTGCAGCGCGCGCTTGTTGGGGTAGACCTCGTCCAGCGTATTCCCGTCGTACAAGCGTCCGTTCTTCATCACGAAGTGAATCGTGTTGGTGTTCTTGATATCGTCGAGCGGGTTCTTGTCGAGTACGACGAGATCGGCGAGCTTCCCGCCCTCGATCGAGCCGAGATCGGCGCCCATGCCGATCCCCTCCGCGCCAAGGATCGTCGCCGTGCGCAGCACGTCGTGATTCGACATACCGCCCGACGCCATCATCCACAATTCCCACTGATAGCCAAGCCCCTGCAGCTGGCCGTGGCTGCCGATGCCGATACGCCCGCCCGCCTCGACGACGTCCTTCGCGAACGCCGCATGGAGCGGGAACGGATATTCCTCGTCCATGAACCAGCCGCCCGGACCGGGGCTCCCGCCAGAGCCGAGACCGCGGCGCCGCGTCTTCGCGTCGAGCTCCGCTTCTGGAGTGAAGCGGCGGAGCTTCGCGTCCCCATGCACGTTCGTGTGAGTATACCAGTAATTCTCACCGAAGGGCCCGCCGTACGACACGATCAGCGTCGGCGTGTTCGTTACGCCCGTCTGCTTGAATAGCTGGACGACATCCTCGTAGAGCGGTGCGATCGGCAGCGCGTGCTCGATGCCGGCGTACCCATCGATCGCGTGCGTGAGGTTGAGCTTGAAGTCGAGCCCGCCCTCCGTCGTCGGCATGAGACCGAGCTCCTTCGCCGCCATGATCACCCACTCACGCTGCTGCCGATTCCCGGTCATGTACATCTTGAGCGTTTTCGTATCGTAGTACGTTGCATACCGCCTCAATACGTTTCGCGTCTGATCGAGATCCTTGAGGTTCTCGCCGTTGAAGACACCAGGCCCCGTCGAGTAGATGCGCGGTCCCACCATGTGACCGGCTTCGACCTCGTCCTCGTAGGTGAGGACATCGGTCGTCGCCGTCTGCGGATCGCGCGTCGTCGTCACGCCGTATGCGAGCTGGGCCAAATACTGCCACACCTGCGCGACGTGGATGCGCGGGATCAGCCACTGCGGGTGGTAGTGAATGTCGACGAACCCGGGCACGATCGTCTTCCCGGCGACGTCGATCACCTGCGCGTTGGCCGGCACCGTCACGCTGCCACGCTTTCCGACCGCCGCGATTCGACTGTTCTGAACCACGATGTCGGCGTCGTCGATCACCTCATTGCCCTTCATCGTGATGACGCGCGCCCCACGAAGCACCGCGCTGCTTTGCGGCAGATCGCGATTCACCGTAATCGTTATGCGACGTTCGACCGGCTTGTAGCCGGTCGGCACCGGAGCCTTTGTGGTCGAATCGGGTTTCGCGCTGTCGGGCTTGGCCGTCGCGCTGTCGCCCTTCGCGCGCGCGGCCGCCTTGATGCTATCGTCGACCACCTTTGCGCGATTGAGGTCGTAGGATACAAAAGCGTTCCCGATCGCCCAGTGCACACTGTTACCATCTGCGCTCCAAGCCGGGAACTCGCCTCCGATATCGGTGAGTCGTCGCACGGGGAAGGACGCCGCCGCGGGATTCGCGACCGAGACGGTCGGAGTCGGCCCACCCAGGTACGGCACCGTGACGACGTAGAGATCGTTGCCGACCTGGGCCAGCGCGCGATCGCCGCGCGGCGCCATGATGACGGCCGAAGCGGGCGGCGGCGTCGGATTCTGCTCGAGCTCGTAATGCGTCGGTATCGGCAGGTCGACGCTCGTCGCGTGATCGTCGTCGAGCGTGCCCTGCGGCGGCAGTGGTCCCGTGACCTTGATGAGCGCTTTTACATCGGTGCCGTCCCAGCGCATCGAGACCAGTCCGTCCTCGGCGCCGTAGGCGAAGATGCGCGTCGAATCGGTCGTGAAGTGCGGGTGCGTCCGGTTGCCGCTCGGTCCGATGACGACGACGTCGCCGCCGTTGGCCGGCACCCAGACGAACTCCGTCCCCAATCCACCGCCGAAAAAGCCTAACGCTTCCTGCATGTCGCGCGCGGCGGCCTTGACGGCGACGATGCGCTTGCCGTCCGGCGACCACGCGATCTGCGAGTAGAGCGCCGCCGTCCTGGTTAGCTGCTGCGGCGCCGTCTTCCCGTCGGCGGCAACCTTGAAGATCTGGCCGCCCCCCTTGTCGTTCCAGGTCACGAACGCGATCGACTTTCCGTCCGGCGACCACGTCGGATCGAATTCGCCGACGTCTTCGGCCGTCACCCGGCGGGGCGAACCGTTAGGCAGATCCGCGACGTAGAGACGATTCAGGGTGACGAACGCCAGTCGTTTCCCATCGGGCGACGGCGCGATGTCGCGAATCTGATGTGCGGTAAAGCGCGCCGCGTCGTCCACTTTGTACGCGAAGCGGACTTCGGGGCCGACGTCGAGCGACACGTCGGCCGTGAAAGGAATCTTTTGCGGCTTCGTCCTGTCCACCGGCACGCGCCAGATTTCGCCGCCGTACGACATCACCACCGCCTTGTCGTCGGGGGTGAACGCGTAACCCGGCAACACGTCGAGCGGCGCGCGTGATTCCTGATCGTCGCGCTGGATCGGATAGACAAGCCAATCCTCGACGCCACTTTCCAGATTTCGAATACGCAGGCCCGTCTTCGTCTCGAACCGGCTGCCGTACACGAGCCACTTCCCATCGTGCGACAGTTGCGGCCGAAACGCCGAACCGTAGCGATTCGACATCACTGTGTTCGTCCCCGTCTCACGGTCGTACACGGCGAGCTGGTACTGCGGGAAGATCGCGTTGTACTGCCAATCACCCTGCCGCCGCGCGTACCAGATGTATCGGCCGTCGTGGCTCACCGTCGGTCCCGTGACCTTGAGCGCCGCCGGCTCCCGCACCAACTGCGCGCCCGAGCCTCCATCGACGTGATAGATCCACAGCTTCGCCGCGCCACCGAGCCCACCCGACTTCGCCGCGACGATATACTTGCTATCCGGCGTGAACTGCGGCGACGCGATGAGATTGTCGTTCCCCTTCGTGATTTGGACCGTATCCCGCTTGTCGAGCGACAGCGTCCAAATATTGTCGCCGCCGCTGCGGTCTGAAATGAAGACGATCTTCTTGCCGTCGGGGCTGAAGCGCGGCTGGACGTCCATCGGCAGGCCGCTCGTTAGGCGTGTCGCCGCACCGCCCGTCATCGGCAGCGTGTAGAGATCCCCCAAAAGGTCGAACACGATCGTCCGGCCATCCGGGCTCACGTCCAACGACAGCCACGAAGCCTTCGTGGTCGTGAACTTCACCTGTCGTCCGACGCTCAATGGCAAATCGGGCTTTTTCCCTTTGGCCGCTTCGGGCTGCTGCGCGCGCGCGCGCAGTGGAGTCGCGGCGACCAAGCACGACACGCTGATGGCGAGAAAACGAAGAGTGCACCGCATCACTGGAACCGGTGAGAGAAGTCCTTCGAGTGGGCGCGGCAATATGCCGGCCGAGCACGGTTCCACGCCAGTCGCTTGGGGGTAGAAGCGCCTTCACGTGTCTAAGGACGAGCGTCAAACGAACTCGATCTTCGTCGCCGGCAGACCCATTCAATTTCGGCCGTCCATGCGCAGCCTCTCACTCTGTCTTCTCGCCCTCGCCGCCGCCGGCGGCTGCTCGACCAACGATTCCACGACGGCCCCAAACAACACGTCTTTCACGATCAACCCGTGCTCGTTGTCCGGAACGGTGCAACTCGCCGTCGCGCAGACCGCGCGGGTCGATTGCAGCAATGGCGGCACGACCGTCACCGTCGCCGGCAACGGCGCCAGCTATCTCGTCATCGCGCAACTCCCAGTCGACCTCGTTTCCAACACGTTCGTCCCGTATCACGTCAGCTCGGGAACGGCAATCTCGGCGTCGCGCACGCTACCCCCTCGTGGCATCTCCCCGTTTCGTACCGCGAACGGCGTGAGCACCGTGGGTCTGCCGCCGATTCGTCCCCGCGCCAAACAGCTCGCCTTCGATGGGATGCTGCGCGCTCGTGCGCGCCGGCAATTGAGCTCGGGACGCTGGTCGGTCTCGGCGTTACGCACGCCGCTCGCCGCCGCGAGCAAATCACCGCTGTCCGCGAGCCTCGTCGCCGTCCCACCGCTCGGCAGCGTGCGACAGTTTCACGTTCTCTCAAGTCCGGACGGCAGCACGAGCAAGACGGTCGGCGCCAGCCTCGCTTATGCCGGCAGCGACGTGCTGATCTACGTCGACACCCTCGCGCCCGCGAACGGGTTCACCTCCGCTCAGTTGCAGGCGTTCGGTGTCCTCTTCGATCAGACGCTGTACCCGATCGACATCGCCAACTTCGGGCCGCCCAGTGACATCGATCAGAACGGCCATGTCGTGATGTTGATGTCGCAAGCGGTCAACGCGCTCACCACCGCATCGGACTGCACGACGGCGGGCTACATCGCGGGCTTCTTCGACGAGGAAGATCTCGGTGGCGGGTTGGGCGATCCGAACTCCAACAATGGCGAGGTCTTCTACTCCATTGTGCCCGATCCGAACGGTACGGCGAGCTGCGCGCACTCGGTCGACGACGTCGGCTTCTCCGTACCGGCAACGTTCATGCACGAGCTGCAACATCTCATCTCCTTCTCACAGCACGTCGTCATCCACGGCGGCAATCCCGAGTACGGCTGGCTCGATGAGGGTTTGAGCATCGTCGCCGAGGAGCTGGGATCGCTCTACTACGAGCAGAAGTGCCCCGGCACCGCCTGCCGCACCACGCCGACGCAGCTCTTCCCGGATTCCTCTCAGGGATTCATCTCCAACTTCCTGTACGACTCGTATCAGTACGCGCTGCTTCCCGACACGGCGAGCGTCACTCTGCACAGCGACGCCGACGGCGGCTTCTCCTGGCGCGGCGGCGACTGGCTCCTCATGCGCTGGCTCGGCGACCAAAAGGGCTCGGGCCTCTACAAGACGCTCGATGAGAATACGCTCACAGGCGTCGCGAACATCGAAAACGTCACCGGGCAGTCGTTCCCGTCGCTATTCGCGGATTTCGGGCTCTCGCTCGTGACCGATAGCCTTCCCGGCCTCGCGCGCTCCACGGCTCCCGCCGCCGATCGCTTCGTATCGCGCAACGTGCGCGTGCTCTGGAATCGCCTCTTCGAGACCTCGGAGGGCTCCGACTTTCCCCTCGCGTATCCGGTGGTGCTCTTCCCCATCTCCGCGGACACGTCGACGGCCGTCATGGATCCCGGCACCGGATCCTATTTCCGGCTCGACACGCCAGCCAGCGCGGCAACGGTAACGATTCAGTTCTCCGGTCCCGGCGGCACTCCACTCCCCGCGTCGCTCAAGCCACAGCTGAGCATCTTCCGGCTGCCAGCAGGTCAATGAGCCGACCTGCGCGACGGAGCCGGCGGCGCGGTTGCATCGGTTGGGCGGTCGATTCAGTTGCGCAATTACTCGATCAACCTTCCGTCTGCAGCGTACTCGTGATGTTGGAATGCAGATAATGGGCGATGATCGCCGACGCGATGTTCGCCGCGCGCGTTCCATGTCCACCGAACTCCAACATCACCGCCACCACGATCTGCGGCTCGTCGGCGGGCGCGAAGCCCACGAACCAGGCGTGATTCAACTCGACGCCGTTCTTGCGCGTGCCGCTCTGCGCCGTGCCCGTCTTGCCCGCGAGCGCGCCCTTGAGCGCCGCGCCGGCCACGGCCGCCGTGCCCCCCTCCGCCGCGACGTTCGCGAGCGCCGTGCGGAGTTGCGCCATCTGATCGATGCTCAAGTTGAGAAGTCTCTGACGCTCCTCCTTCATGCGTGCCACATGCGGCTTCGCCGCGACGCCGTCCTCGGCGAGCGCCGTGTAGAAGTGCGCCATGTTGACCACCGTCTGCGAGTTCTCACCCTGCCCGATCGCGAGGTTGAGTGAGACCGCCTGCGTCCAGCCCCCCGGATACTTCTCGTTGTAGTACTGCTCCGTCGGCGGGAAGCTCGGCCGGCGTTCCTCGGGGAGATCGATGCCCGTCTTCGACGCAAACCCGAGGTTCACGCCCCCGGCGACGAGTCGCGATACCCGGAGCCGAATCCCCAGCTGATAGAAATAGACGTCGCACGACTTCGCGATCGCCCCGCTGAGATTCAGGCTCCCATGACCATTCTTGTCCCAGCAGCGCCAGTACCGATTGCCGAAGTAGTAGCCGCCGGTGCACGGCTGCGTCATGTGCTCGTTGAACGAAACCGCGTTGTCCTGAAGCGCGATCACCGCCGTCGCCAACTTCCACGTCGAGCCGGGGGGATACGTCCCCTGCAGCGCCTTGTTGTAGAGCGGCTTACGCGGATCGTTGCGCAGCGAGTCGTAATACTCCGCGGACACGCCGCCGATGAACCGATTCGGGTCGAAGCTCGGCGCGCTGTACAACGCGAGCACCTCGCCGGTCTTCGGCACCATCGCCACCACGCCGCCTTGGAGTGAATCCGCGAAGAGCTTCGCAATGAAGCGCTGCAGATCCATGTCGATGTTCGTGTACAGCGGCGGTGCGCCCACCGGGTCGAGCTGACGGTCGGTGACTTCGCGCAGCACGCTGTTTCGCGCATCCACTTCCACGAAGCGACTCCCCTCGCGCCCGCGCAGCTCCGACTCGTACTGCTTCTCGAGACCCTGCTTCCCGATCTGCTGCCCGGCCTTGTATCCCTGATATTGCGGTGAGGCGAGTTCTGTTTCGTTGATTTCGCCCGTGTACCCGACGAAGGCCGCGACCGCTCCTGAATCCGGGTAGTATCGCTTGGGCGCAGACTGAATGATCAAGCTCGGGAAGTCGATCCTATGCTCCTCGAGCACCGACACGACGTCGAACGATGCGTCGGGAATGATCACCGCCGGACGAGCGCGATCGCGCCGGTACCGGCGAACCGCTGCCTCGATCTGATTCGGCGTCAGCTCGATGGTTCCCTTCAGCCGCTGCAGCGTCGCGCGAAGAGAGTCCTCTGACTTCGGCAGCAAGGACACCGAATAGCCGACGGCATTTTCCGCGATGATGCGGCCCGCTCGATCGTAGATGATCCCTCGCGACGCGGGTAGCGGGACCTCTCGCAAGCGGTTCTCCTCGGACTGCAGCACCCACTGCTGATTGCGGAGGATCTGCGTTCGGAAAAACGCGGTGAGGAGAAACGCGACGACGACCAACAGCATGACGCTCGCCTGCCGACCGCGACGCGCGACGTCGTTCGGGTGAAAACTCATGCTGAAATCATAATCGACGTTCCCCCTCACCGTCGCCGCGTTGCATCATATGATCATGTGGCGAGACAGAGACGAGCATGACCATGAGTGCGATACGTGAATCGCAAGGCCGGTCAGTCGGCCTTTGTCGACAGACTTTCAGTGGACGTCACTCGGGGAAACCGTGAAGACAATCTCAGCTTTACTCATCAGCCTGCTCGCCGGTCCATCGATGGCGGCGCAAGCACCCACAGCGAAGCCGTCGTCCGATACCACTATCAGCACGAGCCATCTCGCCGCCGCGGCCGAGCTGCTCGAGGTCTCCGAGACCGAGAAGGGGCTTCGCGAGGGGATGCGCGTCTACTTCGACTCGCAAGAACAACAAAACCCCCTCATGGCTCCCTATCGACCGACCATGGAGGCGTTCGCGCAGAAGTATCTCGTTTGGAGCGAACTCAAGCCCCGGCTTGCCCGGATCTACGCCCAGGTCCTCACCGAGGAACAGCTGCGCGCCGCGATTGCGTTTCAGAAGACGCCCGCCGGTCAGGCAATCACGGCCCACCAGGCCGACTTTCAGCGCGCGATGATGCAAGTCGTTCAGGACCAACTGCAGGCGCACGCCGCAGAACTTCAGGAGATGATCCAGGCGCGCGCCGCGGAGCTGAACAAGCCGAGCGCCCCGCCCGCGCCCGTCAAAAAGCCGCGCTAGGCGGATTCGTTAGGCGCCGACGGCCATGCCTATCGCTCACGAATGTTTGAGGCGCCCCCGCCCCCGCCCCCGCTCCCGCCCCCGCCCGCATCAGTCCCCTCGGGCGGTGTCATCCGCCGCATTGGCCCGGTGTGACGCGGGACCTCCGTCGAGCGACGAAGCAGCAACACCAAGCGCTCGTCCGGGAGGTCCTCCCAGCCGGCAGGGACGGGCGCCAACCGACGCAGCGCTCCCATCTCCGACTCGAAGGTGAGCCAACCCTTGTCGAATCCCGGATTGATCACTGCCCCGCTGATCGGCACAGTGTTCCAGACCTGCCAGTGCATCCCGTTGGGATCGGTGAAATTTCTGCTCGCCATGCACCCGAGCTGAAGCAAACTCGATTCCACAATCAGACTGGTCGGGCACATGCAAACCCGATCGCGGCACAAGGGGCGCGAATAGACCAGTCTCGGCGTCAAGCGTGTTCTCTCGATAGCGACGAGCCTGACAGCGCAAGCGGGCACAGCGGGCCGAGCCGTGCCAGCGCAGTGACGTGATCCTGCGTTTGTGGCGACGCGAGAGCGGGAGGCCCCTGGCCGCTACCGCTTTTAGTCTGGCCTAACGATGCGCAGCGGCAGGTCTCGGTCGCGCTTTCGTCCCTTGTCGTCGATGACCATGACCGTTAGGCGGTAGTTGCCAGCGGGGAGCGTCGCAACGGCAAGTGAATGCTGCCGGCGTGTTCCCGCCGAGATCGCGGCGTCGTCGAAGCTCGCCGTCATTCGATCGGCGGTGTGGCGAGTCCCCTCCCGTACGACCGACATGCGAACCTTGAACGGCGTACCCTCGGCCAAGCCGCAGACATCATAGTTCACGTTCACGTCGCGTCCGCGCGGGCTGTCGGCTACCGAGTCGACGAGAATCCCGAACGGTCGCTTGCCGTCCATCGCTACTCCAGACGGGCATCGCGACTGATTCCGCGCCGCGCCGGCCGTCATACGGAATGCCGAGAACGTCAACACCGCGACAGCGATGATGAACGCGGATGCCATCGAGACTGTGGAGACGCGCGACCTCAGGAGTCGGCCTACCGAATTCGCGACCGCTTGCCCGGGCCGGCCGAGAATTCGCCGACCGCCGCGGCCCAGTGGCTCGAACGCGCCCGCCGCTCGCCGCAGCAGTCGGCCCACGCCATCCAGCGCCGGCCTAACGCTGCGCAATGCGCCGACCAGAACCGGCAGCAATCCGCGCAACCTCGAGCGCTGTCGCTTGAGCAGCTGGACGCTCGCGTCGAACGCCGCGTCGAGTGCCGGACTTGGCTGCGGTCCCTGGTCCTGCGCAAAGGCGCCGACGTAGATCATTGGGGCCGTCTTTGCCGTCGAGTCCGCGGCGGGCATCGCGCGCGGCGTCGGCGACCAACGTCGATGCTCCCCTGTTGCGACCGTGACCTCGCGTCCGCCGAGGGCGGCAATCAGCTCGTCGGCGTCGCGATAGCGATCTTCTGGATGCTTCGCGAGCATGCGCTCGATCACCGCGTACACCGCGCGATCTTCGGCGGCGTCGAGCGTCGGGCGAGGCAGCGGCGCCTGGATGTGCTTCATCAACGTGCCGAGCGCGTCGCCGGCATCGAAGGGGGGATTGCCGGTTAGGCACTCGTAGCCGACGATGCCAAGGCTGTAGATGTCGCTGCGGCCGTCGACGTCCTTGGCGCGCGCCTGCTCGGGGCTCATGTATTTCGGCGTCCCGACCGACATCCCCGTCGTCGTTAGGCGCGTCGCCCCCGCCGAGCGCGCGATGCCGAAGTCCGTCACGACGCAGCGGCCATCGTCGTCGTGCCGCAGATTGTCCGGCTTCACATCGCGGTGCACGACGCCTCGGCGATGCGCGTAGCCCAAGGCCGCCGCCGTTTCGATGATCACCTGTCGCGTCTCGCCAGCCGCGAGACGCCCCCTCGCGCGCAGCCGGTCGGACACCGACTGCCCACGCAGCAGCTTCATGACGAAGAAGATGACGTCGCCCCGTCGACCCACCCGATAAATCGGCACGATGTTCGTGTGCTCGAGCGCCGCCGCCGTCCGCGCCTCGCGCAGAAATCGCTCGACGAGCTCGCGATCGAACGCGAGCGTGAAGGGCAAGACCTTGATCGCGACTTCACGCTCGAGCTGTCGCTCGCGCGCGCGATACACGATTCCCATCCCTCCCCGACCAAGCTCCTCGAGAATCTCGTACTCGTCGTCGAGTCCAGAACGGACGAGATCGAGGTCGGTGACCTCGAGCTTTCGTCGCGCTCTTGCCCCATGTTTGTTCGTCACGCGCTTCTCCGCGCGGGCTCATCCCGGAGCCGAATTCGCTGAAACCACTCACCCATCAGCGCGATGATCGCGACGCCGCCCATCATGCTGAGCGAGCTCCTCACCGTCACCTGGTATGCACCCATCGTGATCAGAAGCGCGGTGGCGGCCGAAGGCGGGTGATATGCCCGAAGGGATGGCTGAATCAACACGATCAATGCGACAGCCATTGCGCTCGCCCACACGCGCGCGACGCCGATCCCGCCATCGCTCATCGATGACGAGCTGACGCCGACGACAGCGACAACAAGCCACGCACAAAGCAGCGCCGAAAGGTGGCCGACAACAACGCTGTGAAAGCGAGACGTGGGCTGGCCGGGAGTACAAGCGATCACAATCACCGTTGGCCCGAGAGCGGCGAAGAGCCAGGGTTGAGAGGTTGCCAGGGTCAGGGCCCCAGCGACAAGGATCAGCATGGCCGACATCATCGCTGCCCACGCGGTATCGCTCGCGATCAGTCGCGAGCGGCTACGCCGGGCCGGGGCTGCACTCTTTCGCTCCGACGGTGCGACCGGAGCGATACGGGTGGGGCCCGTGACGGCGGGAGTGGGGACGGTGGGAGTGATCATGTTGACCGGCTGGGGCCTTCGCGGCGGCGCGAGCCTCGCCGAATAAAGACGGCGCCGTAGTAGAGGCCGTCACGAAATCGGTAGCGGCTCGTCTCACATCGGGATGCCTGGGCTGGTTTCCCCCGGCGCGCACGCCCGACTGCGCCGTGCCACCCTTTGGGACTCCATGTCGTTTCTCGTTATCGCGCGGGAGCGCTATCCACTCCGCATAGGCGAGAACATGCTCGGCGGACGCGCAGCGGGGGCGGTGGGCGCTCCCGCGCTGAGCGGCTTGCCCTTGTTCGCCGTTATCACCGTGATTCCGGGAACGCCGGCCTCGATCCGGGCGGCTGGATCGCTCCCCGTTCGGGTGGAAGGTTTCATTCTGGGATCGGAGCCAAGGCAGCTCGCGCACGGCGCCCGAATCGAGGTTCGCGAGTGCCGAATTCGCTACGGTGAGCTTTCGCTCGTCGACAGCACTTCGTCCGTGGTTGGCATCGAGATCGACGAAGAAAAGATGCAGGCGATAGCGCCCGTGCTTCCGGAGGTTGGCGGGGCGGACGATTTCGGTGCTCGCCTGATCGATCTCAGCAGGGGGGCTGTGCATGGCGTTCCTCCGAGCGGGCTTCACATCGGCCGGGACCCGGTTTGTCAGGTCGTCTTGCCGGCGACATCGATTTCGCGCCAGCACGCGCTGATCGCACCTTCACTGCACGGTTACATCATCACCGACCGGAGCACCAACGGCGTTCTGGTCAACGGAAGCAAAGTTCGTGGTTCGCAACAGCTTGGGCAGGGCGACGTCATCCGGATTGGCGAGCACGAGTTCCGATTCGAGATCGTTGCGCCACTAACACAGCCTGGTTGGAATGAGGCAGACCGCCGGTCCCTTGCAACGATCGAGGTACTCAGTGACGGTCCGCTCAAGGGCGCTCGCTTCCCGGTCGAGCGCCCCGTCGTCCATGTCGGCCGAAGCGCCGAAAACGACGTTCGGATCGCCGATGACAGCGTTTCAGGTGCGCACGCCACCTTGCTGCGGCGCGGCTCGGTGTGGCACTTGATCGATCTGGCGTCGACGAACGGCACCTTCGTCGATGGCCGCCGCATCGACGGTGAAGCGATCATTCAGGGCGCGGCAGAGCTCCGCTTCGGCGCCGTCCGGGTGTCCTTCCGCCCCAGTCGCTCCAGTGATGCAGGCGGCAACAGGGCGGAAACGCTCCGGCGAGAATCAGCATAATCTGATAGACCTCTCGGGGCGTCGCGCTTATAATAGGCGACGTTTCGGCACTCCCTGTGCACTTTCGATGCACGGACGTGCCTAGATCCCAGGAGGCAGTTCGTGAGCCGTACCGCGCGCAACGGATTCTCGATTTTCGAGACCGTTGCCATCCTCGTCATTATCGCGCTGTTGCTGTTGATCGTGATCCCGCAGTTCACGAGGCCCACGCTTGCCGCGGTCGCAGTTCCGGACTCCGTGGTCGCCCCCGGTTCATTTGGAAAGCTCTCGGTAAAAGTCTCCAATTCGAGTGGCACGCCGCAGCGCGGCGTGACCGTTCGCTTCGAAGTTGACGGCAAGGGCAGCGTATCGCCGGTAGAGGCTTCCACCGACAGCGCGGGCGTCGCCAACGCCATCTGGCAGGCCGCCGCCGACACTGGTGAGTTGCGCGTCACCGCTCGCGCGGCGGGTCGGTCCCGGCCCGCACTGGTGATTCACACCAGCGTACGAGGCCCGGTGGCGGCGACACCCGCCGCACCAGCGGCTCGCGCCACGGCGCCCTAACGATTCAAAGTCTCTCATGCGCCGCGGCCCGATCGATCGGCTCGCCATCACCGCGAGCGTCGTTTTCATCGCTGATTTCGCGACGAAGCAATGGGCGTTGCGGGCACTCGGAGATGGCGACCTACCGATCGGTGCGGGCTGGCATCTCGCCGTGGTCAACAACACGCGCCTCGCCGGCGGTCTCGAGGCCGGCGGATTCGAGCTGCCGATCACGGCTGTGTTCACGACGATCGTCGCGCTTCTGATCGTGCTCGTATGCCGACAACTCGCCACCATCGATGGCAGCGCGCCGACTGCTCTGGGACTCGTAGCCGGCGCCGGCGCCGCGAATCTCGCGAACGCGTTTCCGCCTCCGCACGGCGTCGTCGACTTCATTGCCTTCAGTGGCTCGCGTGGGGAGACGAGCTTCAACGTCGCCGATGTCCTCTTCGCCGTCGGACTCGCGCTGTGTCTCCGAACGATCTGGCGTCTCGCGCTCACCGTGCGCGGGCGCGTTCCTGCACGCCGCCGGGCGCGGCTTGCTTCATTCTCGGGAGTGCCTCTCATGAGCGATCGTGTGTTGCTGGCCGCGGGTCACGGATTGCTCGCGATGTGCGGATTCATGTGGCTGTACTCCCTTGCGATCGCGTTCACGCCCGACGCCGGGCGCTCGGCGCCTAACAGCCTGCTCTGCGGCGTCGGCGTGTTCGCGATCGCCTTCGTTGCGTCGCGCGCGCGACAGCGCCTGATCGATCGACGGCTCGTTGGTCGAATCCGCGCCGTCTCCGCGCCGTCCTTCGAGCGCGTGGTGCTCGATGGATCGATTCCGGGTGCTGCTCTGCCCGACCTGGCGATCGAACGGCCGCGCACCGTGCCGCGCGGCGACATCGTCACGCCCGACGACCGCTCCGAATCGCACATAGCCTAACGATCGATGGCGGAAGGTCCAACGGCCAGTGCGCCGGTATCGACGTCGAAGCAGCCGCGGTCGATTCAGTCGCTTCTCTCGCGTCGGAACATCATCGCCGCGAGCGCGGCGCTCGTTCTCATCGTTCTGATCGGGACCTTCGTTCGGTACAGCGGCGGTCGCGATCGACGGCGTTATGAAACAATGCTCACGATGTCGCTCGACAAGATCGTCACGGCGCAGGAAGGGTTCTACTACGACTCGACGCGATACGTCGCCTCCCTTCGCTCGCTGCCGATGGTCCAGCTTCCGCCGGGCGTGCACGTGACGCTTTTCACTCCGGATCGAAAAAGCTGGTGGGGCATCGCCACTCACGATCGACTGCCGGCGCATCACTGTGTCGTGTGGGTTGGAACGGCACCGACAACGCTCCCGTTGGAAGCACGAGCGCCCGAGAACGAAACGCGACCGCTGTGCTTCGACGATCGCGGCGCGGTGACCCGACGAGCCAGCCGCTCCTGATAGCCGATGCGGCGCGTCCGACGACGATGGATTGTTCTCGTCGGAGCCGTCGGGGTCGCGCTCGTCGTGCTCCTTTTCCCGCCCTGGCGAGCGCGGGCGATTCGCACAACAACTCGTTACGCAGCCACGGCGGACGTCGCGCCGGAAATGGCGGTGGACACGATCACCTGGCTGCTGGCGTTCGCACCCATCTATGCGCCGCCCCGTGCCAGCCTCGACCCAGAGACAATGCGGCTCCTCGCCACCCGGGCGTCGCTGGCAGGCGACAGCGACGCCCGGGCCGAACTGCTGCGTTCGGCGGGGAAATACGAGAGCCGGCTGCACGTACCGGAAGTGCTCCGCGTGTCCGGCTCGGTCTGGCGCGACAGCGTGCTCGCCCACTCGGGGATTCCGTCGGTCACGAGCTACGCTCTAACCTTTGTCATTGATAGAGAATGGTTAGTTGGCCGACTAGCCGTTCTCGCCGGTCTATGGATTTATTTCGGTCGCCGGAGCGCCAATCCGCGCCCCAAGGCTTCGAGTGCGAGCGGAAGAGTCTAGCGTGCGTCGCCCTAGGCGCTCTCGGCGGGCCTCACGCGAAGCGTTTGCTGAACTCCACCGCGTAAAATGGTCAGCTCGGCGTCGCGTCCGATGAGCTCCTCGGTCAGCTGACGCTGGAGATCGTCGACGCTACCCACGACGCCGCCATCGATCGCGATGATGATGTCGCGCGGCCGGAGTCCCGCGTGCTCGGCCGGACTGTTCGGCGTCACATCGGTGACCAGAGCGCCGCCCTGGGCGGCAAGATGAAAGCGCTGCGCGTGTCGGCGCGTCAGCGCGATCGTCTGGCCGACCACGCCGATGTAGCTCCGCCTAACGCGGCCGTCGCGAATGAGACGCGAGGCGACGAACTGCGCCGTGTTCGCGGGGATCGCGAAGCAAATGCCCTGCGCGCCGGCAATGATTGCCGTGTTGACTCCCACGACCTCCGCCCGCGCATTGACGAGTGGTCCGCCCGAGTTGCCGGGGTTCAATGCCGCGTCGGTCTGAATGACGCCGTCGATCAAGCGGCCCGACTGAGACCGCATTGTCCGACCGAGCGCACTCACGACGCCAGCCGTAACCGTCGCTTGGAAACCGAGTGGGTTACCTATTGCGACGACCAGCTGACCCTGGCGAATACGGCTCGAATCGCCGAGCGCGGCAAAGGCCGGAACAGCGTGATCGACTTTCAAAACTGCCAGGTCGGTCGAGGGATCATCCCCGACCGGGTAGGCGACAAATGTCCCGCCATCCACGAACGTGGCGCGCACCTCGCGCGCTCCGTGCACGACGTGGCTGTTGGTCAGCAAGAAGCCGTCAGGGGTGAAAAAGAAGCCTGACCCCGTCCCGCCAGTCTCGTTCGGCACACCGCGCCGACGACTGGGAACAGCGCCACCGCTGACCTCGAGATGCAACACCGCCGGCCCCACCCGCTCAACGGCAGCTACGACCGCGCGTGAATACGCGTCGAGCGCCTCGCCGTCGGGTGCGGCGAGGGGCTCGAGCTCGGCTGACGCGATCACGCCGCCGATTCCTGGAAGAGTTGCCGTGCCTTATCGCTTCTCAGGCGGCCGAGTGCGCGCTCGCGCAACTGACGAACACGCTCGCGACTGACGCCGAAGGCGAGTCCGATCTGCTTGAGCGTCATCGGCTCATCGCCACCGAGGCCATAGTACATCACCAGCACCTGCCGCTCGCGCGGGCTCAGCACATCCATGGCCCGATCGAGGGCCGCACGCCGCGACTCGTCCTCGAGCGACGGCGCACCACTGGGTGCGTCGTCGATCGGCTCGACGGCAATCACGTCGGCCAATGTGAGGCGCGACGGATCACCGCGGCGGCCGGCCACCGGCTCGTCGAACGAATACGTCGGCTGCGAGAGCGCGCGAATGCTGCGCACGAGCGCCACATCCAGCGACGCGATCTGCGCCACCTCGTCGTCGCTTGGCTCACGACCGAGCTTGTCCCGAAGCACATGCTGAGCGCGAGCGATGCGCGAAACGTCCGTCGCCCGCCCCAGTGGGACACGAACCGCATGTCCGTGCTTGGTCACCGCCGAGGATAGCGCCTGACGAATCCACCACACAGCGTAACTGATGAAATTCACGCCGACGTCGGGATCGTACTTGTCCGCCGCGCGCACCAGTCCGGCGTTGGCCTCGCTCACGAGATCCTCGAGGCCAAGACCACGGTGCTGATACTGCTTCGCGATCGAAAACGCGAAACGCAAATTCGCGCGAATGAGCTCCGCCCTTGCCGCCTCTCGCTCCGCGTTAGGCAGCGACGTGTCGCGATAGCGGCGCGCGAGCAGCTTTTGATCCGGAGCCGTGCGCACGGGTGCACGCGACAACTCCGCGATGTAGAGATCGAGCAGCTCCGCGCCCTCGGCGGCCGACACATCGGCGCGCGCCGGCAGGCGCTTGGCTACCCTGGAATTTTTCGACTTCATAGTCATCCTCCCCGCCCTTCGTCAACTTCCTCCTCACGCCGCGAGCTTGGCGAGGCGCGCGACGAGCTCGTTCTTAGAACGCAATCCAACGACGGACTCGACCAGCTGTCCGTCGCGGAAGAAGAGAAGCGTCGGGATCGACCGCACGTTGTACCGCGCGGTGGTCACCGGATTATTGTCGATGTCCAGCTTGGCGACTTTTACTCGCCCTTCGAATTCGCGTGCGAGGTCGCTCACAATGGGACTCAGCGCTCGGCATGGGCCGCACCACTCCGCCCAAAGATCGACGATCGCAGCGCCGCGATGCGCCTCGATCTCCGCGGAAAAGATCTGGTCCGTAACCTCGACGACCGGACCCTCGACCCTGACTTCACTCATCCTTCACCTCCGCCGGTTCACAGAATCGGCATTTCTATATCCATCTATATAACTACCACATGCCAAAAGAAGATCCCGTCCCTTAGGTGCCGTCGCCGGCTTCAGCTTCTCGCGTCGCGACCGATGCGAGAAGCGGCGTCGCGTGCCCGACCCTCGGCCACTCGACGAGGGGACGCCGACGAATGCAAGGCAAGCCGGACCTCGAGCGCGCTCACGTAGTCGTCGAACACATCGGCTCGAAATCGGTAGAACGCGAACTGTCCCTCTCGCCAGGGCTCGATGAGACCTGCCCTCGCAAGCTCCTTCAAGTGGTGCGACATCGTTGGTTGGGCGACCGGGAACTGCTCGCACAACCTTTGGCAGCCCACCTCACGACAGTTGGCGATCTCTTCAAGAATCTGAAACCGCCTGGGATCGGCGAGCGCCTTGGCAATTCGGGCGAAGCGTTCCTGATCGATCGGCACGGGTATATAGATAGCCGTCTATGTGTTCTGCGTCAACCGCTCGCGTCCAAAAGGCAGCAGGTCCAGTCGTGGAGTTCCCATCAGGAGATCGGCGACCGCCTCGCCAATCGCGCTCGCGAACTTGAATCCGTGTCCCGAGCACGCGCTCACGATGAGGACCTCGCTGTGCTCAGCGTGGGGCGCGATGAGAAAATGCCCATCGGGGGTGTTCGTGTAGAGGCACGTCGCCGAGCGGCGCCGCACGCCGGCGGCCGCCGGAAGGTAGGTCGCGAGGAGATCCGTCACGCGCTCGACTTCTTCTTCGTCGACGTCGCGGCGCACCTTGTCAGGATCGGCGGCCTCGCCTTCATGGTGGATGGCTGCCTTCACACCGTCGCCGCCATCGGGAACGAAGTAGAAGATTCGATCGGGCGCGTACTCGATCATCGCGATCGGACAGGAGGCCGGCGTGAAGAGCTCCGGGTCGCGCGCGGGGGTGAACCAATGCATCACCTGCCGCTCGACTCGGAGCGGAATCGAATCGTCCTGGAGCATGGGCGGCGTCCACGCTCCGGCGCAAAGAGCTAGGCGACCGGCGTCGTAATCGCCCTTGGACGTGACGACTCGTACGCGCCCGCCGCGGGCGCTCCATTCGCGAACGGGTTCCTCGACGTGCACTTCGGCGCCCGCTTCGGCAGCGAGCCTGAGATGAGCATCTACACACCTTTCGGGATCGAGAATTCCGGCGCGCGGCTCATAGAACGCGATCATCTCGCTGGGAATCCTGAAGGCGGGGAAACGGGAATGCGCCGCCGCCGCGGTGAGCTCTTCGTGCTCGAGACCATGTTCTCGCGCGCTCCGCAGGGCACCGCTGACGAGCACTCCGTCCGCCCGGCCAATCATCAGACCGCCGGTCTGATGAAAGAGGCGGTGGGCGGCGCGGCGCTCGAGATCGAACCAGAGATCGTACGCGCGCTGCACCAGCGGGACGTACCGCGGATGCTCGAAGTACGACTCGCGAATGATCCGCGAGAGGCCATGCGTCGATCCGAGATGGTGCGGTGGGGTGTAGCGATCGAACCCAGCGACACGAACGCCTCGCTGCGCGAGATGATACAGCGCGGCGCTTCCCATCGCTCCGAGTCCGACGATGACGACGTCGGTGGTATGAGCCATGGAGGGGACACTGCACGGACCTGTCGGCGCCGTCAATAACTATCGGATCTCCGACACTCGCCATCACCCAAGACCCACTCGCCCCACGCGGCTGGCCGACTGCCGCGCCCGCCAGTACATCAGAGGGGTGCCCGAATCTCGGACTTCGCCCGCGCGGCGCGCGATCGCACTCGCAACGTATGTCGGCGTTTGGACCGCGATCGGCGCCGTGTTCGCGGTGCAGTCGGTCATTACCTACTCGTACGGCGGAACACGCACGGTTTCCGTCGCGCGTCTCCTCGCCTTTTCCCTAGCAGACTGGTACGTGTGGGCGCTGCTCGCGCCAGGCATCTTCTGGCTCACGCGGCGCTTCAACTTCACGCGAAGGCCGTGGCGCTCACTGGCGGTCCACCTGCCCGCGACGATCGTGTTTCTCGTCGCGCGAATGCAGCTGCGTATTTTCGTGGGCGCGGTGATACCCGCGGTTCGTATGGGGCCTCCCGGACTCCTGGCATCCATGGCGCTCCAGGTCTTCGTCTACTGGGCGATCGTGGCGGCCGCGGTGGCGCTGGAGTATCAGCGCATGTATCGGGACGAGCAGTTGGCGGCCATCGATCTCAAGACGCAACTCGCGCGCGCCCAGCTCGGACTGCTCAAGATGCAGCTCCAACCGCATTTTCTCTTCAATACTCTCAACGCGATCTCGGAGCAGGTTCACGCCGATCCGGATGGCGCCGAGCGAATGATTACGCACCTGAGCGAATTGCTGCGTCACACGATTGGCTCGGCGGAGGCGCAGGAAATATCGCTTGGCGAGGAACTCGCGCTGCTGGAGCGCTATCTCGTCATTCAGCGTGCCCGGTTCGCCGGACGTCTCGAGGTCACGCTCGACGTCGACGCGGGCGCGATGCAAGCGCTCGTGCCGAACCTGGTGCTCCAACCACTCGTCGAAAACGCAATCCGTCACGGCATCGCGCCGCGCGCGAGTGGTGGCCAGGTCGAAGTCATCGCGCGGCGCAACTTGCAGAAACAGCTGCTCCTCCTCGAAGTCCGCGACGATGGCATCGGTCTGGAGGCAGCGCGGGCTCGCCGGCACGCGGCACCCGGTGACCGCGAAGGCGTGGGAGTACCAAATACCACATCACGTCTGCGTCAGCTGTACGGGACGAACTACGCCTTCACTCTGGAAGGTCGCGCAAACGGCGGCACGGTCGCTTCGTTGACGCTCCCCCTGCATGACACGATAGCCGGCCATGCAATCGACGTCACGCCCGGATTGCCGTCGCCTAACGGGGGCGTGTCGCGTGGAGCGTAATGGCGTCCGCGCCGGCGCCCGTGCGGCGGCGCCGATTCGCGCCGTGCTCGTCGACGACGAGCCCTTGGCCCTTCGGCGGCTGCGTCGTCTGCTGGCGAACGAACGTGACATCCAGATCGTCGACGAATGTACGGACGGGAGAAAGGCTGCCGAAGCGATCGGCCGCCGGGCGCCCGATCTCGTTTTCCTCGACATACAAATCCCCGAGCTCGACGGATTTCAGGTCCTCGAGTCACTGAGCGTCGAGCAGTTGCCTGTGATCGTGTTCGTGACGGCTTATGATGAGCACGCGCTCCGCGCCTTCGACGCGCATGCGCTCGACTATCTGTTGAAGCCGGTCGGGCGCGACCGATTCCGCGAGTCACTCGATCGGGCGCGCGAACGGGTCCTCGAGCGCCGCGCGGCTGGCGTCGTCGATGCGCGACTGCTCGCGCTCCACACCGAACGCCTCTCGAACCGCGGAGTAGCCGGGAACCGCAGCCTAACGCGAATCGCCGTCAAGGCGAGCGGGCGAACGTTCTTCGTTCGGACGGAGGAGGTCGACTGGATCGAGGCGGCGGACAACTACGTTCGGTTACATGTGGGCGCCGCGAGTCACCTGGTGCGCGAGAGCCTTCGGGCGCTCCAGACAAAGCTCGATCCGGGACTCTTCCTGCGCGTCCACCGGTCGGCGATCGTGAACATCGACGCGATTCGCGAGCTGCAGCCCTGGTTCCACGGCGACCACGTGATCATCCTCCGCAGCGGAACACGATTGACCTGCAGCCGGCGGTACGACGAGCGCCTTCGCCAGATGCTCGCGAACGACGTCTGACCCGGGGTGACGAGGCGATTGCCTTACGTCGCCGCGCTCGTCTATTCTCGGCGGCCGTGACATGCCCGGACGCCCCTTCCGATTCGACCGGCGCAACAGCGAGGAACCGATGGGCCTTCGAGACTTCATTCGAAAACAGTTCGTTGACGTCATTCAATGGACGGAAACCGGAGAGGGCGTGCTCGCCTATCGGTATCCGATGCTGGACATGGAAATCCAGTATGGCGCCCAGCTCACGGTGCGCGAGTCGCAGATGGCGCTTTTCGTGAACGAGGGCAAGGCCGCCGACGCGTTCAAGCCGGGGCTCTACACGCTCGAAACGCGAACGTTGCCGCTGCTTACGAACTTGCGAAACTGGGACAAAGGCTTTCAGTCCCCGTTCAAGTCGGACGTCTACTTCTTCTCGACGCGGCTCCAGACCAACCAGAAATGGGGGACGCCGAATCCGATCGCGATCCGCGACACCGACTTCGGAATGATCCGGTTGCGCGGCTTCGGCCTCTACTCGTACCACATGGTGAATCCGCTGCTCTTTCACCAGAAGGTGAGCGGCACTCGGGATCTCTACACGGTCGAGGATCTGGACGGCCATCTGCGCAATACGATCGTCGGTCGTGTGTCGGACGCCTTCGCGCAGAGCAAGATCCCGTTCATGGACATGGCGTCGAACCTGAACGAACTCTCTCGGGCGCTCACCGACCAACTCGCGTCGATCTTCACCGATCTCGGATTGGGGCTGGACTCGTTCGTCGTCGAGAATCTCTCGCTGCCCGAGGACCTGCAGCAGAAGCTCGACGAGCGCATCGGCATGAACATCGTCGGCAACCTGCGCGATTATACGCAGTTTCAGGCAGCGCAATCGATGCCGATCGCCG
Source organism: Gemmatimonadaceae bacterium (assembly GCA_036557635.1). Taxonomy (GTDB): domain Bacteria; phylum Gemmatimonadota; class Gemmatimonadetes; order Gemmatimonadales; family Gemmatimonadaceae; genus AG2. The sequence goes on from DATBHD010000057.1 coordinate 21,511, forward strand.
CGGCCAATCCGGGCGGTGGCGCGGGGCTGGGCGCAGGTTTGGGCGCCGGGCTGGCGATGGGGAAGACGATGGCCGACGCGCTGACCGCGAACAAGCCGCAGCCTGGCGCCGCGCCTAACGCTCCCGCGGCCGGCGCCGCGGCGACAGCGAAGTTCTGCACGAGCTGCGGGACGTCCCTACCGCGCGCGGCGAAATTCTGCTCGGAGTGCGGTACGGCACAGGCGGCGTAGAGCGTTGAGCGCGGAGCGTTGAACGCACCGCGCTCGCCGCCAACGCTCCCACGCCTACGATGCTGCCGCCTGGCGAAGGGCGCCGAGAAGGGCTGGAAGCGAGCCAACGACCCAGAACAGAACCCCGGCGACGGCAGCCTGCCCCTTCGAAACACGGCCTGTAACGTATACGCCGATCGCCAGCAGCACCGTCACCCAGATCGTGAACAGATCGAAGCGGTTTAAAATTTGTACAACGACGGGGCTGGTCGTGCTCAGATTGACGAAACGCGCCGGGCTGAGAGACAGCTTCACGATTCCGCCCAGCTGTTCGGGCTTCAGCAGCAGCCCCTGAACCGCGTTGAAGATTCCCTGCACGACGCGAGGCACGAACGAGTAGCTCGCGACGACGAGCGCCGCATGGAGCGTCTGCTTGGAGTCCACGAGCTTCGCGACGAGCCAAGTCATGAGTCCGACAAGGATCACGGCGATTGGCGTGAGGATGACCGGGCCCCATGTCGCCGCCCACATCGAAAACCCGCGCGTGCGCTCGATGATTTCTTCCGTGATCTGTGGATTCTTGCGCATCTGGTCGGCGGCGCGCTCGAATTCCGCGTCCACTACAGGCTGCAGGACTCCCTTGCTCGCGATGGCGATGATCCCGACGAGGACAGTTACGACGAGGAGGGGAATGATCCAACTACTCCGTTCACGGCGACGGAACACACTCGCCGGTGAGACGAAGATGTCGATGAAGTCTTCCCACAGAGACGTGCTGGGAGCGGTGGCTGCGACGCTAGGCTGAGACACGGGCGGAGGGGGTAGAGGCCGGAGGTTAGCTACTCGGTTGCGCCGGAACTGAGCGCGTCTCGGCGCACGGCGGCGGCACAGAGAAGTCTGCCGAGTCCCATCGACTCGGCAGCGGTCCCGGGAACGAACGTAGCGAATCCTGCACTTCGAGCGCCGCCTTCTCGGGATCGTAGCCCATTCAACAAAGGAACGGCATCAACATTCACCGGCTCGGTATCCGAGGTCAACGTCTCCTCGGCCTTGAAGTTTCGTGGTTATGACACGTTGATCGATCCAGGTTGCGAGCGCGCCTACTCATTCACTGTCGTTGGTCCGGCGCGCCTCGAGATGACGGATGATCTCATCGATGGTGAGCCCAGACGCGTGCACGTCGGCGAGAAGACGGTCGGTCACCTGATGGAGCAGGCGCTCACGCTCGCGAGCGCTCAATTTCGCCGCGTGTGCCACGCCGTTTTCACGAACGAAGGTTCCGACGCCGCGTTGGGTGTTGAGTACGCCGGCACGCTCGAGCTCGGAGTAGACCTTGGCCACGGTGTTGGCGTTGATACGAAGGTCCACGGCGAGCTGCCGCACTGTGGGAAGCCGGCTGCCCGGGCCGAGCCGGCCAGCGGCGATCTCGGCGCGAATGGCGCGCTCGAGCTGGGCATATATCGGGGTAGGATCGGAAGGGTCGACAATCAACGGCATGAGTGCCGTTATACTAGATGATTAGTACAACAGCAGCAAACTGACTAACCCCTCTCCGAAAAAGACGAAGGATCCGCTCCTTGATTGGAGCGGATCCTTCCCTCACAGCTTTGACCTATCTGATTATCGCTCGACGATGATCAGGTACTTGGATGGCGACCAGAACTTGTCGGCGTCCGTGATCTTCAGGTTGCCCTTGAAGTTGGTCCGATTGCGAGAGGCGACTTCCGCGTCGTCGAGACTCTGACGCGATACGATTGCGTATTCGCGCGTCGAATCGGGCACCGCGATCTCCTTCACCTCACGCTGATCGATCGCCGTGAACAGCGACGCGTCGAGCGTGCGTGCAGGCTGGAGCGTACGGCCCGGATGCGCGAGAAGGAGATTCGCACCGCCCTCGCGGACGACGATCCCCTTCTTGAGGAGATCGTCCTCGCGACCGATGACGTAATACACCTTGTTGTGTGTGGTCTCGAGGAGAGACAACTCCGTACCAAGCTTGGCATTGGCGCCAGCGAGGCTGTCCACCTGGGACTGCATCGAGGCGAGGCGCATCGTCTGGCGCTGGATCGTCGAGTTCAGGTCGAGGATCATCTTCTGATTCGCGTCGATCGAAGCCACGAGCTTGGCGCTGTCCGTGGACAGATTCTTCACGCGGCCCCTGGCCGCTGCGAGCTCTCGCGCCGTGGTTTGCGCGCGCTTCACGAGTGCATTGACTCGCACGAGAAGGTCCTTTCGGGCCTGAAGCTGGTCCTGAATCGGGCTCTCACTGTCCTTCTTGCGCTTTGGCGCGGGGATGTCCTTCACCCGCGTTATCTGGCTGTCGATCTGGGAGATGAACCTGTCGGCATCGAGCACGACGGTCACGAGGGAATCCTTCTGGGCCGCGAGCTGATTGGTGAGCTTCAGTTGCTCGGCGGTGCGGACGCTGTCAGCACGAGCATTTTCATCCGATACCTTGCACGCGGCAGCGCTTGCGAGAATCGCTAGGATGGCTAGCGAACGGAGCTGAATCATTTTTACACCCGTTTGAGGACCCGCAATCTTACCGGTCGCTCTTCGCGTGTGCTGTGACGACGCGCACCATCTTGTGACATCGCGGCGGGTCCTGATAACGGACGCTACCGCTCGATGAGATCCTTGAGGAACTCCTTCACCCTCGGATCATCGGAGCGAGACAGCTGGGCGATCGTGCGCCGACGGATGCCCGGGTTTTCGTCGTTCTTGGCGATCGAAAGGAGCTTGTCGACCGCCAGCCTATCGCCGCTCTGCGCGTAGAAGCCGATGAGCGCGTCTTTCATTTGCGGGTCGGTGGTTGTGTCGTACAGCCTCACGAGGTCCGCGGTGGGAACGCCAGCACGAGAGGCATAGGATAGGGCACGGCGACGGGTGGAGATCGGCGCGCTCTCGTCGCGGGCGATGCCGAGCAGCCACCTCGTGTTCTCGGCGCCGCCCATTTCGGCGACGACGGACAGCACCGCGTCCCGCGAGCGCTCGCGCGTCAGCTTCGGATAGATCCGCCGAAGGAGCTCGGCGTCGCTGCCAGTGGCGTATTCAGTGCCCAGGCCGCGAATGGCGGTGTAGAGGACGTCGTCGGCGAGGTCTGTACGCTGGACGACACCGCGCAGAAAATCGCGTGCGCGTGGGTCGCCCGAGCGCGCGAGCGCGCCGAGCGACTCCTTGGACAGCCACGTCCGGTCGCCGGAGAGGTTGGCGCGCGCCAACTCGATTAGCGGCGGGATTCCAGCTCCGTGGTCGAGACGAGAGAGGACACCTAACGCGGTGCGACGGACGTCCATATTGTCGTTTTCGTCCCGCGCGATCTCGAGGAGTGCATCGGTGACTCGAGCCGGGATCGCGCCGCGCGCGCCGGCCGTCTGTCCCAGCCAGGAAAGCGCCGAACGGCGAGTCTCGCGTGGGCGCGTGGCGTCGCGTGCGATCGCAAGCAGGTCTGCACTGGTGCCGACCCCATCGGCGAGCATGGCCGGCAAGATCGCCTCGCGCCCGACTCGGCCTTCCGCCTCACGAGCGAGCGAGAAGAGATAGTCCACCGCGTCTTCAGGGCGAACGGTTCCGAGATCCGTCGTACCCGGGTCGACGCTGGGCGGGCCGACGAAGGTCTGCAACGAGATGACCTCGCGGTCAGCTCGATCGAGAACGACACGCACGGGACCGGCGACGCATGGATCCATGCGGCGAGTGTCGTCCCACGATCCGGAGAAGCTGTTCGGGCCGGTCTGGATGTAACTGCGGCCGTTGCCGCACACCTCCGGCCTCGCGGCAAAGCTGAACTGGACGCGGCCTTCGGGCGCGGATGCGACGCGCCGCGCAATCGATTGCGCGTGCGCCGGCATCGAGACCGCGAGGGCGGCAACCGCCAGCACGCCGCTCGCACCGGGGAGAATTAAGTATTTCCTCATTTCTCGATCAGCTCCATGAGCAGCTTGGTGGCCCGCGGATCGTTCTTGCGCGAGAGAAAGTTGATCGCCAGCCGGCGCATATCGAGATCGGTGCTGTTCTTCGCGATCTCGATCAGCTTATCGGTGGCCTCCGGCTCCTTGCGGCTCCCGAGCGCCGAGATGACCTGCTCGCGCATCTGCCGCGAGTCCGACGCGTCGTAGAGCCTGTCGATCTCGGAAACAGGAAGGTCCGATCGGCTGAGACGCTGCAGCGCTGCGTATCGCAACTGGGACGACTCGCTCGTGTTCCGCACGAGACCAGTGAGCCAATCCTGATTGTCCCTGCCACCGATTCGCGCCAACGCCGAAATTATCGCCATCTTTATGCGCTCGCTTTCCGACCTGTTGTACAGCTGGCGGAGATACGTGGCATCGTCAGGCGTGCTGCGCTCCTTGCTGTACGCCTCGAGCACCTGGAGCTGGAGGGTCTCCGAAGCGTCTCGGCGCTCGAGCAGACCGCGGAGACTGGACCGAACGCGCGGACTCTCGGAGGACATGAGCGCACGGACGGCAGTGCGTTGAATGCGCTCGTCATCGGAGCTACGGAGAATGTCCGCGAGGGCAGCGACGCCCGCGTCGCCGGGCATGCGAGGCAGGTAGGAGATGGCCTCGGAGCGCACGGTGACATTCGGATCGTTCTTCGCCGACAAGATGAGGAGTGATGTTGCCTCGCCATCGGCACGTCGCGCGAGCATGAAGATCGCCCGACGCCGGAGCTCGACGAGGCATTCCTCTCGCCGCTCGAGAACACGCTTGAGAATCGGCAGTGCTGCCGCGGCATCCATCTGGCTCAGCGCGTTGAGCGCCTCGACGCGAACCATGAGGTCTTCTTGATCGCACGAGGTCCCAGCCTCGCGCGCCTGCCGCTCCACGTCCATCGCGGCACCATCGTTGCCGCGCATGGCGAGCGCGCCCCGGATTCGCGTGCGTAAGCCGTCGACGTCCGTGTTGTCACGCCAGCCACTCGCCGTTGGCGCCGATCGATCGGCGATCGTACGCAGGGCGCGGTCGGCGGCCATCAGCTCCTCGGTCGTGCCGATCCGGTAGCGCGAGAACGCCTCGTAGTAGGTACTGACATAGGCATACGACGAGCTCGGATAACGCCGGGTGAGATCGTTGAAGAGCTGCGCCGCGCGACGATAATCGCCGCGGTTGAGCGCCTCGCGGGCGACACGGTAGAGCGAATCGGCGGGATCGCCCTGGGCCCACGGCAACGGGGGCCGTCGATTCAGGAATGCGCCGTCGAGGGACTCGGGGACTCGCGCTTCGTCGGACCACGCGAGAGGGGCAATCGGCGATACTGGCGCCACCGTCGGCTCGACGAACTCGAATCTCGTCGCGCGGGGACTCGTTAGGTCGCGCTCGAACATGCGCTCCTGCATCCGTCGCTCTTGCTCCACCATCCGCTCGGCCTGGCGTTCCTCCAGCTCGCGTTGCCGATCCTGTAGTTCCGCCTGGCGCTCCTGGTCCAGGCGAGCGTCGATCTGATATCGCCACTCGGCCGGTGCGGCAGCACGCGGCGCCGGCGGCGCTGGCGGCGCGGGCGGCACAGCCTGCGACGACGCCGACGAAGGGGGAGCAACGATAGCGATGCATATCAGCAGCGTTAGACACTTCATCGAGAGATCTCCTCGAATGCTCTGGACGTGATTGCGATCGGTGAATCGGGGGGGGCGAGGGCCAACTCAATCATCAGCGGCGTATTCCGAGGCGGCGGTACGCAGCCGTGGAATGACGTCGCGTTGGTCGAGGGCCTGCTGAATGAGCTCCATCTCGGTGCGACGCGTGTGATCGCGCTCCTTCTCCAGTCGCACCACCTGCACGAGCACCAGCTCCAAGTCCTCGAGCAGGTTGCGGAGGGCGGGCTCCGCTCCCGAGGGAGAGTCGATCAAAAGGCGCGTGGTGAGCAAGAGCTCGTTCGCGCGTTTCATGAATGCCTGGTCGGGACGCGCGCCGTTCGTCTCCGTGGGGAGAGCGATGAGAAGCGCCGCGGCCTGGCCGAGGTATCGAGAGGTGGTCGGATCGAGAGGCTGCGTCGGTGCCGTTGCCGTGGATGAAACAGGCGCCGAGCTATTTGCGGCGCTGGTCGCGCTTGCCGACACAAAGGATGTTGGCTTGGCGCGACCGAGGATGAAGGAGAGGCGCCCAATACCGACGCCGATCACGAGCGCGGCCGCAATGCGCAGCCAGTGTGCGGAGCGAGATGGTGGGCGTGCTGCCGGGAACGTCTGCGCTTCGACACTGGCCCAGATCTCGTCGAGGGGCATGAGCCGCTCGTCAGGGGGTCGATTGTATGTGAGGGCTGCGTCCTGCAGCAGTTCGTCCAGACGGTCGCGGTTTTCGTCGGTCATGTCTCGTACTCCTTCGCGAAATCGGCGAGCGCAGCGCGGAGTTGCGCGCGGGCGGCCGACAATCGGCTCTTGCAGGTGCCTTCGGCGACGCCGAGAACGCCGGCGATCTCCGTGTGGGTGTAGCCTTCCAGGTCGTGCATGATCAGCGTCGTGCGATAGATCTCGGGCAGCGCGTCGATCGCTTTCGCGAGCCGGTCGCGGAGGTCGGGATCGACGCGCCGCGCCCCGGCGCTCGCGGGATACGCGGTATCGAGGTCGGAGAGATCGGTTTCGCGCTCGCGGAGGCGGCGCACCTTGCGCATGGCATTGGCGACGACGGTGACGGTGATACGGTGGATCCAGGTGGAGAAGGCGGCATCGCCGCGGAAATCGGCGAGCCGGTGGAACGCACGAACGAAGGTGTCCTGCGTGAACTCTCGTGCGAGCTCCGCGTCTCCCGTTAGGCGATAGGCGAGCCTGTAGACACGGGGTGCGTGGGCGTCATAGAGCTCGCGCCCGGCAAGCCGGTCACCGGCGAGAACCCGGGCGATGAGCTCGGGTTCGTTCACCTTTGGATTCGTCTGGAGGGCAAACGCGGTCCGTGTCACGGTTCTCGAGGGGATTAGATGCGCGGTGAGAAGAAAGCGTTCGATGGTGGGTGATCGTCAATCAAGGGGCCAGGGGACGTGGTCAAGCGACAGGGCAAAAAAGGCCATTGACGCCAAGTACTCTACACCGTAAAGTTCATCATCCTTGACGAGTTTTTCCATGGGACTCCCGACATCTGCTGACAGCGCCGCGCCGCCCCTACCCTCGGACCGTCGCTCCACCGCTCGCCGAATTCTCCTGGACGCCCTGCTCCTCGGCGGTCTCGCCGATGCTTTGGTCCATTCAGGGTTCGGCGTCGGATTCTCCGTATGGATGCTCGTCCTTGCGGGCACCTTCATCCACTTCGCTCGCCGCCGGGGCGATGGCGTGTCGCGCGAACAACTGGGCTGGCTCGCCGCGGCGGTCTTCTTCGGCGCGGCGTTCGCGTGGCGCGACAGCTCATCGCTCCTATTCTACGACTTCGTAGCGGTGCTTGTCGCGCTGTCCCTGCTTGCTTCCACGTCCTCACGCGCCTCGCCGATGCGGAGCATTCTCGGCCAACGCGTACGCGATGTGGGACAAGCGCTGGCGAGGGTGGTGAGCGCCGGACTCACAGCCATCCCGCGCGCCATCGGCGCTGCAGCCTTCGTCGACGTGCCAAATGCATGGCGCGGGGAGCGCACGAAATCGCTGCTCCGCGCGACGCTGATCACCGTGCCGCTGCTCTTTGTTTTCGCGTTACTTCTCAGTTCGGCCGATCCGCTCTTCGGGTCGCTCCTCAGGCTTCCAAAAATCGATGTCGGTGAGGTGATCAGTCATCTCTTCGTCGGGGGCGTGTTCGCGTGGGTGGCGGGCAGCGGGCTGTACACCGCGGTGCTGGACGATCGCCCAGCGAAACGCCTCCGCGACGGCATGCCTCTCACGTTAGGGAGTCTAGACGTGACGATCGTGTTGGGGGCGCTCGTCGCGCTGTTCCTGTTGTTCGTCGGCGTGCAGATCGAGTGGTTGTTCGGCGGCGAGCAGCTCGTTCGATCCACGACGGGATTGAGCTATGCGCAGTACGCGCGCAAGGGCTTCTTCGAGCTCGTGATGGTCTCGTTGCTCGTTCTGCCGGTGCTTCTCGGGACGCGCGCGGCGCTTCGGGACGAAGACGCGGTGGCGGTGCGTCGTCATCGTTTGCTCGCGCTCCCGCTGCTCGTGCTCCTCGGCGGCGTGATGGCGTCGGCCTTCGGCCGCATGGCGCTGTACGTCCACTTCTACGGTCTCAGCACGGACCGCACGTTCGCGAGTGTGTTCATGGCGTGGCTGGCGATGGTATTCGCCTGGTTCGGCCTAACGGTGCTGCGCGGACGAACGCGTGACTTTGCCGCCGGAATGACGATTACCGGATTCCTCACACTTGCCGCGCTCAATGTCGTGAATCCAGAGCAGCTCGTTGCGCGCGTCAACATCGAGCGCGCGGGGACGGCGCTGCGCGTCGCGGATAGCCTGGCGGTGAGCGATCACAAGCCCGCGAGCGTCGATGCGCCGCTCGACTATTGGTATCTCACGAGTCGGCTCGAGGGCGACGCCGTGGGCGAAGTCGTGGGCGCGCTCGTTGCGCAGCCGGTGTCCCCAGTTGCCGCTCCGAGCCGTGTCACCGAAGTGAAAGCACGATGCGACGCCGTGCGGAGACTGCTGCAGCGCTGGGGAAAGGCGGGCAGCGAGCCCGTGGCGCAACATCGCGACTGGAGGCGATGGAATCTCGGTGCCTGGCGCGCGGCCGCGGCGGTGCAAGGCAACGAAGCTGCGCTTCGCGCCGTGACGTGCTTGGATGCATCGGGTGAGGCGCCGTTTGGCGACCGCGAATCGCGCCCCGTGCGGCCGGGTGAGCAGGGGTACACGCCGCCGAATCCGCACTGACACTCTGGTCCGTCGTCGTGGTCCGCTATAGCGTTTGAGCGTGACCCCGCTCGCCAACGGCTACACCGAATACGCGCCGCCTCCATCGCTGCGCGAGTACGTGGAGTGTTTCTGGACGCGTGGCGCGGAATCGCCTAACGCGGCGGCGGAGCATATCATCCCGGACGGCTGCATCGATCTGGTGCTCGGCTACGGCAGCGGAAGCGCGGCGCCGAGCGCAACGCTCGCCGTCGGCACGATGACGCGCCCGCTCGTGATCCGTGGCGCGTCCAGGCTCTCGTACGTTGGCGTGCGGTTCTGGCCGGGACGCGCGCTGCCCTTTCTTGGTGTTCCAGCTGCGGCTCTCACCGACCTGCGAGTCGACATCGCCGATCTGTGGACCGATCGCGGGATGAGTTTGGAAGGCCTTCATGGTCATGAGCCGGGGGCCGTGCGCGGAGCATTCGAGCAGCTCCTGCACCGCCGGCTCGAGCGCGCGCGCCCGATCGATCGGACAGTCGATGCGGCGGTGCGCGCCATTCTTCGCGCGGGCGGCAATCTCTCGATCGCGTCGCTCGCGCCGGCACTCGGCGCGACGCGGCAGCACCTCGCGCGATCATTCGCACTGCACGTCGGCGTCGCTCCGAAGATGTTCGCGCGGGTTGCGCGAGTTCGCCACGCGCTCGCGAAGGCGCGCGTCGCGGCAACGGTCGACTGGGCCGCGCTCGCGCTCGACGCTGGCTTCTATGACCAGGCGCATCTCTCGGGCGAGGTCAGAGAGCTGACGGGAAGAACGCCCAGCGAATGGTTGGCGTCAGCCTGACGAGGCGACATACCAGGGATCGATTCCATTTTTCCAAGACGCATTGGGCGCCGCGTCTCAGATTGTCGGCATCAACTCTACAAGGAGATGCAGTATGGCGCGGAGCGAGATGCACAAGCTGAGTCCACTATTGACGGTCGAGGCGATCGAACCCTGTCTCCCCTTTTGGGTGGAGCGTTTGGGGTTTGCCAAGACCGTCGAGGTGCCGGATGGTGGGTCGCTGGGGTTCGTGATTCTGGCGAAGGACGGTGTCGAGATCATGTACCAGTCGCGAGCAAGCGTGGCGAAGGACATCCCGCCGATGGCGAGTGGTTCAGCGAACGCGAAACCGGCGATGGGACTGTTCATCGAGGTGAGCAACATCGATGAAGTCGAGCGCGCGCTGTCGGGGGTCGAGCAGGTGATTCCGCGGCGGCGGACATTTTATGGGATGGACGAGGTCGTCGTGCGCGATCCGGGCGGCTACGTGGTGGTGTTCGCGCAGCCGGCAGCGGCGGAGGCGTAAACGGAAGGCGTGGAGCGGAACGCACTCGCGCGGCGACTGGGGTTGTTCGATGCGACGATGATCGTGATGGGCGGGATCATCGGCGCGGGGATCTTCATCAATCCGTCGGTGGTCGCGCGGCAGGTCCACACGCCGGGTCTCATTCTGACGCCGTGGATCGTTGGCGGAGTGATTGCGCTCGCGGGTGCGTTCGTCTACGCCGAGCTGGCGGATCGCAAGCCGGACGTGGGCGGACAGTATGCCTACATTCGCGATGCGTTCCACCCGATGGTGGCATTTCTCTACGGCTGGACGCTGCTCCTCGTGACGCAAACGGGAGGAATGGCCGCGGTCGCGATGACATTCGCGGCCTACTTCCGCGAGCTGACGGGAACGAGCCTAACGACATCGGTGCTCGCGGTAGGGACGTTGCTCGTCCTGACGGCGATCAACTGCTTCGGCGTGCGCGCCGGGAGCAACGTCCAGAGCGCGCTGATGGTGCTCAAGATTCTCGCCGTCGCGGTGCTCGTGGCGGTCGGGGCCGGGGCGCGCGTGGCCGAGCGTGCCCCGGCACCGCCCAACGCTTCGCCGCTGCCGCTCGCCGCGTTGGCGGCGGCGATGGTGCCGGTGCTCTTTGCGTACGGCGGATGGCAAACGGCGTCGTTCGTGAGCGGCGAGATGCGAGCGCCGCGACGCGACCTGCCGCGCGCGCTGCTCATCGGCGTGCTCGGTGTCGTCGTGCTGTACGTCGCCGTGAACGTGATTTGCCTGCGCGTGCTCGGCGCGAACGACCTGGCGGCGACGACGACGCCGGCGTCGGAAGTGATGCGGCGCGTGCTCGGGCCGTCGGGCGGGCGGCTCATCGCCGCCGGCATCGCGGTGTCGACGGTCGGGTTTCTGAGCCAGGGGATGCTGACCGCGCCGCGGGTGTACTTCGCGATGGCACGCGACGGCGTGTTCTTCAAGGGAGTGGCGTACGTGAGCGAGCGGTCGCGCGCGCCAGTGGTGGCCATCGCGGTGCAGGGGATCTGGGCGTCGGTGATCGCGCTCTCGGGCAGGTATGAACAGATACTAAACTATGTCGTCGCGCTCGACGCCGTCTTCTTCGGTTTGACGGGCGCGGCGCTGCTCGTGCTGCGCCGGCGCGAGCCGCGGTCGGTGGACGGCGGGTTCCGAATGCCGGGGCATCCGTGGACCACCATCGTCTTCGTGGCCGCGTTCTGGTCGCTGGCGGTGAACACGGTGATTCGGAATCCGCGATCGGCGGGGATCGGCGTGTTGATTCTGATCGCCGGCATTCCCGCGTACCTTTTCTGGCATTCCGCGCCTAACGCTAATTTCAGGGATGGGGGTTGATCAGCGATCCGGGGCTCGCGTCCAGAGGAGGATCGTGCCGCAGCCCTGCTTCGTGCGGAACTCCGCCGGTGTCATCGACGGCGTGTAAACCTCCATGCCGCCGATCTCCTCGGGTCGAACGAGGCTGTTGAGATCGCTCAGCTCCCAGTTGATCAGCTGCTTGCCGTCGAGGAAGATCGCCGGCGTGCAACTTTCCATGTCGCCCCGCATGCGGATCTGGACGTGGTGGCTGTTGTCCGTCGCCAGCGAAACCGAGGGCGCGTGCCGCAGAATGTCCGTGACTTCGGTCGGGTGAATTCGGTCGATATCCCCCGCCGTGAAAAATTTGCCCGCGCCGGAGCGCCTGCGGCCGTCGAAACCGACAATGCTCGTGAGCGTCGGGCGCTTGGCGCGCACGTGCACGGTGTCGAGAAAACGGCGAACGGTGAGCATCCCGATGATGACGGGGACGTTTCGATCGGTGACATCCACCGGACGCTCGTCAGGCACGAAGCCGAGGGCGCGGGAGGTGAGCGTTTGCGTCCCGCCGGGCACGCCCGCGAGCTGGAACGCCCCCGAATCATTGGTGACGGCGACGACGCTACTACCGTAGAGTTTGACGCGCGCACGGGGAATCGGCACGCCGTCCTCGCTTCGCACCCATCCGGTGACGACGCCGTCGATGCGCGCGTGCCCGGTGTCGGCGCGCAAGGCGACGGCGACACCACTGTCGGCTGGCAGCGGCCGATCGACGTACAGTGTGCGCCGCGCAATGCGCGACTTGGGAACCTCGATCTCGATGCCGCCGCTCGTGTCCGCGCCACTGACCGCGCGAAGAATGACGGATGACGACGTCGGCACACCACAGAGGGCGAACCAGCCATTCCCATCGGTCATCGTTTTTCGCGACAACACCTCGTGCTCGACGCCGCCCTTGCCGAGAATGACCTCGGCCCATTCGGCGATCACGGTCGCGCTATCGGTGGGCGCGAAGGTGTGCGAGTTGAGCACATAACCGAGAACGGCGCCGTTGGTGTCCTTCTCGCCGAAGCCGCAGAGCGCGTCCTCGATGCGCTCAGGGCCGGGCACGGCGAGGTCGAGAGGCAACTCGCCGTCGCTGGATACCGTCAGGAGCCGTTGCGTGATCGCGAGTCCGAGGGAGTCGAGCATCGGATGCATGAAGCCGGCGATGTAGCGGCCCCGCCCCACCCTGTCGACGACGAACCGGCCTAACGAGTCGGAAGTCGTGCGGAAGAGGATATGCGATCGGTCGTCGGCATTGACGAGCTCCACGTGCGCGCCGACGAGAGGCAGCGCGGCGACGCTGTCGAACACGCGACCGCGAAGCGTCGTCCATTGTCCGACAGCCCTGGCCGGCGTTGCGGCGATGATCGCGACCGCGGCGCAACGGATGGCGCGGCGAGCGCCCATGCACGCCTCCGGCTCGTTGGAGTACTCGAACCAGTATCGTGACTGGCGCGCGGACGCGCAATCGGTCGCTCCGCGGTTTTGTGTAAGCGCGCGGTCAGGGTCCGCGATCGCCAAACGTGTCGCACGCTTCGACCCTACCCGTCGTCAGGCCTCGCTTGAACCACGCGCTCCGCTGCGCGGCCGATCCGTGCGTGAACGACTCGGCGTTGACGCGACCGGTCGCAGCCCGCTGGATCCGGTCGTCACCGACGGCGGCCGCGGCGCGGAGCGCTTCGTCGATGTCGCCTTGCTCGAGAAGACGACGTTGTTCCGTGCTGTGTCCCCAGATCCCGGCGAAACAGTCCGCTTGTAACTCGAGACGGACCGATATGGAATTGGCCATCGCCGGGTTCTCCCGCTGCATTCGGCGGGCTTGCTCATCGATGCCGAGCAAATGCTGAACGTGGTGTCCGAGCTCGTGAGCGAGCACGTATGCTTCCGCGAAGTCGCCGGGCGCGCCAAAGCGACGCTGCAACTCGTCGTAGAAACCGAGGTCGATATACACCTTCTCATCGAGCGGACAGTAGAACGGACCCATCGTCGACTGGGCCACTCCGCACCCCGATGGCGTCGCGTCGCGGAAGAGAACGAGCTTTGCGTCCCGATATGGGATGTGCTCATCGCCGAGGATCGAGCGCCAGCTGTTCTGGACGTCGTCGAGTACGAAGGAGACGAATTGCACGAGCCGATCTTCGGCCGGTGAGCTCGCGACCTCCCCATTCGCCTCTCGAGCACGCGTGCTATCGGCCGCGGATGTGTCGCCGGTGACGAGGTCGCGCCCGAAGATCAGGCTCAACACCAGCAGAACCACGGCGCCGCCGATTCCCATACCGGCGCGGCCGCCGGGGATGAAGCCGCCTCGCTGGCCTCGTCGATCTTCGATATTCGAACTCTCCCCGCCTGGCGTCCACCGCATCCGCTGTTCTCCACGCGCGTCTCTCACAAGCGCGTGAGGCAAAAAGCTGGCCCGGTATTGATGGTTGGTTCATCGATGGTCGTCGGCCGTCAAGTGCCGAGCAGCGACGCGCGAGACTCAACTCGCCAACGCCTACAGGCAACGCTCGATCACCGCCAAACGCCCGCGACCAATTCGTTCAGGAGCGCGACGCCGGCGAAGAGCAGAGACACGAGGAGCAACGCGCGCCACGCGGCGCGACCGAGAATACGGCGCGCCTGTGTCAGTGCAGCGCGTGCAGCGGCCTGGCCGCGAACATCGTCCTCGGTGCGCAACGGCCACTGGTCGATCTTGAGTGAGCGCCTGACGAGATAGGCAGCAGTGCCAAGCAGAAGCACGGTCGCGAGCGCGAGGGGAACGAAGAGCCGGTCGACGAGCTCGTTGATTGGCATCGCAATACTCCGGGTCGATGCGGGTGCGCTCAGGTCGGCTGGGCGGAGAGCGCGGCGAGGAGAGATAGCGCTCCGGCGAGAAGTACGTAATACCCCACCGCTCGCACATCGGCTCGCGCGGGAGGCTTGGCGAACACGGCCCAGCACGCGCCAAAGAAGGGAAGCCAGAAGAGGCGCTCGCCAGACAACAGGGCCGCGGCGAGCAGAGCGGCCGCGGCCGCCACGCGATGCGGGCGCGACATCGCGTTGAACGCGTGGGCGCCATCGAGTTGCCATACGGGCAACAAATTGAAGGCATTGATGAGGGCGCCCCAATGTGCGACGGCTGCCCAGTACACACTGCCGGTCGCGCGATGGACGGAGTACGCGGCGACGGCGGCGCCAAGTCCCCAGAGTGGTCCGGCCAGTCCGACGTCGGCCTCCGCCCACTCGCCGTGGATGCGCTGCTGGGAGCGGATGAAGGCGCCGAGACCCGGAATGAACATCGGTGAGGAGGCTTTGATCCCATGCCGACGGAGGGCGGCGACGTGACCCATCTCGTGCACGTAGATCGACAGCACCAAGCCCAACGCCAACGGCCAGCCAAGAAAGCGCGCGTCGAAGCCGAGGAAGAGCGCCATCGATGAAAGGGTGCTCAATTTCGTGAGCCCGAGCAGGAGCAGCTGTCCCTTCGTGAGCAGCAGAACGATGATGAACTTGAACTTGAGCAGGAAAACGGCGATGGCGCCGACCGCGGCGCCGTACTTTCCGTACTTCCCCCTGACGCGGTCGATCTCTGCCTGACGCGCCTCGGTCGCGGAACGGTCGCCTAACGCGGCAACACGATCGACGATGGCCGCGTACTGTTTCGTCTCAGGCGGAAGCCGGTCGAGCGCCTGGCGCCAGAGTGTGATCGCGCGGGCGATATCACGCTGCGACTCGGCGAGCTCCGCGCCGGCGGCAAGCTGCTTCAGATCTTCGGCGTGAACGAGCGCCTGACACGACGGACACACGAGGAGCGCGGGGGCTATCTCCGTTCCACAGCGGCCGCACGGATTCGACTCGGCCCAGGCGTGAGCGAATGCCGGGTTAGCCAACCTGCGCCGCGCCCTCCGCGCCGCCAACGCGATACGGGCCCGAGACGTCGAGTGTCGCTTTGCGGTTCAGCTTCCACGCCTCGAACACGGCGATACCGATGATCAGCAATCCAATGATGTTCGAGAATCCGGCCAAGATCGGAATCAGGGCGGCGAGGAGCATCAGCGCGCCGACGCCTAACAACACGGTCCCGGCGCCGAGGTGCTTCGGCCGAGTGGGGCGCGCGTCGGCAATGGGCGAGCCGGATTGTGTGACCGAGAAACCGGTGTCGGATTTTCCGGTTGCAGCTCGCGGACCACGAGCGGTGGTCGTGTCGTGTACCGGCGCCGTGCTGTGCGACGAGAACGAATCCTTCGCTCCGCCTTTTCCGAATTCCTTGGCGATCAGCGGAACGTACGTCGAGACGATGGCGAGGTACGTGAGCGCTATGGCGAGCGTCTGATACGCCCATCCGCCGCGACCGCGCGAGCCACGACGCACCGCCTTCCCGACCATGAATCCAACGGCAATGGCGACGAGACCAAATTCGCGACCGGTGATCGCGGCGACCGCGAAGTAGAGCAGTGAGCCTGCGATCGCGGCGAGAAGACCGAGACCCGTCGCCTGCATTCCGCGACCCCAGCGCGTCCCGCGTGGACGATCGAGCGCGCCGCGGCAGGAGTCACAGATGATGGCGTGATTGACCTGGTAGTATGTGTTCGTGATCGGGCGCGAGCACGCTTTACATGTCGTGAGGCTGGAGGTCGCGTTCGCCGATGCGCTCGCGGCGCCAGTTTCGGCAACGTCGAACTGCAGTGGCTCGGAGCCCGAAGGCGAGTTCGCGTCGGCACCCATGGTATGAACCAGACGACTGTGACGGGCGCGACGGCACAGTGCCTGGAGCGTGGCGCGCCCTACGCCGACCGGTGCCTCGGGTGCATGATGCGCTCGACAATCTGCTGAACGCGCCACGGATTTACGCCGCTCTGCTGCTCGAGCGCGAGCGGATGATCAGTCTGCTCGAGTTGCACGTAGGGACGCGTCGGCCAGGGTCGGACATGGACGACGCTCTTTAGCAATTGTGTATCAGGGTAGCCGGGGATCGCGGTGCAGAGCCAACCGAAGTACGTCGTCCCGCTGCGCCGGTTCATGTCATCGAAGCTCGCCGCATAGCGCGCAAAGCCGTCGCGACTGAGCGACAGCCAGACGCCGTAATTCAGCGGCTCCTGATAGCCGTGAACGCGAATCTCGAGACATCCTCGAATGAAGAACCATTCGTTGTCGATGACACACGTGTCATCGGACAGCACGGCGCGTCGCGAGCGCTCGCTGTCGGGAAGGGCGAGATACTGCGCGGGATAGTCCCACCCGAAGCTCGGGATGCCCTCGTGCAGCGTGCCGCAGCTCGCGCACTCGAATCGAAAGGGCTCCGAGTCCTGAAAGTCGATAGTTGTTTGAATTGGATGCGTCATTGCGGAGAGCGTGGAGTGGAGCGTGCGGAGAGCGTGACGCTCTGCGCTCATCACTCTACGCAATGACGACTGAGGCCCGCCAACTCTGACAGGAGAAACCGCGTGTGACCGCTGTCACGTTAGGCGACGGCGGACGAGTTGACCCCGGGCGGAGCCTCGGCGCGGACAAACGCGCCGCCGGGGATCATTTGTCAGCGCTGGGCGCTCGCCCGCTCGCGTTCGACGCGACGCAACACGGCACCCTCGAGGTCGAGGCGACTCGGCGCTCCGTCCCGCCCGATCGTGAAGGTCGCGAACGACGATCCTTCCCAGGCGTTGTCCCACCGTAAGCGAAAGATGTCGTACTCCCAGTGCTCGAGCGTTCCCGCATGCGTCGAGCTCGCGCGCAAGCGCAATTTGCCGCTCTCCACCGACACGACGACGTTGCCGACGAGCGAATCAGCGTACGTGCCCGCGTACTGATCGAGCGAGAGTGAAGGGTGCGTGTTCGGAATGCGACGCGCTTCGGTCCGGCGCCTCGCCGAATCGTCGCTCGCGCGAAGACCGCCGTAGAGCTTGAGTAAGTCCGCGCTCCAATCGCGCGGCGGATTACCGAGGTATGCGTCGAACACGCGATACATGAGCGCGTGTCGCACCTCGGCGTGATCCAGATTGGCAAGGACATACACCCCCAACTTCTCATCGGGGATCAGGCCAATTATTGCGACCATGCCATCGATGCTTCCGGTGTGGAATTGAACCATCCGTCCGCTGTAGTCCTCCTGGAACCAGCCAAACGAGTAGGTGGTCCAATGCGGCTTCGTTAGGCTGGCCGTAGGATAGAACTCGGCTGGGGTGACCATCGTTTCGGGCTTGAGGAGCTCGGCGAACGTCTCCGCCTTCAGCAGACGCTTGCCGTTCACGCGGCCGCTGTCGAGGACGAAGCGCATCCACCGGGCCATGTCGGCGACGCTCGCCCACACCGCGCCGGCCGACGCCACGGCGTCGACGCTCGCGTTGGAGATCACGCGTATGGTGTCCCCGAACCGATAGTGCGGGGACGCGACGTCGCTCCGGCCACGCAGCGAATCGCCGAGCGGCACGGTGTTAGGCATCCCGAGAGGCGCGAAGATCCGTGTGCGGACGAATTGCTCCCAGGGCATGCCGCTCGCCGTCGCGAGGACCTCGCCCGCCACCGCATACATGATGTTCTGGTAGATGAAGCTCGAGCGCATCGAGTAGGCGGGCTCGGCGAAGCGCAGCCGCCGAATCACTTCGGCCGCGGAGTTGTCCGATCGATACCAAAGGACGTCGGCGTTGCCGAGACCGGCGCGATGGGTGAGCAGGTCGCGAACGGTGAGCTCGCGTGTGACGTAGGGATCGGCGAGCTGAAAGCCGGGAAGGAGCTTCGTGACTCGATCGTCCCATTTCAACTTTCCTTCATCGACGAGCATGCCGAGCGAAGCCGCGGTCATTGCCTTCGTCGTCGAGCCGATGGCGAACAGAGTCTGCGTGTCGATCGGCGCGGGTTTACCGAGCTCTCGCACGCCATAGCCCTTGGCGAAGACGATGCGTCCATCTTTCACGACGGCGATAGCGAGGCCCGGCACCTTCCAGTCAGCGACAGCCTTCGCCGTGTACGCGTCAAGGTCGCGGATCGGATCCGCTGCCGGTCTGGTCTGCGCGACCGCGGCATATGGCCACGCAAGCAATGCTCCGATTCGAACCAAATGACGGCTGAGCATGTCAGTTTCGTGAGGAGTGGAGGGCGGAAGTTGGCGCCGGATGTTAGCTCCGGTACGTCCACGGCGCGAGGCAACAGAATCCTTACGCGGCGACGTGGCCGGGCTGTCACGAAGCGCTGGATGCGTGACGTCTCTTCACGTAGACTCGGGGCGAGAACAACGGGGGAGGTCCCATGCCGCGATTCAATCGAATGCGGACGTTCGCTATCGCCGCTATGGTCTCGCTGCTGGCGGCGAGTGCGAGCGCGCAAGTCCAACAGAGCCAGAGGCTCGATTATCCAGCGACAAAGAAGGTCGACCAGGTGGACGACTTCTTCGGCACACGGGTAGCCGACCCGTATCGCTGGATGGAAGACCTGAACGCCGCCGACGTCGCCGACTGGGTGAAACAGGAAAATACCGTCACCGAGCAGTATTTCTCGCAGCTCGGGATGCGCGCGCATTTCAAGAATCGCATCACCGAGCTGTGGAACTATCCGAAAGTGTCGCTCCCGTTCCGCGTCGCCGGACGTCTCTTTTATGCGCGCAACACGGGGCTGCAGCGCCAGAGCGTCTTCTTCAGCCGCACGTCGTTAGGCGCTCCGGCGAAGATGGTGCTCGACCCGAACACGCTCTCGGCCGACGGCTCGATCGCGCTCGCCGGCTTCTCGCCCTCTCCGGACGGCAAATATCTCGCGTACGGCGTCTCCGAGGGTGGCGCCGACTGGCGCACATTGTTGGTGCGCGAGCTCGAGTCGGGGAAGCAGCTCGCGGACACGGTGCGCTGGCTCAAGGGTGGCGGCATGAGCTGGACGAAGGACGGGAAGGGCTTCTACTACTCGCGCTTTCCACAGCCCGAGGCGGGGAAGCAGCTCCAGAACGCGATCCGCGACGAGAAGATCTACTATCACCGCGTCGGGACGGCGCAGGCGCAGGACGTGTTGATCTACGAGCGTCCCGACCATCCCGATTGGTTCGTGGGCGGCGGCGTCACCGAGGACGGACGCTACCTGTTCGTATTTGTGAATCGTGGGACGGAACCGCAGAACCGCCTCTACATCGCCGATCTTGGCGATCCGAAGCAGCCGAAGGTCGACGCGGCGATTCGCCCGCTCTTCGATAAGGGCGACGCGTCGTACGCGCCGATCGGCAACGTTGGCTCGACCATCTATATGCAGACCGATCGCGACGCCGAGCGGAGCAAGGTGGTCGCGTTCGACATCGCTTCGCCCGAGCAGTGGCGCACCGTGATCCCCGAGCAGATGAACGCGATCGACCAGATCGCGATGTTCAAGGGCGGAATCGCCGTGAACTACCTCGAGGACGTCAAGGCACACGTTAGGCTTTACGACCTCGACGGCAAGGCGCTCGGCGATCTCACGCTGCCGGGGATTGGATCGCTGCAAGGTCTATCGACGCGCGAAGACTCGCCGGACATTTTCTACGGCTTCACGTCGCCGCTCTATCCGTCGACGGTATTCCGCTACGATCCGGCGACGAAGAAGAGCACTCCCTTCGAGGCGCCGAAGCTCAGCTTCGACGCGAGCCTGTACGAGACGCGCGCTCTCTTCGCGACGTCCAAGGATGGGACGCGCGTCCCGCTCTTCGTAACGATGAAGAAGGGAGTCGCGCTCGACGGCAACAATCCGGCGATGCTCTACGGCTATGGCGGATTCGACATCGCCACCACCCCGAGCTTCCGCCCCGACGTCCTCGCCTGGCTCGAGCAGGGGGGCATCTGGGCGACGGCGAGCATGCGCGGAGGGAGCGAGTATGGCGAGGCGTGGCACAAGGCGGGAATGTTCGAGCGGAAGCAGAACGTCTTCGATGACTTCATCGCCGCGGCCGAGTATCTCGTGAAGGAGGGCTACTCGTCGGCGGGGAAGCTCGGCATCATGGGCGGCTCGAACGGCGGCTTGCTCGTCGGCGCTGTCGAGGAACAGCGGCCGGACCTATTCGCCGTTGCCCTGCCGGCCGTCGGTGTGATGGACATGCTGCGCTACCACAAATTCACCGGCGGCGGGGCGTGGGCCACCGAGTACGGCTCGGCCGACGACTCGACGCAGTTTCAGTATTTAGTAAAGTATTCCCCGGTGCATAACGTGAAGCCGGGCACCTGCTATCCGGCGACGTTGATCACGACGGCGGACCACGACGATCGCGTGGTGCCGAGCCACTCGTTCAAGTTCGCGGCGACGATGCAGGCGGCGCAGGGGTGCGCAAAGCCGGTGCTGATCCGCGTCGAGACGCAGGGATCGCATGGCTATCGTCCGACGGACAAGCGGATCGCCGAGCTGGCGGACGAGTGGGCGTTCACGGCGGCGAATACGGGCGTGGCAATGAAAATCACGCCGTAAGGCGGGAGAAAAGCAGATCCCTCGCGTCGCTCGGGATGACAATTATGCCGTCATCTCGAGGAGCGAAGCGACTAGGGATCTGCTTTTCGCTGTCAGCGAGTCTCGCCTTGCGATCGCTCATCAGCGGTACCTGCGAATCACGCGCGTCTCGCGGCGTGAGTTCACGAGCACGAGCCCTCCACCGCCCAACGTACGGCCTCCCGATTTGCCGGGAACTGGCAGCAGGCTGACCAGATAGCCCGAGTCCGCGCGCTGGAATTGCGCGACTTCGAATCGCCGAGTGCCGGAGTCCTGAAGGGCAGCCACGGCGACGCGCACTACCCCCAGGCTGTCGGCTTCGGAAAGAGGCCCGGCCTGTGGTCGGACCGATTCGTGTTGCCCGCGGTTGCTCTCTCCTCTGCCGGAGCACCCGGCAAACAGCATCGCGGCGATCAGCGACGTCGATCCTCTCATGATGCGCTCCTGGTCCGCGGGCGCGTTGCCCCAGAGGCAATCAAACCGTCATGCGAACGCCATGACAGCCGGCCAATTGGTCATCGCTCTCGCCACGAGCGCCGTGCTCGCCTCCTCCAGCACGTCGTGCTCGCGTGAAGCGTCACACGCGGGAGGGAGTGGCGACACGGTCTATGTCGCCGTCGCCGCGGTGCGGACCAGCCCTGCCTATTTCCGCGGTGCGCAGATGGCCATCGACAAGCTCAACGCCGAGCGTCCGCAGCACACTCGGCCGTTCGGGCTTCGCATGCCGCCGAACGTTCAGACGAGCCAAGTCGGCGTGGCGGCGCGATTTCGAGACGACCCTTCGGTGATCGGGGTCGTCGGACACACCGGCAGCGCACAGACGATGGAAGCAGCGCCGGTCTACGCGGACGCGGCGAACGACGGGCGAAACGCCGTCGTCGCCATCACGCCGACCGCGACGAATCCGCAAGTCACGCGCGTCAATCACTGGATCTTCCGGATC
Source organism: Gemmatimonadaceae bacterium (assembly GCA_036557635.1). GTDB lineage: Bacteria > Gemmatimonadota > Gemmatimonadetes > Gemmatimonadales > Gemmatimonadaceae > AG2. The sequence goes on from DATBHD010000057.1 coordinate 43,483, forward strand.
TGTCCGACCGACGACGACGCCGCGCACGCTCTCGCGCGCTTCGCCATCGATTCGCTCCAGGTGCAGCGCGTCGCGGTGGTCTATCGAAACGACCTGTTCGGTCGCGAGTTCAGCCGCACGATCACGCCGGAATTCAGAAACAGCAACGTCGTCGTCACGGAACGAGATCCGTACCTCGCCGACATCACCGAGTATCAGGCGTACGCCGGCCGCATCGCCAAGCGCGGCATCAACGCCGTAATCTTCGCCGGCGGTGGCGTGGATGCGGCGGATCTCGTTCGTGCGTTGCACAACGCCTCGGCGCACCCGGCCATTCTCGGCACGGACGACGTTGCCAGTATTCTCGACGGCGTCAAGCCGATCGTGCCTAACGCCGTACCGATCGCGCGCGGCCGAAGGCCAAAGGTACCGCCGCCGCAGGCAAAGGACGACCGAGAGCTGTTCCGCGGCGTTCTCTTTGCGTCGTTCTACGACGCGGCGCGGGCAGAGAACGCCGACGCCAAGCAGTTCGCGGCCGACTATTCACGCCGCTTCGGGCAGGCTCCAACGCCACAGGCGGCGCTATCCTACGACGCGGCGATGCTCATCGGCCGCGCCGCGCTCGCGGCCGGGCCGGACCGCAAGCGGATTCGCGACTGGGTCGCGTCCGTCGGCACGAGCGGGCCAGCGGTGCAAGGGATCACCGGCGAGATTCGCTTCAACGACCACGGCGACGCCGTCGGCAAATCGGTGCTCATCGGACGCATCGATCCATGAAACGCTCTGTCACGATCGCTCCCCTGTGGGGCAAGCGGCAGTCGACCGTCGTTCGTATCGGATCGGCGATCCGCCACTGGCGCCTCCGGACGATTCGCGGACGGCTGCTCGTCGGGTTCTCGGCGACGCTCGCGGCGCTGATCGCTTCGGGGCTCTTGAGTATTTACGCAATTCAGGTTCTGTATCGCGACATGGGGTCGACGGTGACGTCGACCAATCACGTGTCGTCGTTGCTGTTCGAGGGTTACGACGCGACGCTGCGCTATGTCGCTACCGCGCAGGCGATGATCCTCGACGGCCGGGCCGAGCGCGTCGCCGAAGCGGAGAGCCTGAGCGTCGCCGCCGATTCGCTCCGACGCGCTCTCCTGCGATCGGACAAGCTGGAGCTCGACGACCGCCGCGCGCTGGAGCAGCTCGGCGCCATTCAGGGGCGACTCGAGGTGCGATTCAACGTCGCGCGCGCCTATCGAGACGTCGGCAATCCGAGCGCCGCGGCGCGCCAGTCAATGCTGGCGACGGCGATGCTCGACTCCGTCTTCACGCAGGCTCGGCATCTTACGAAGGTGCAGAATGACCGCGCCGTCGAGTCGCTGAATAGCGTGCACCGCGCGATGATCGCACGGCGCACGCTGCTCGTCGCCGTGCTCGCGTTAGGCTTCTTCGCCGCGGGGCTGTTTGGGCTCTGGACCTGGCGGGCCATCGCACTGCCTCTCGATCGCCTAACGCTCGCCGCCTCGTCACTCGGCGAAGGGGACCTCCGCGTCACGGTGCCACTGTCGGGGCTCGACGAGGAGTATCTCGTCCTCGCGACGACGTTCTCGCGCATGGCGGACCGGCTGCGCCGCGTCGTCGACGACATTCAGCGAGAGGCCGGCGAGATCGCGCGTGCCGCGGAGTCGTTGAACTCCGCAGCCGAGCAGGCGGCGTCGTCGACGGGACAGATCAGTAGCGCGATGGCGGGCGTCGCCCGCGACGCCGAGTCGCAGCGTCGCCACCTCGTCGCGTCGGAGAACGTGCTCGGCGACGTCGGCAACTCGGCTCACACATTGAACGACGTCGCGACGCGCTCGCGCGAGCTCGGGGAATCGATCCGCTCGACATCCCTCCGCACGCGCGCCGGCATCTTCCAGGCGCTGGAGGTGCTCGAGCGCGCGAAGCTCGTCATCGATGGCTCGAAGGGCGAGGTGAATGGTCTGGAGCTCGCGTTCGCCGAGGTCGTGCGGTTCACGAGCGCGATTCAAGCGGTCGCCGACCAGACGAATCTCCTCGCGCTCAACGCGGCGATCGAGGCGGCGCGCGCCGGCGAGCACGGGCGCGGCTTCGCCGTCGTCGCCGACGAGGTGCGAAAGCTCGCCGAGGAAAGTGGCCGTTCCGCGGACGAAGTGAACGCGATCGTGCTGGCGATGCGCGAACGCATCGCCGGTACGGCGAAGGCGTTCTCGCAAGGCATTCACGAGCTGGGAGACGTCGGGTCGGTGTCTCGCGCGGCGGTCGCCGCGCTGGAAGCAGTCGACGACGCCGTAGCGGGGGTGAATCAGGTCGCGTCGTCGGTAAGCGCGGCCGCGATGTCGCATCAGCAGGCGGTTGCGCAGCTCGTCGCGAGCCTAACGGCGGCGGGAGAGCAGGCGGACACGCAAGCGTCGACGAGTCAGGAGGCCGCGGCCGCCGCCGAGGAGACAGCGGCGACGGCCGAGCAGGTGGCGGCGACGGCGCAGCAGCTCTCGACGAACGCGTCGCGGTTGGAGACGCTGGTGGTTGGCTTCAAGACGTAATTGTCTTCCCGAGGCGCTTCGCGCCCCGGGAGGACAGCGGGGCTAGTACCGATAATGCTCCGGCTTGTAGGGTCCCTGCACCGGCACGCCGATATAGCTCGCCTGATCGCTCGTTAGGGTGGTGAGCTTGGCGCCGAGTTTGTCGAGGTGAAGACGCGCGACCTTCTCATCCAAGTGCTTCGGGAGCACATACACCTTCTTTTCGTACTTCCCGGGATGGGTGAAGACCTCGATTTGGGCCATGACCTGATTCGTGAAGCTCGACGACATCACGAAGCTCGGGTGGCCCGTCGCGCAGCCGAGGTTCATCAGCCGCCCCTCGGCGAGAATCATCACACTGTGGCCGTCGGCGAATGCCCACTCGTCGTACTGCGGCTTGATGTTGATGCGCTTGATCCCCTTCACCTTCTTCAAGCCGGCCATGTCGATCTCGTTGTCGAAGTGGCCGATGTTGCCGACGATCGCCTTGTCCTTCATGCGCGCCATGTGCTGCGCGGTGATGATGTCCTTGTTGCCAGTCGCGGAAATGAAGATGTCGGCGATGGACACGACGTCGTCGAGCGTCACGACCTGATAGCCGGCCATGCACGCCTGTAACGCGCAAATCGGATCGATCTCGGTAATGACGACGCGCGCTCCCTGGCCACGCAGCGCTTCCGCGCACCCCTTGCCGACCTCGCCGTAGCCGCAGACGACGGCGAGCTTGCCGGCGATCATGACATCGGTCGCGCGATTGAGCCCGTCGATCACCGAGTGCCGGCAGCCATAGATGTTGTCGAACTTCGACTTCGTGACGGAGTCGTTGACGTTGATCGCGGGGAAGAGGAGCGTGCCCGCTTTCATCATCTCATACAGGCGATGAACGCCCGTCGTGGTCTCCTCGGTGACGCCCTGGATCGCGGCGGCGACTTTGGTCCAGCGTCCCGGATTGAGCTTCGCCTCCTGGCGCAGCAGGTCGAGAATCACGCCCCACTCCTCCGGGTCGTTCGCCGAATCGAAGTCGGGAATGCGACCAGCCTTCTCGAACTCGGCGCCCTTGTGCACGAGGAGCGTGGCGTCGCCGCCGTCGTCGAGGAGCATGTTCGGTCCGGAGCCGTCGGGCCACACCAGCGCCTGTTCGGTGCACCACCAGTACTCCTCGAGCGTCTCACCCTTCCACGCGTAGACGGGAGTCCCGTTAGGCTTCTCGACCGTTCCATTCCGGCCAACGACGACCGCGGCGGCGGCGTGGTCCTGCGTCGAGAAGATGTTGCACGAGACCCAACGCACGTCGGCGCCAAGGTCGACGAGCGTCTCGATCAGCACGGCGGTCTGCACGGTCATGTGGAGCGAGCCCATGATTCTCGCACCGGCGAGCGGGCGCTTGCCCTGATACTCGGCGCGGATCGCCATCAAGCCGGGCATCTCCTGCTCGGCGAGGCGAATCTCCTTGCGACCGAATTCGGCGAGGGCGAGGTCGCGCACCTTGTAGGGGGCTCGCTCGGCGGCGCCTTTCGGGTGCTTGTGTTCGGTGAGTTGCGCGGTTGACATAGTTCCGTGATTCGGTGAGTGGTGGAAGAGTCAAAGAGGAGGAGCGAGCGCGTTAGCGCGAGCGATGTCAATGAGACCGGCTGCGAGCGAAGCGAGCAGCCTAACGATGAGATCCGTTCTTTCGTGGTTTCTTGCGCGCGGTGGTGGCGAAGAGCGATGGACCCTTGGCGGCGGGGTCGGTGGGGAGGCCATGATAGCGGGCGCCGACGAAGCCCGTTTGCGCCAGCCAGCCGACGACCTGCGCCTCGTCGAATCCCTGCCAGACGTGGCCGAGCTGAATGGCGTAGTCCTCGCGATCGTGCAGCATGAAGTCGACGAGCAGCAGCTTGCCGCCGGGCTTTAGCACACGCTGAACTTCGCGGAGCAGGACGGCGGGATCGGCGACGAAATGCGCGACGAGGAACAGGAGCGCGACGTCGAGCTCCCCGTTCTCGATCGGCAGGTCTTCGACGGCGCCGGCACGGAGCTCGACATTGGACAGTTTCCCGAGGCGTTCGCGCGCCGCGGAGAGCATCGGTCCGGATTCATCGACGGCGATCACCCGCGCGACGCACGGCGCGAGCAGCTCGCTCACGTGTCCCGCGCCGCAGCCCAGATCGCCGACGACCCAATGCTCGTCGAGGAGCTCGAGCAGGGCGAGGAGATCGGTCCGCCTGCCGATCATGTCGTCGCGCATTTCGTCCCACGCACCGTGCGAGGTCGAGAAGAAGTGCCGCGAACGGGTGCGACGCGCGGCGACGCGTTGGGCGAGAACGCCATCCAGTCGGCGGGTATCCTGTGCCGCGCCGGCCGCGGTCGACACCTGCTCACGCACAACGTGCCACAGTCGCTTCGCGGAGGGATCCAGACGGCTCTGCACCATGGAATAGAAGCGGCTCGTTCCCTCCCCCCGCGCGAGCACCCATCCCTCGTCGCTCAGAATCTTGAGGTGACGGCTGACCGTCGACTGCGGAAGCTGCAGCACCGCGCAGAGCTCACCGACCATGAGCTCCCGCCCGTCGAGCAACAGCAGGATTCTGCTGCGCGTCGGGTCGGCGAGGGCGCTGATGCGGTCGAGGATGGAGACAGACACGCCAGGTGCCAGGCCGCTAGGTATGACGAAGTGGGGAGGTGGCAATCATCCTAATATCCGGATTAAAGGTCAAATAATTTCCCCTCCCTGTCAAGCGTTGGGCGTCAGCATTCCAGCGCCAAGCGCGGGAAGGTGCTCGAAATCACGACCCGGATCGACCGAAACGAATCGACGATGACGTCGGCGCCCTCGAGCTCGGACGGGCTCACTGTTCCGACGATGGCGATCGAACGCATGCCGGCGGCCCGTGCGGCGCCGATTCCGGCGGGGGCGTCTTCGATCACGACGCAGTCCGCGGGGGAGCGTCCCAACGCGCTCGCCGCCGCCAAATAGCCCTCAGGGTCTGGCTTTCCACGGCGCACGTCGTCGCCGGTGATCAGCGTTTGTGGAATGGGCAGACCGACGTGATTCAGGCGGAGCGTCGCGACGGGACGCGCCCCTGACGTCACGACTGCCCAGGCGCCTGGGGGCAGCGACTGCAAGAGCATTCGCGCGCCAGGAACGTGATGCAGGCCGTCGGTGGCACTGGCCTCCATGCCGACCAGAGCCGCGACTTCGGCATCGGGATCGAGGTGAGGCGCGACCGCCCGCACCGTTTCCTGGACGCGCCGGCCCTGCGACCAGCGCAGAACAAGCTCCGGATCGAGTCCACGCGCGATCGCCCAATCGGTGCAAATGCGTTTCACGCATTCCGCGGAATCGACGAGGACGCCGTCGAGATCAAAGAGGAGCGCGTCGCACCGCATGGTCATGAATGCTCCCCGGAGTAGCTGCTGGCGCAAGCGCTTGCAGCGATGGTGACTTTAGACGCAACGAACCCCAACGTGACCGTGGCGCAGGGCGTCCAGAGATCGCGACGGCGATCGGCATCTTCAAGGAGCTCGGCGCCGGCGACAAGGGCAACGAAGCGCTCGAATGATCGGGATCCACGTCGCGTTCGCGATCTGGACCGGGCGCGTCTGGGGACACGCGCTGCCGCCTAACGGTCAGGCGCGACGGTCAGGGTTCGACGGCGAGGATGCCGATCGCTCCTTTCTGTCCGTGGCCGAAGCCGTGATTCACGAAGGGAAACTCGCCGGCCACATCGGCCAGCAACTCGAACACCATTCCGCCGCCCGCGGCGACGTTGTAGGTCTGCACGCCATGAATGGCGCCCACCGGCGGAGCGCCCAGATACACCGTGTCGAACTGCTCCCCGACGACGTGAAACGCGCAGGGCACGGTCGGCCCGGCGTCGACGACGTAGAAGCGCACGCGATCACCCCGCTTCACGCGGAGGGGCTCCGTCTGATACTGGCCCGGGCGGCCGTTGAAGGCGACGTAATCCGGCAACGTCGCGAGCATCTTGTTGTACGCGAACGGCTGCACGCCGTTCACCGCCGGATCGAGATAGAACTCGTTTTGAACGAGCACGAACTCCTTGGCCGGCGGCAACGGGGTGGGCGGGTCGACGATGATTGCGCCGAACATTCCCGCGCCGAGGTGCATGAGCACGGGCGCGCTGCCGCAGTGATAGAGATAAGCGCCAGCATAGCGCGGCTTGAACGAGTAGCTCACCGACTGGCCCTTGGCGACGGAGCGAAACGCCGTCTTCGGATCGATCTGGGCGGCGTGGAAATCCATCGAGTGGGGGATGTCGCCCTCGTTGGTGAGGGTGAAATCGATGGTGTCGCCTACTCGGCAATGCACGATGGGGCCGGGCACATTGCCCTCGAACGTCCAGGCGGCAACGACGAGGCTCGGGGAAACGCGCACCGGCAGCTCCCGGGCCGCCCAATGCACGTGCTGGATGCGCTCGTTAGGCAGCGGCGGCAGGGTCGGGTCGTAGCGTTGAAAGGTCGCGGCCGCGCCACCGGCGCCGACGGCGGTCGTCGGGTGGGCCGCGCGCACCGTGTCGAGTCGGCTGTCGGGATTGTGCAGAGCGGGATTCGGCGCCGGCTGGGCGCTCGCGGTATGGCCGGTGTCTGCTCCCTGTCGCGCCGCTTCACCGGAGCAAGCGCCGAGCACGGCGCCGGCGGTGGGGAGCGCGGCGCCGAGCGCCGAGATGGATCTCAGAAACGCACGGCGGCTCGTCGATGTACGCTCGCGACTCGTTAGGTCGAAGGCAGCAGCGTCCGAAAGACGTACAGGCTGTTTGTCGGGCATACACTCCTCTCGAGGCGGGGGGTGAGTAGTAAGTGATCGATGCTCCGGCGTCGTGTCGCGTCAGGGATTCGCCGACAAAATCCACTGCTCGTGCCGACACAATCTCCGCTCTTCCCCGACGGAGTCTCGCTCACACAACCGGCAATTTCCGGCACACGAAACGATCGTCACGGCGCGAGCCATGGCTCGCCATTCCCGGAGACTGCAAATGCGTTCGCGTTCATACAAGACAGTGTCGCTGGTCGCGCTCATCCTCGGCATTGGCTTCATCGGCCTCACCGCCGCACGACGCGACCGTTCCAGTCGAATCGACGTCGTGGACTTCGAAAAGGTGGTGCGTGCGACATCACCGGCGTTCGATGCGCGCGTCGCGCCCGCATCCGACGCCGGCGTGAAGGTGTTCCGCATCCCGATCTCGGACGCCACGGTCGAGATTGCGAAGGGCGTGACCTATCGGGGTTGGACCTTCGGCGGCACGGTGCCGGGTCCGGTGATTCGCGTTCGCGTCGGCGATCAGGTTCGCGTCACCGTCGTGAATCACTCGCCGATTCCCCACTCGATCGACTTCCACGCGGCGCGCATTCCGGCGAACGTCGCCTATCGGATGATAACACCTAACGACTCGGTGTCGTTCGAGTTCGTCGCGCGCGACGCCGGGGCGTTCATGGTGCATTGCGGGACGCCGCCGGTGACGATGCACATCATGCAGGGGATGTATCTGCCGATCATCGTGGATCCAAAGGGCGGATGGGGCACGGCCGCGGACAAGGAGTTCGTGATCGTACAGAGCGAGTTTTACGCGAAGGCTGGCGACACGACGAAGGTCCCAAACGCGGTGATGGCGCCAATGCAGGCGGACTGGCAGGCGGCGATGGCCAAGCAGGCCAGCTACGTCGTCTTCAACGGCCGCGCGTTCCAGTACAAGGACAATCCGCTCAAGGTCGACGTCGGCGATCGCGTGCGATTCTTCGTCGTGAACGCGGGCCCGAGCTTCAACAGCGACTTCCATGTCGTGGGCGCGGTGTTCGATCGGGTGTATCCCGACGGCGATCCCGCGCATGCACTCACCGGCGTACAGACGTACACCGTTCCCGCGGGCGGCGGTGCGGTGTTCGAAACGGTCTTCGAGAGCGGCGCGAGTGGCGAAGGTCTCTATCCCTTCGTGACGCACAGCTTCGCCGACGCCGAGAGGGGAGCGGTGGGCATCATACAGGTGGGCGCACCGAAGCAGTACGCTCGAATGGAGCACTAGAGGGCAGAGGGTAGAGGGTAGAGGGTAGAGAGCGGGTAGAGGGTAGAGCGTAGAGCGTAGAGAGTAGAGCGTAGAGGGTAGAGGGTAGAGGGGAGCGGGGATGTTCAACACGCTCCACCCTGCACGCTCCACCCTCTACTCTCTACCCTCTACCCGTTCTCTCCCCTCTACCCTCTACCCGGTCTCTACCCTCTACCCTCTACCCGCTCTCTAC
>DATBHD010000058.1:0-2881 GCA_036557635.1 Gemmatimonadaceae bacterium
TCTGGTGTTTCTAGCGCCTAGCGCCTAGTGCCTAGCGCCTTTAACTAGTTTTCGCTCACTCTCGCCCCTTGGAAATGCGTATTGTCGAGTGTGTTCCGAATTTTTCCGAAGGCCGGCGTCCCGACGTTGTCGCCGCCATCCGTGACGCCATCGCCGCCGTCAAAGGCGTGGCCGTGCTTGACGTCTCATCCGACCAATCGCACAACCGAACCGTCGTCACGTTCGTCGCGCCCGTAGAAAATGCCGTCGACGCCGCGATCGCTGGCATGCGCGTCGCGCGGGACAAGATCGATCTCAACAAACACACGGGCGAGCACCCGCGGATGGGCGCCACCGACGTCGTGCCCTTCATTCCCCTCGAAGGAACCACGATGGAGGACTGCATCGTCCTCGCCCGCACACTCGGCGAACGCGTCGGTCGCGAGCTCGAGATTCCAGTGTTCCTCTACGAGCGCGCCGCGACCACGCCCTCGCGCGAGAACCTTGCCGACGTCCGCCGAGGTGAATTCGAGGGAATTCGCGACGAGATGGGTGCGGGCTCGCCGTCACGAAAGCCGGACTTCGGCCCGTCGCGCATCCACGCCACCGCAGGCGCTGTCGCGATCGGCGCGCGACCGTTTCTCGTCGCGTACAACGTCTATCTCGGACCGGCGACGAATCTCAGCGTCGCGAAGAACGTCGCGAAAGCAATCCGTGGATCGTCAGGCGGCCTGCGCTACGTGAAGGGCCTTGGCCTCGAGGTCGATGGCCAGGCACAAGTCTCGATGAATCTCGTCGACACCGAAAAGACGCCCGTCTTCCGCGCCTTCGAAGTGGTGAAGATGGAGGCCGAAGCGCAGGGCGTCTCGCCGACGTGGAGTGAGATCGTCGGACTCGTGCCCGAACGTTCCCTGTTCGAGACGGCCGCACGTCACCTGCGCCTTCGCGACTTCAAGCCCGAGATCGTGCTCGAGCACAAAGTGCGGCAAGCCATTCAGGGCGGCGAGTCGCTCACGGGCTTCATCTCGACAGTCGCGTCGCCGACGCCAACCCCCGGCGGGGGCAGCGTCGCTGCACACGCGGGCGCACTCGGCGCCGCGTTGGCGCAGATGGTGGCGGGACTCACCGTGGGAAAAAAGAAATACGCGGCCGTCGATGCCGAGATGCGCGAGCTAGCCCTCGAGGCGGCGGGTCTCGTGACGCAGCTTTCCACTCTCGTGCAACGCGACGCCGACGCGTTTGGCGCCGTGTCCGCGGCGTACAAACTCCCCACTGAGCCGGAAGACGCCGCCAACAAACGCAAAGCCGCGATCACCGATGCGCTCCTCGGCGCCGCGGAAGTTCCGCTGGAGACCGCTCGTGCCTGCGCACGTGTGGCCGAGTTGGCGGCGAAGTGTGCTGTGAAGGGAAATACGAATGCGGTGTCGGACGCGGGCGTCGCCGCGCTGCTCGCGGATGCGGCGTGCCGTGGAGCAGTTTACAATGTTCGAATCAACATCGCGGCGCTGGAGGACCGGTCGCGCGGTGCGGGACTGGTGCAAGAAGCAAATCAGTTACTCGCGCACACCCACAAACATGTGGACGAAGCTACCGGCGCCGTCGAAAAGGCAATCGGCTGACGATCGGCTTCACCGCCGGTAGACCCGCACGTAGTCGACCAGCATCTGCTGAGGAAATGACGTCGCCGCGGTTGGATCGCCCGGCCATCCGCCGCCAACCGCGACATTCAGCAGCAGGAAGAAGGGATGATTGAACACCCACGTCGTGCCAGCCGGGAGATTGGCTGGCGTGACTTTACGGTACTCCTTCTGATCGACGAACCAGCGGATCTCACCCGGCGCCCACTCTACCGCGAAAACGTGGTAGTCGTCGGCGAATGATCCGGTGGCCAGCGAGTCGGGCGCGCCGATGCCATTGCCTCCAGAGTAGCCTGGCCCGTGCATCGTGCCGTGCACCACGCCTGGCTCGCGGCCGATGTTCTCCATCACGTCGATCTCGCCGCATCGCGGCCAGCCGACGCCCTCGATGTCGCTACCGAGCATCCAGAAGGCTGGCCAGATCCCCTGTCCGCGCGGGATGCGAATGCGCGCCTCGAAGCGACCGTACGTCTGCTCGAAGCGGCCCTGAGTTTTGAGCCTCGCCGACGTGTAGCGACAGGCTCCATACCAGCAATGATATGAGGAATCCAGCGACTCGGCCCGCGCCGTGATGACAAGGTGTCCGCCGCCGTCGAGCGCCGCGTTCTCGGCACGAGCGGTGTAGTACTCCCGCTCTTGATTGCCCCAGCCTTGTCCTCCCGTCTCCGCGACCCACTTTGCGCCATCGACCAGGGTGCCAGCGGGGCCGTCGAACTCGTCGCTCCACGTGAGTGTCCAGTCCTGCGGTGGCGCGCTGTCGGGAGGCGTCGAGCGAGTTGCCGCTTGCCCGCCGCACGCGGGCAGCGTGACTACCGCGGCGATCATAAGGCTGCGCGGCAGGGCGCGATTCATCTTTTTCATGGGACACCTCCCGTTGGGCCGTGTCATAGGTGCACTATTGCGCGATGCCGAGAGTCATAAACACGCCCCGCGCTGGTCGATTCGCATATGCGATCGCTCTTCTTTGGTTCGCGGCATGCACCGCGAAGAGCGATCGCCCCGTATTCAAGCTTCTGAACGCAGACCAAACCGGCGTCACGTTCGCGAATACCGTCACCACCGGTGATTCGCTGAACGTTCTGTCCGACGCTTACGTGTACAACGGCGCCGGTGTGGCCGTCGGCGACATCGATAACGACGGCCGGCCCGACATCTTCTTTTCCGGCAACATGGTCTCGAGCCGCTTGTATCTGAACAAGGGGCAAATGCGGTTCGAGGACATCACGCAACGCGCTGGCGTCACCACCGACCGGTGGGCCACCGGT
>DATBHD010000059.1:0-1898 GCA_036557635.1 Gemmatimonadaceae bacterium
GGGCAGGCAGCACCGCGGTCTTGTCGGCGGCGGCGTCGCCGCTGATGCCGATCCCTGTCGCGTCGGGGATCACCTCCTCGACCGCCCACACCATGTTCGCCATCTCGTCGCGCGCGAACTGGACGCGCTCGAGCGGGTCGCTCTCGAGCGTCGCGCCCACGGTCGCCGGCAGGAAGAATTGCCTGTTGTAGCTGCCGATCTCGCCGAGGTTGCTGAGGCCGAACATGCTCCAGCGCTGCCAGTCGTTGTCGGCGCCTTCGTCGGCGGCGAGGATCAGTGTCCGATCTCCGAACACGTCGGTGACGACAAGACTCGTCACTTCGCACAGTGTATTGACCGGCAACACGTAGGGCACGACGAACCAGTCGTTGCCATAGACGAGTCCCAGTTCGGCGAACACAAGGAGCAGCTGATCAGTCGTCTGCGCCTCGAGCGCGCCGAAATTGACCTGCCGCTCCTCCATCTCCCAGAAGCGCGCGTTAGGCATTCCCTTGAACGTCGCCGTCGTCGGCAGGAAAGAGATCGCCTCCTCCTGCGGCTCGGGCGCGGTGTGCGCGGGATCGGTAAGGGTGATCGGGGTGCCGTTCGGGTCGACCTCGAACGAGTACCAGTCGAGACGACCACCTTCGTAGCGCGGCGCGGCGAGCGTGACCTGCGCACCGCCGCCGGCGGGTGCCCCCGCTGTCACCGAATAGCTGAATCGCGAATCGTCCCACACGTTAGGCGCGTCGGCGGTGGGTTGCGAGTACTGCCGGTCCATCCAGGCCGTGAACGCATCGGTGATGGTCAGCATCGCTCCGGCATCGGCGGTGTCGACCGGGACGTCGGTCGCGAACGTGCCCGCCGCGATCGAGGCGAGTGCCTGCTCGCCGTCGAAAGAGAGGCGGCGCGTCGCGACATACAGGTTGAGACCATCGACCTGGCCGCGATAATCGCCCTCCGCGCTCTGCGGGAAGGGAAACTTCGTGCGATAGCGGGGCAGATACTTCGTCCGCAATGCCGGCGTATGCAGACGGAGAAAGTACTGCGCGGCCTGCACGCGGAGCGCGTGCGAGAAGGGTACGCGCTCTCGTTCGACGATCGTCTCGAGCGGGATGGTATCGTCATAGCTCCGCGCGGAGCCGTCGCTGCCTAACGTGACGCGATCGACGGTGAGCTTTCGCGTGAGGAGCCGGACGTCGATCGGCGAGCCGGCGTCCTCCGCCTCGAGCTCGCCGAACTGCCACTGCCGCGTGAGCATCCACATCGCGTCGCGCACTTCGGCGCGGAGGCTGCGCGTGAAGTCGTGCGCGCGCGGCCGCGCCTCGAGCCGGTTGTACGCGGTGACCGCCGGCTCGCGAAAGGCATCGAGCAGGAGCGTAGCGTCCGCGACCATGACGTTGGTGAGTTGCGCCATGACGTCAGCCTCCTCCTCCGGTGAGGGACGGCGTCATCAGCGCGAGCGCGGGCTCGGCGATGGCGGTGAAGACGAACGAGTAGTCGAGCGAGACGCTCGCGGCGCTCGTGCCGAACTCGGCGATCACCGCTGGCAGCAGCGTGGCGATTCCCGGTGCGTCGCCCAGCCGGTCCGGCTCGATCGCGCGCAGCCGCGCGCGACGGAAGGTATCGAGCACCGAGTCGACGAGGTCGTCCCACAACCAGCTGCCTGTCTCGTTAGGCGTCACCGCGAGGAGCAGCGCTTGTGGCGGGGCGCTGTTCGGCGCGTTGAAGTTGAAGGCGAGGCCAGTGACCTCCTCGCGCGTCGGGACGGACTCGACCCACTCGTCGATCAAGAGACCGCACTGTGGGGTCGCCGCGTCGAAGCCCTGCGGTAGGTGCTGTACGACGGAGATCGTGTCGTGCAGGACCTGCATCGTGCTTGGATACTGCGCGCCGAGCCAGCGGTCGCCGGCGCGGAA
>DATBHD010000060.1:0-72934 GCA_036557635.1 Gemmatimonadaceae bacterium
GCGAGCCGAGAACGACGTTGCGAAATCTGAGGAACGGGCGCGCTCCGCGCGCCCGATTTCCTTGTCAGCTCGCAGTATTCGGCTCGCCCCTTTCGGCTCGCCCCTTTCGGCTCGCCCTTCTCGGCTCGCCCTTCTCGGCTCGCTCTTCTTCGGTTCGATCTTCTCGGCTCGCCTTTCTCGGCTCGCCCTTCTCGGCTCGCTCTTCTTCGGTTCGCTCTTCTCGGCTCGCCCTTCTCGGCTCGCTCTTCCGTCGTGACCAGCCCATATCTTTCGCAGCGTGTACTCGACTTGTCTGTTCTGCAACGCCAGCCTCGGCACGAATGAGGTAATCGAGTCGTTTCCGGTCGGGCGGCGGTTGGCGTTCGACGCGGCGAACGGCCGGCTGTGGGTCGTGTGCCGAAAGTGCGAGCGATGGAACCTGTCGCCGCTCGAGGAACGGTGGGAAGCGATCGAGGCATGCGAGCATCGCTTTCGCGACACGAGGCTCCGCGTGTCCACGGACAACATCGGCCTCGCGCGCGTTGGCGAAGGACTCGAGCTCGTGCGTGTCGGGGCGGCGCTGAGACCCGAGTTCGCGGCTTGGCGGTATGGAGACCAGTTTGGGCGGCGCCGGCGGCGGAAGATGGTGCGCGTCGGGCTCGGCGTCGGGATCGTCGGTGGAGCGATCGCCGGCGGCGTCGCGTTAGGCGTCAGCGCGGGCGTCGGCTTCGGAGGAGGCGGCTGGTGGATCTGGCGTGGCATCTATGCCGGCTACCGGCGAATCGCTTACGGCAGTCCGGACGCGGTCGTCGCGCGAGTGCCTTACGACGACTCGGATGGCCGCCACGTCGTCCCGCTCAGGCGGCGGCAACTGGTCGACGTGAGGCTCGGCAGCGGCGGGAGCGGGCAACTGCTGCTCTCACTCCCCAAGGGGAGAGACACGTTGCATCTCACCGGCGAGGACGCGCAGCGCGCCGCCGGATATGTGCTTCCGGCAATCAATTGGGCTGGCGCCGAGAAGCACGACGTCGACGACGCGGTGCAATTGATCGAAGACTCGAAGAAGCCGCCGGCTGAGTTCCTCCATGAAGTCGCGCAACGCGCGGGTATGGGACGGCGTTTGCATGAGCTGCCGAACCCGTCGCGGCTCGCGCTCGAGATGGCGACGCACGAGGAGACGGAGCGGCGGGCGATGGAGGGCGAGCTCGCGCTGCTCGAGGCGGCGTGGCGTCAGGCGGAGGAGATCGCGAAGATCGCCGACAATCTGCTCGTTCCCGCCACCGTCGACGAATTCCTGGAGCGAAACCGAAGCCCTGATGCCCAGGCGCGCGGCAGAGACGAGTGAGCACGATCCGGGCGTCGCCGAAGCGCGCGCCCGGGCCGACGGGCTCGAGCGAAGCGCGCCGGCACTCGTGCGCGTCGGCAACACGGACATTCGGTTCGGAACCGCGAGCTGGACCGATCCCTCGCTCGTCGCGCCGGGCGTGTTCTATCCAGATCACGCCACGAGCGCGGAGGCGCGACTCAAGTATTACGCGAGCCAATTCTCCGTCGTCGAGGTCGACTCGACGTACTACGCGCTGCCGACGCGTCGCGTAGCCGAGCTGTGGGTCGAGCGAACACCCGCGGACTTCGTTTTCGACGTGAAGGCATTCGGTTGGATGACCGGTCACGCGACGGAGACGTCGCGTCTCCCGAGGGTGTTGCAGGACGCGTTGCCTGACGAGGCTGCCGACCGGAAGCGTCTCTACCCGAAGGACGTGCCTCACGAGTTACGCGACGAAGCCTGGCGGATATTCGCCGACGCGATCACACCGCTGCACGACGCGGGTAAGCTGGGCGCGGTGTTCCTTCAGTATCCGTCGTGGGTTCGGCCGGCAGCGCATAGCGGCGACATGCTGGCGCGAGCGCGGCGCCGATTGGGCGCGCTCCCGATCGCGATCGAATTTCGGCACGGCGATTGGCTCGCGCCGGGCCAGCGCGAGCGAACGTTCGCGTTGTTGCGCGACAACGGGATGAGCTACGTCGTCGTCGACGAGCCGCAGGGGTTTGCGTCGAGCGTGCCCCCGGATGTCGCCGTCACGTCATCTTCCCTCGCCGTCGTGCGATTGCACGGCCGTCGTGGCGAGACGTGGGAGAAGCGCGGCACGTCGGTGCTCGAGCGCTTTCGCTATCTGTACAGTGAGGAGGAGCTCACCGGTTGGGTGCCGAAGATCGTGGAGCTCGCCGGTGAGTCGGAGCAGGTACACGTCGTTTTCAACAACTGCTACGGCAACTACGGGACGACAAACGCGCTGGAGATGGCTAGGTCGATGAGCGTGACGCGTTGAGCGTGGCGCGTGGCGCGTGGCGCGCGCTCAACGCTACGCCGCCATCCGGCTGCCACTCGGGAACCAGATCGGGCGCTTGCCCTGGTGCAGACCAACGCACTCGAAGCGCGCCGGAGGGAAGCCGTACACGCCTATTTCCAGCAAGTCGCCCTTGCTGACCACGATCTGACGGCCCAACTCGTCCACGGCATCGGAGAACGACTCGCTCTCGATTTCGCCGTCGCGACGAGACTCGATGTTGCTTACCGAAAAACAGAACTTGGACATGTCGATACCTCCACGGGGGTACTGGCCCGTCGATGGTCATCACCGATGCATGGACGGGCTGGGAGATCCAGCCCGTGATGACGGTTCGTACACCGTCTGACTCGTAACGTTGCTCCCCAGTCAAGCCTTCGCACGGTTGCCAACCACCTCGCCGATGCGCTAGTTAGCCCCATGCGCACACTCCCCTTCCTTGCCGCAGGTACACTCGTCGCGGCCGCGTGGTCCACTCGCCCGAGCGGCATGTCTCCAATCGCGATCCACACGTCACGAGTCGCACCGGCGGCGTCACGAGCCGCGCCGCCAACGCTCGAGGAAACGATCCGGGCACGCCTCGATTCGCTTCAAGCACAGAGCAGCTTCTACGCGAAGCAGATTGGTACGAGCCGAGAGGTCGCGGTCCGCGCTGACGTCCCGATGAACACGGCGAGCGTGATCAAGATCCCTGTCATGATCCTCGCCTTTCGCGATGCCGACGCGGGACGGCTCGACCTCGATCGGCGCTATGTGATCCGCGCTGAAGACCAACGTCGCGGCAGCGGACTGTTGCAGACCTTCGCGCCCGGGCTCCAGCCGACGCTGCGCGACATCGTCACGCAGATGATCATCACGAGCGACAACACGGCAACCGACATCATGATTGCCAAGGTCGGCCGCGATCGTGTGAACCGGATGCTCGACTCGCTCGGTTATCGACAGACTCGACTGAACGCGACGACGGGCGACCTCTTCCGCCTCGTGTGGGTGCAGTTGGACCCCAAGTACGCATCGATGAGCGATCGCGACGTCTTCACGCGTGGGTTCCCGAACGACAGCGCGGCTGAGCGCAGGAACGTGGCGTTCGTCGCCGATTCGTCGAAATGGCTCGGTAAGACGACGGCGCGGGAGATCTCGCGCCTCCTCGAACAATTGCAGCGGGGCGAGCTCGCGAGTCAGAAGTCGACTCAGCAGATGCTTCGCATCCTGCGCGAACAGTTCTATGCATCGCGCCTGCCGCAGCGGATCCGCTTCCGCGCCGGCATCGCGCACAAGACAGGGGATTGGCCGCCTTTGCTCGGAAATGACGTTGGGATCATCTATGCGCCGAGCGGACCGATCGTCGCCGCCGTGTTCACGAGCATGAATCGCGGTGATTTCTTCGATCTCGAGGCGACGGAGGGGCGGATCGCGGAGGATGTGCTGAATGCGTGGGGAGGATCGAAGTAGGGCGTTGAAGGCAGATCCTTCGCCGCGCTCGGGATGATACGTCCGCTTATTGGAATTTGCTCATCTGACCGCTGGGCGTTATAGAACGTTCGCATAACGCGGACGGGTCGAGGCAGGCCGCCGCGAATGGTGTCATGTCCAGAGGAGCGTCGCATGGCCAGTACGCGATGGTCCACCAGCTTTTCCGATCTCGCCGCGGCCGAGCTCGAGCGCGACCGGAATGCTTCGGCGCGAATCGGGCTCCGGACCTCGGCGTCGCAGCCCATCCCCGAGGGGACGGGCGAATCGCCGACCCCTCGTGAATGGCTGCTCGACCCGCCACGGGATCTGCTCGGTCTCGCGCTCTCGGGAGGCGGCATTCGCAGCGCGACGTTCAATCTCGGACTTCTGCAGGGACTGCACAGCCTCGGCCTGTTATCGTCGTTCGACTATCTGTCGACCGTCTCCGGGGGCGGATATGTCGGCGCCTTCTGGAGTGCGTGGCGCTCGCGACTCGACCGGCCGGCGCGCAACGCGGTGGAGTTCCCCGCGATCACCGGCTACTCGCAACTCGCGGAACCCACCGAGGTCCGACACCTCCGCGAGTTCAGCAACTTTTTAATTCCGCGGCTCGGCGTACTCAGCTACGACACCGGGCGCGCCGTGGTCGCCGTCGCGAGCGCGATCGTGCCCGCGTTCCTGGCCGCGCTCTCGGTGATCGCGCTCGTGCTCTTCCTCGGTTTGGCGGTGTGTCGGGTGATCTTTCTGCCGTATCTCTTCCACGGCACGGAGCAGATCATCGCGAAGGAGGTTTCGCTCGCGTTCGTGATGATCGTAACGGCCGCCCTGTTGTTCATCAGCGAGCGGCGTTGGCGCGCGCACGACCCCAATGCCGACGGGAAGCGATATGCCGTTGCGACGGCGGTCGGAACATTCGTCGTTGGCGCGATCTGGATGATCGGTCTCGCGAACGACGTCGGCGACGCCGGCCCGTACGGTGGATCGGCGAACTTTCTGCCGATCATCGAAGAGGGACGTCGCTGGATCGAGTGGCTCGCGCTGCTCACGCCGAGCGCGGTGTGGTATCTGTCGGCGTTGGTGCTGCTCATCGGCCGCGATCTGACATCGCGCCTCGCCAGCGATCGCGAGTGGCACTCGCGGCGTGCCGCGTTCGATCGAGTCACGAGCCGGCTGGTGTTCGCCGGGACGTCGTGGCTGGTCGTGACCATCCTCTGGTGCACGGGCGCGCTCGTCTGGTACGTGCTCGTGCAGACGCGGCGCACGACGAGCGCGCAGGCGCTCACCGGGTTGGCGGGAGCCGCGGCCGCGGCGGGGACGCTGTTCGCCAACGTGCATCGGGTCCTCTCGCGAGAGCCGAACAAGCCTTTCGGGGGCGCCCTCGCGGCGGTCGTGCAGCGCAAGCTGCCGCAGCTTCTGGCCTACGCGACCGTCGTGGTCATGGTGATCGGCGTCGTCGATCTCGTTTTATCGTTAGGCGACCGGCACTGGATCGCCTGGGCGGGGGCTTCCGTCATCGTACTCCTCGTGCTCGCCTTCTTCGATCCGAACGAAGTGGGATTGCACTCCTTCTACCGTGGACGGATCGCCCGCGCCTATCTCGGCGCCTCGAACCCCGTCGGCTCGCGCCGCGCGGAGGAGCAGGCAGGCGACGACTTGTCGCTCACCGAGCTGACGCCGCGGGCGCCCCTCCACCTGATCTGCCTAACGGCGAACGACATCGATTCGAGGGATCAGATGGCGAATCTGAGCCGCGGCGCGGAAAGCGCCGTGCTCTCGCGAGTCGGCTTCTCCGTCGGCGACGCGTGCGCGCGCTGGGGAGCGGCGCCGGCGCCGACGCTCGCCGGCGCCGTCACCGCCTCCGGCGCGGCGTTCAACTCGCAGATGGGCGGGAAATCCATGGAGCTCGGTCCGGCGGTGGCGTTCGTGATGACGGCCCTCAACCTGCGCCTCGGGCTGTGGTGGCGGCACCCGTCGTTCCTCGCGGGCTCGAAGCCCGGCATGTCGGGGCTGCGATTCTTCGAGGAGATGTTCGGTCTTACGAGGGCAACCGGACCCAACGTCCATCTCTCCGACGGCGGCCACTTCGAGAACATGGCCATCTACGAGCTCGTGCGGCGGCACTGCCGCTACATCGTCGCCTCGGACTGCGGCGCCGATCCGGACGTGGCGTTCGACGACTTCGGCAATCTCGTGCGGAGGGTGCGCGAGGACTTTGGCGCCGAGATCGTGATCGACCTCACGCCGCTCAAGCCTAACGAGAAAGGCCTGGCGCGGCAGCCCATGGTCGCGGGCGACATCCATTATCCGGGCGGAGACGTCGGCGTGCTGCTCCTGTTCAAGCCGACGCTCGTCGGCAATGAGCCCGCCGACATCGCGCAATACAAGATCCGGAACGCGGCGTTCCCCCACGAGTCGACGGGTGACCAGTTCTACGACGAGGCCCAATGGGAGTCGTATCGGCGGCTCGGCGAATTCGCGTCGCGCTCCGCGTTCCGAACTGTCGCCGGCGCAACGACGATGCGGGTCGAAGACGGCGACGATGACACCGCCGCGCGGCGTTGGGCAACCCGCGTCTTCGCCCGCGCTCGCCGGCAATGGCTCCCGGCGCCCGAGGGGTATGTCGAGCGGCTCACCGACCTCGTGTCGCAGGCCTCGACGCTCGACGCGCTGCTGCACGAGCAGGACGAGCAGGTCGTGCTGCGGCAGGTGTACAAGGAAGTCACCGAGCTCGGCGCGCCCGCATCGGCCGAGGTCACTCGTGAGGCAGGAACGCCGACGAGCACGTCGGTGTTGCCTGACGAGGCGACGCTCGCGCAATCGCTGCACGTCATTCGGCGCGCGCTCCTCTTCATGGAGGAGGTGTTTCTCACCGAAGACCTGGGCAAGCGCTACAACCACCCGTTGTATCTCGGGCTGGTGAATTACTTCGCCCGCTGGGCGTACGCGCCGCTCTTCAGGCTCTGGTGGCCACTCCTCAAGCCGCTGTACGCGCAACAGTTCACGAGCTTCATCGAGAGTCAGTTCAGGCTCTCCGCGATCGATCCGGACAATGCGCGCGCCCGCGTGCCCGGAAAGCCTGGCGAGAAGATCGTGATCGAGCTCGGGGAAGATGGCGGTGGCTTCGCGAAGCATTGCTGGCAGCTGCAGGGCGGCCGCTCGCCCCGCACAACCGCCGCGTACTCGGAGAAGCTGGTGTCGTATCGACTGTGCACGACCTATCGCGCGTATGGCCAGGATGAGCACGCGTATCTCGTGCAGGCGGCGCAGGTGATCGCTCGGATGCCGAATGAAACGAGCGTCGCGATGTGGGACGCACGCGATTTCTTCGTACCGCCGGGACTGTGGGGCGTGGGCATCGGCGAGGATTTCCTGTCGCGGATCTCCCGAGGTGAGGGGCCGCTCTCGGCGGCCGACCACCTGGTCGTGCGCATTCCGGTCGATCGCAACGCGACAGTGGCGGCGCGCAAGGAGGGCGCGGACGACACGCAGCTCTATCGCGGCGTCGGGTTTCTGGAGCTCTTGCCGCGCGAGCAAGGAGCGTTGTGGATGCACGATCACGTACTGGTGAAGCCGTCCGCGTTGCAGCTCGAGGACGACGGCTTCGACTCGCGTTTCATGGTGCGATGCGTGGCGGGGCGATGTCCGTCGCATCCATTGCGCGAAATCCGTCGAGCGGTGGCAGTTCCTCCGGGGACTCCCCTGCCAGGCCAGGGCGTGCCAACGGAACGCACGAGTGCGTGACGCGGTGTATTCTTGAGAGTTCCTTCGGTCTCAACCTCACTCTGCCGTGCGATGAGTATCTCACAACGATTCTGTTTGTCCCTGGTCGTCGCCGCGGCTGCCGTGCAGCCGTTAGGCGCCCAACAAAAGCATCCGATCACCTTCGACGACTTCGCCGCAGTGCGAGCCGTGTCGGATCCGCAGATTTCCCCGAACGGTCGCTCGGTGTTGTACGCGGTCTCCACCACCGACGTCGCCGCGAATCGGCGCGCTCGAAAGACGTATGAAATGCCCGTCGCGGGCGGCGCTCCACGCGTCTTCCCCGGCGATGATGTGTCGGCGAGCGAGGCGCGCTGGTCGCCGGACGGGCGGCACGTCGCGTACATCGCCGGTGGGCAGCTCTGGATCGCCGACAGCGACGGCGGCGCTCGCGTCCAGTTGACGAAGCTGAATGGTGGCGCAACGGGACCGGTGTGGGCCGGCACGGGCTCATTGATCGCCTTCACGTCGTCAGTGTACTCCGACTGCACGACCGACGCGTGCAACGCTTCGCGCGACAGCGCCGTCGTGGCGAATCCGGTGAAGGCGCACATCGCCGATCAGCTGATGTTCCGGCACTGGAACGCCTGGGACAACGGAACGCGCTCACACCTGTTCGTGATCGCGACGGACGGGAGCGGCCTGCGCGATCTCACGCCCGGCGCGCGCTACGACGTTCCACCCGGACCGTTCGGAGGAAGCGAGGGCTACGCCTTCTCGCCCGACGGGACGGAAATGACGTACACGGCCAAGGACGCGGGACGAGCCGACGCCTGGTCGACCGACGTCAATCTGTACGTGGTCCCGACCGCGGGCGGGGCGCCAACGGTGATCACGGCCGCCAACAAGGGCGCGGACCAGAATCCCGTGTACACGCCTAACGGGCGGTTCATCGCCTACGCCGCGCAGCGGCGCGCCGGCTTCGAGTCCGATCGCTGGCGGCTGATGTTGTATGAGCGCGCGACGAAGACGAGCCGGGAGCTGCTCCCGTCGTGGGATCGCAACGCCGACTCGTACTTCTTTGCGCCCGACATGAGCGCCCTCTACGTGAACACCACCGACGCCGGTCGGGAGAAGCTCTACCGCTTCGTACTCGAGCAGGGAACGGCAGGCGCGAGTCTCGTGAAGCCGCGTGGGCCGGCGGTTCTCGTCGGCGATCACAACAACGCCGGATTCACGCAGTCGTCCGATGGACGCACCCTCGCATGGGCTCGCGACGCCGCCGATCGGCCGGCCGAGGTCTGGGTGGCGAACATCGAGCCTAACGGGAAGGCCGAGGCGCGACAGGTCAGCCACGAGAACGACGCCCTCGTCGACCGGCTCGCGGTGAATCCGGTGGAGGACTTCTGGTTCAAGGGCGCGGGCGGCGACAGCGTTCAGGGCTTCATCATCAAGCCGCCGCAGTGGCAGTCGGGAAGGAAGTACCCAACGGTTCTGCTGATTCACGGCGGACCGCAGGGCGCCTGGCTGGATCAGTGGCACTCGCGGTGGAACTATCAGATGTTCGCCGCGCCAGGCTTTGCCCTCGTGATCGTGAACCCGCGCGGCTCGACCGGCTACGGGCAGTCGTTTGTCGACGGCGTCTCGAAAGGCTGGGGCGGGAAGGTCTACACCGATCTCATGAACGGGCTCGATGCGGCGCTCGGGCGCAATGCCTGGATGGATCGGTCGCGGTTAGGCGCCGCCGGCGGCTCGTTCGGCGGGTACATGGTGGATTGGATCGCCGGACACTCGACGCGCTTCAAGGCGCTGGTTTCGCACGCCGGTCCGTTCAATCTCGAGAACATGAACACGGCGACCGAAGAGCTCTGGTTTCCGGAATGGGAATACGGCGGCGACTTCTGGAATCCGACGGCGATGCGTGAGCAGTATCGCGTCTACTCACCGCACCTCTACGCCAAGAACTTCAAGACGCCAACGCTCGTGACCGGTGGTGAGCTCGACTTTAGAGTTCCCTATACCGAGGACCTGTCGATGTTCACCGCGCTGCAGCGGCAGGGCGTCCCGAGCCGGCTGGTGATCTTTCCGGATGAAGGACACTTTGTGCTCCGCCCGCAGAATCAGCGATTCTGGTGGGGCGAGGTGCAGAGCTGGTTGACGAAGTACATCGGGACATCGCCGGTTTCCGCGAACAAATAGTGGCGCAGATCACACGAAAGGGGCGGCCGATGGCCGCCCCTTTCGCTTTCATTCACGACGTGCGTCGCTTCGCTTTGCTTCAATCCCGTCCCTCGCGGCGCGTTGAAGCTCTCGGCAATGCGATGCAGGCGCTGTGCCGTGGTCGCTACTCGCCGTACGGAACCCACACGTTCTTGACCTGTGTCGCTTCGCGAAGGAACTCGCGTCCCTCCCCCTGACGGGGGTCGAGCCAGTCGCGGTCGTGCCAGATCGCCCACGTGCGTTTCATGTTCGACGCCGACGCGTATTCCACTGCCTTGACGCCCTCGCGCGAGCCGAAGTACCACATCCCCTCGACGTCGTCATGCTCGGCGAGCACTCTCGCGAGCGCATCGCGCCCGCCGGTGACGATGTTGACGACGCCATCCGGAACGTCGGAGGTTTCGAGAACGCTATAGAAATCCGTCGCCGACAGCGGATGCTGCTCCGAGGGGATGGCGATGACGGTGTTCCCGGTCGCGATCGTCGGAGCGACAAGGGAGACGAAACCCAGGAGCGGAAACTCGTTAGGGCAGGCGATGCCGAGGACACCGATGGCCTCGTTCATCGCGATGGCGACGCCACGGATCGGTACCGAGTGGACCGCGCCATCATACTTGTCGGCCCAGGCGCCATACGTGAAGAACCGCGATACCGCCGACTCGACTTCGCGCGCGGCATCCGCCGCGCCGCGTCCCGTCATGCGCGCGATGCGATTCGCGAACTCCGCCGACCGCGACGCCAGGTTCTCGGCGACGTAATACAGAATCTGCGCGCGGTTGTGGCCGGTTGTCTTGCTCCAGGCTCGATGGGCGGCGTGCGCCGCCTCCACGGCGTTGCGAACGTCCTTGCGATTGCCCTCCCCGACTTCGCCGACGACCTCGCCGTTAGGCGCGAGAACGCGGCGGCTGTAACCGGAGTCGGGGCGTGCTTGCTTGCCGCCGATGAAGAGCTTGGCGGTGCGGTCGATTGGGGGCAGAGGGCTCTGGGACGCGGGGTGAGGGTGCGCAGCGACGGGCGCGGGAAGCGGAGCGCGGGGCTCGCCGTTCTCGAATTCACCGCTCGTCCCGCGTCCCTCGTCCCGGGTCAAGTACTCGTACATCCCTTCCCGGCCGCCTTCTCGGCCGAAGCCACTCTCACGGTAGCCGCCAAAGCCCGCGGCGGCGTCGAAGAGATTCGTCGAGTTCACCCAGACGACGCCACACTCGAGCTTGGGCGCGATGTCGAGCGCCAGATTGATGTTCTCCGTCCAGACGCTCGCGGCGAGCCCATACGGCGTATTGTTCGCGAGCGCCACCGACTCCTCGGGCGTGCGAAAGGTCATCGACACGAGTACTGGACCGAAGATCTCGACCTGCGCGATGGTCGACGATGGGGCGACGTCGGTGAACAGAGTCGGTGGATAGAAATAGCCTTCGGTCGGACAGGCCCACGTCGGCTGCCACATGCGCGCGCCTTCCGCGACGCCCTGCCTGACGAGTCCGCGAATGCGCTCGAGCTGCACGGGCGCGACGATCGCTCCCATGTCGACCGCTTTGTCGAGGGACGATCCAACGCGCAATTTCTCCATGCGCGTGCGCAGTTTGCCCTCGAGCTTCGCGGCGATGCCCTCCTGCGCGAGCAGCCGGGAGCCGGCGCAACATACCTGCCCCTGGTTGAACCAGATCGCGTCCACCACGCCCTCGACGACGCTGTCGAGGTCGGCGTCGTCGTAGACGATGAAGGGGCTCTTGCCCCCGAGCTCCAGGCTCAGCTTTTTCCCCGAGCCGGCGGTCGCGCGGCGAATGGCACGTCCGACTTCGGTCGAACCGGTGAACGCGATCTTGTCGACGTCGTCGTGATCGACGATGCACTTCCCCGTCTCGCCGTCACCGGTGAGCACATTCAAAACTCCCGGGGGCAGTCCGGCATCGGCGGCGAGCTCGGCGAAAAGGAGCGCGGTGAGCGGGGTGAACTCCGCCGGCTTGATCACGATCGTGCAGCCGGCGGCGAGCGCGGGCGCGATCTTCCACGCCAGCATCAGCAGCGGGAAGTTCCAGGGAATGATCTGACCGACGACGCCGACGCCGCGATAGCCTGGGAATTCGGCGTCGAGCAGCTGTGCCCAGCCCGCGTGGTGGTAGAAGTGCCGGGCGACGAGTGGGATGTCGATGTCGCGCGTCTCACGGATCGACTTCCCGTTGTCCATGCTCTCGAGGACGGCGAAGAGACGCGAGTGCTTTTGAACGCCGCGCGCGAGCGCGTACAGCCAGCGTGAGCGCGCGTGCGGCGTGAGCGCTTGCCACGCCGGGAGCGCCGCGCGCGCCGCGGCGACGGCGGCGTTCACATCCGCCACCGTTCCCTGACTCACGCGTGCGAGAATCGCGCGCGTCGCGGGATTGAAAACGTCGAACGTCTCTCGCGGCTCCGTCCAGCGGCCGCCGATGAATTGTCCGAAAGCTCGTTCGTGCTTGCCTAACCAGGCGAGCGCCTCCCGGTCGCTCTCCGGAGCGGGACCGTAGTCGAGTGACTCGAAGATCTCGGCGACTGATGACATATCGTTAGGGCATGGGCATGCGATGGCCGGCGGCGTATCGGCCCGTCACGAAGTGCTCGAGCTGCCGCTCGATGTCGGTGAGCAGCGCGCTCGCGCCGATGCGGAAGAGATCGGGGCTGAGCCACCGATCTCCGAGCTCGTCTTTCATGAGGTACATGTACTCGAGCACGTTCTTGGCGGCGCGAATCCCGCCGGCGGGTTTGAATCCAACCGAATGACCAGTTTGCTCATGGTATTCGCGGATCATCCGCGCCATCACGAGCGCGAAAGCGAGCGTTGCGTTGACGCCTTCCTTGCCCGTGGAGGTCTTGATGAAGTCGGCACCCGCCTGCATCGCGACGACGCTCGCGCGGGCGACATTGTTCAGGGTCGCGAGCTCGCCGGTGGCGAGGATGGCTTTCATGTGGGCGTCGCCGCAGGCATCGCGGAACGCTCTCACCTCGTGGTACAGCGCGTGCCAGTTGCCGGTGAGCACGTGCGCGCGTGTGATCACGATGTCGATCTCGCGTGCGCCGGCGGCCACACTGGCGCGAATCTCATCGATGCGCTGGTCGATGGGACTGAGGCCGGCGGGGAAGCCGGCGGACACCGCGGCGACGGGGATCGTCGTTCCCGCCAGCGCTTCGACGGCGGTGGGTACCAGCGCGTGATACACGCAGACCGCGCCAACCTGGATGCCGAGCTCGGCGACTCCAAGCGATCGCTCGAGATCGTCGCGTAGCGGACGACGCGCCTTGGCGCAGAGGCGACGCACATTGCCCGGTGTATCGTCGCCGGCGAGCGTCGTTAGGTCGATGAGCGTGATCGCGCGCAGCAGCCAAGCGGCCTGCCATTCCTTCTTGACCGTTCTTCTCGTCGGGATCGTCGCCGCGCGGCGCTCGACGGCGCTGCGATTGACGTGGAGCGAACGAATCGCGTCGAGATCGAGGGGCGTTCCGGGATTGCGTTCCGTGCGCGACGTGGGACCAGCACGCTCGGTTGTGCCCGCCATCAATGTGGGTCGTCCTTCAACGGCTCGACCCTCGCGCGCGGGGGCGGGGGCGGGGGCGGGCCCCGAGCTCATGCTCGACGCGACGAGCGATTCCAGATTGCGCTTCGCACTCATGACGCGATAATGTAGGGGCCCCGAAGCCCAAGGAGCTAGGAGCAGGTGCCCCGTTGTCTTGCCATCGCATTGCTCGCGCTGAGCGTCGCCGCATGCAGCGCGAAGCGGTTAGCCCGTCCAGTGGTGGTTCCGACCAAAGACGAGCGCGTAGCGCTCGGACACCAGCGCGATGTGCTCTACGTGCTCGACGGCCGGGTGCTGCCCCGTGGCGACAGCGCCAGCGTGCCCTCGGCGGTCCGTGATCTCGATCCGTCGACAATCGAACGGATCGAGGTTTTGAAGGGCGCGCGAGCGAAACGTGCGTATGGGGATGCCGGCGCGAGCGGCGTCGTCATCATCACCACGAAAGGCAACCGCAGGGGCGGCGCCTAACGACCTTCCGAGGTCGAGGCGAACCGCGCCGAGAGCTCGGCAAGCCGCGCCCGCTCGACCTCGAGCTCGCGCCGGAGACGGTCGCGCTCGGCCTCGGCGCTTCGCTCGCGTGACACATCGCGGAAGATCGTGATCGACATCCGAACCGCGCCCCGCCGATCGAGAATCGGCGTCGCCTTTACCGAGAGCCAACGTTCGCGGCCGTCGACTCCGATCAGCAATCGCACGAGTCGCTCGGGTACGACGGAACCGCGCGCGGCGAGTGGGCCAGGGAGGTCCGACTCGGACAGCATGGCTCCTGCGTCATCGAACGCCTGAACGCGCGACAGAAAATCGTTCGGCGGCGCCGCCAGCGCCGAGGCCGCGCACTCATAGCCGCACATCCGTGCGCCGGCGTCATTGATGAACAAAAGCTGACCCGACGCATCGTGCGCGGCGATGCCATCCGCGACGCCGTCGAGAATTCTTGCAACGAGCTCGGAGTCCGACCAGCAGCCAGATCGAGGCTGCCCGCCGAGTGCCGCGGACGAACCGGCTGAAATGCCGGGGTGGGACTGAGGGTGGGGGTGGGGGTGGGGGTGGGGGTAGAGGTCCGCTTGGGCCTGGGGTGGAGGGTGGAGGTCGGTAGCGGTGAGAAGGGAGAGCTCGTTCGTGCGCGGCGTCGCCACCGCGCCGTCATTGGCAAGCGGTTCGATCTCCATCTCTTGCATTCCATCCTTCGACCGGAAGACGGAGCTTCGTCACTTCGGGAGCGAACGTCAAGAGTTCTGAATCAGTTTCTTTGTGAAAGCACGGATCCTTTGTATGCAATTCGTGAAGTCTCCTAATCCGGTTTGAAATCGGGTCTTCCCGAATCGTGAGAATTCATTAATGTTCGCGCGGCACGAAGGACACTCACGATCACCATTTACAAACGGGGTCAGGGTGGGCACAGCAAAACGCAGACGTCGCGGCTCGCAGCCGGGAGTTCGCAACCCATTCATCAGGAAGGAAGACCTGCTCTCGGAGATTCAGAGCATCGTCGACAAGCGCGACATGTCTCAGGTTCAAGTCGCGGACGAGACGGGTGAGGCCCGCTCACAGGTTTCCCTTCTACTCAACGGCAAGCTGCGTGGCTTCTCGACGGACCGGCTGGTTCGCATTCTGCTCCGGCTTGGCAGGGACATCGAGATCGTCATCCGCACGTCTAAAGGCAACCGGAAGGTCGGGTCGGTGCGCTTGGTGCGCCGCTAGCGGCGCGTGTCGTGAGACTTGGACGTCGCGGACCCTTCCGGGTCTCGCGGCGTTCGAGCATTTGCCCTCGTCGGGCATGGGACAGCCCTACCCCTTGGTAAATGGGCGTCTATTGAACGTTGACTTGTTAGGATCGCAGCTCGGCCTCACGCCTCACGCGGTCGCCGCGGCGCGACTCTGACAGCTGTGTTGCGTCCAGGTCCTCCATCATCACGATGACGCCGGCGACTCTGTGCTCGCCATCGAGGAGTGGCGAGCACGTCACGCGAGACTCGAGCGCTCGACCGTTGCGAGTAGTCGCGTCGAGCCTGATCTCTACGAAATCCCGGCGGCCGCTGAGACAATCGCGCACCGGCTGCTCGAGTCGCTCGACCGGAAGTCCGATCTCGAGATTCAGCAGATTACGGCCGACGGCCTCGTCGGCGCGCAGTCCCCAGAGGTCCCTCGCCCGGTGATTCCAGACGAGCACATCGAGCTTGCGGTCGACGACCGCGACGCCGCCGGGGAGACCGGTGAGTATACTCTCAAGAAGGGCATTGAGGGCGCTCAGCTCCTCGCCGCGCTGACGGAGCTCCCCATTGATCGTCTGAAGCTCCGCGTTGGCTGACCGCAGCTCGTCGTTCATCGATTCCAGTTCTTGATTCGCGGACCGGAGCGCCTCGTTCGTCGTCTCCAGCTCGTCAATCATCGATCGGAACGCTTCGCCCGCGGTCTCTTGTTCTTCGTGGGTCGACTTGAGCTCCTCATACGCGGCTTCGAGCTCCTGATTGGAGTTCACGACCATTCGTTGCAGTCGTTTGGCGACGGTGACGTCCACGAACGCGATCGCGACGCCGGAGATCGCCTCGTCGCTGTCGCTGAGAGGCATAACGTGGACGTCGAGCCATTTCGTCTCGCCGCCCGCGGTGTGCCACTCGACATCGCGTAGTGGGTCCGCGAGGCGGCCGGCCAATGCCTGCTCGATGCTCGAACGAATCTCGGCCGAGCGCGACGTGAGATCCAGTTCGTGAATTGGCCGTCCCAGATCCGTCGGGGAGAGCGCATACAGCAAGCGTGCACGCTCGTTCGCGAGGACGAGTGATTCACGCGCATCGACAACCAGCAACGCCATCGGCACGGAGTCGAGTGCGGATTCCGAGAGTCGCACGTTTCGGTCGACGGCGCCGCGGCTCTCGTCGGGCGCGAGCGCGCCACGTTCCTTGATGTGCGTCAAACGATCGCGCAGATCGAGTTTGGGGCGTGCCACCTTCACGGCGATGCGACTGCGAAGATGGATCGGTGCGAATCGGTTGGCGCCGGCGCGGGGCGAGTCGCCGCGCCCCAGGAACAGGACGCCGCCGTCGTTGAGCGCGAAATGAAATCGCGTGAGTAGTCGCGACTGCTCCTCGGCGCTGAAGTACATCAATGTGTTTCGGCAGACGAGCAGATCGACACGCGAGACCGGTGCGTCTTGACTGAGGTCGTGTCGACCGATGATGACGTTGCGCCGCAGTTCCTTGCGGACAGCGTAGCGCCCGTCGGCCCGCTCGAAGTATTTGGCGAGCAGTTGCTCGGGCACGCCGGCGATTTCCCTTTCGTCATACGTGGCCTCACGCGCGCGCGCGAGCGCTGCTTCATCGATGTCGGTCGCGTAGATTTTCACGCGCTCCCGGTATCCCTTGGCACCCATCGCTTCCGCGAAGAGTATCGCAAGGGAATAAGCTTCCTCTCCGCTGGCGCAGCCCGCGCTCCACACGCGGACGGGCCCCGACTCTGACTTGGACGCGAGCATTCGGGGGATGACGCGTCTGGCCAGGACTTCCCACGCGGCGGCGTCGCGGAAGAACGCCGTCACGTTGAAGAGGATCGTGTTGAAAAGAATCTCAAACTCCTCGGGATGGACCTCGAGGTAGTCGACGTAGTCCGCGTAGTTGCTGACGCCGATGGCGCCCATCCGCTTTTGGACGCGGCGCTCGATGCTCGCCGGCTGGTAGCCGGTGAAATCGAAGCCGCGTTTGCGCTTCAGGTACTCGTTGAGTGCTGCGAGACCGGCGGGCGTGCGCGAGGGCATGCAGCGCGTGGCTCGAGTGCGATGGGGTACGGACCGGGAATATGAGCCTCTCGTAATCGCGCGGATAGCTCCTATCCGGGACGACGGCGGCCGATGATGTCGAGGTGTGCATCCTGCATGACTGGCAGGGCGCGACGAGGCTCCGTGTTTCGCGCGGCTGGATCGCTGTTCGATTGTGGGAGAAGGAGATGCCGGTTCGAGGGGTCCTGATCGAAACGAAGCGCGGCGATCGGCGCGTGCGGCTGTGTTCGATTCCCCGCGATTGGATGCATCTCGCGGACGAGTGCGGCGGTCGCCGAATGGTCGGCACCACGGGCGCGTTCTCCGGGCGCCGCCCGGTTGCCAGATTCATCCAGAAGCCGTCGCCGGCCGTGGGTTGCCGGTGGTTGCGAGTAGGAAACGCTAACTACTCTTGGACGCAACGAGCGCGGCAATGCGTCGCTCGAGCGCGCCGCGCGTGCTGCAGTCTACCGGCGTGGTGCCGCTGCCGGGCGCGATCGCGGTCGCGGTGACCGCCGTGCGCACAATCGATCGACCGGCGACGGACGTGTCGATGAGCGTGCCGAATCGGAGTGTGATCTCGTAACTCGTCGAAATCTCTCCGGTTATCGTCGATCCACATTCGAGCCAGCGCGACATGCGCTCGCCGGCGAACGTCGCATGCGCGTGGAAGTACTGCGTCGCGATCATGCGATTCTTCCCGTCGGCACCCTGGAGCGGTACGCCAAAGGCCGCATACGTCTGCACCAGCGCGGGCCAGGCACGGGCCGGAGGTACGGTAATCGTGTCCGACGAGAGGTATTGCTCCCGCGTCAGCAACAAATCGAAACGTCCGTTCGGACTGTCGACGGTCACGTGTTGTTGTTCGAAGCTGCCCGCGCTCGAGCCAGTCGAGGCGCAACCACCAGTCGCCAGCAGGAGGCCGAGCAGGGCGAGAGGGAGACGGGAGGAGGTCATGATCGCCGCCGCTGATGAGTAAACGTCAATCTTCGATCACAGACGGAACAGATACGTCAACTTCACGAAGAAGCTGTCACTCGCGCGATCGAGGGTCCGAAAGCGGAGCGCGCTGGGCTCGGTGAGTGTGCTGCCGTACCCGGCGAACAGAACGGTGCCGGGGTTCGGTTGGTAGGAGAAGAGCCAATCGGCGCGGACGCGATTGGAAGTGAACGCCCCGGCCGGCTTGAACGTTCCGTCGGGCTGACGGATGAGGAATGGCGCAAAGGTTCGCGTCTCATCGCGCAGCGCCGCCTGTTTCGACGAATCGTATTCCCCGACGAGGCGCACGAAGACGGCGCGTGAAAGCTGGTATTCGATCTTGAGGCGTGGAATACGCCCGATTTGTACGGTCGATTGATCGCTGCGCCTGACGTATCCCTGCAGCTGGTACGTGCCGTCGACGCGCAGCTTCTGGGTCGGTCTCCAGGCGAGCGTCCAGTTCTCGTACAGGATGTCCGCCTGCGCCCACTCGAAGAAGTTCTCGTCCTGTCCGAAGATCAGCAGCAGGCTCGCCGAGAACGTGCTCCAGGTCGGTGTGCTGAAATTGAGGACATAGTCGCGATTGGGAATGCGCGGCACGCCGGTGAATTTCACCGTGTCGGTGACTCCGTTTGCCGTGCGCGCGTAGTAATAGTTCGCGAAGAGCGCCGTATCGAAGCCAAACGTCTCCCAGTACACCGACGCGCCGACCTGCCATCCGCCGCGCAACGCGGCGCCCGTCGAGAAGTGCCACTTCTTCTCGATCGCATCACCGTGGTTGAACAGTTTGCGATACTGCCAGGTGAAATCGTCTGTCTGGTCGAAGGTGAAGCTCTCGACGAGTGCGCCGGGGCGACCATACCAGGTGAACTGCTGCTCCTGAGCGGCGTGCGCGACGCCGGGCCGGCTGATGAAGCCACTCCCGGCGACGAACCGATCGCTGATGCCGGTCAACGCATAACGAGCGCTGTAGGACCGACCGGTCCGCCGCAACGTCGCGTTCCAGAGGGGCGCGTCGTCTGTCACTCCCGTCTCGGCGGTGTGCGTTCGGCTCCCGGCCGCCTGCGCCTGCAGGCTCCACAGCTTGGCGAACACGAGGCGCGCATCGACGTCGGCAACGCGATTCGAGCTCTTGCCGTCGATCTTGTCGGTGTAGGTGACACCGATGCGCGAGGCGGGACCCAGCCCACGCTGCAGCCGGAAGATGTTGAAGATGGGATGATCCTCGCCCGTCGCCGACGACGACCGGTCGTCGACGGCGGAGAGAAATGCCATCTCGGTGCCGCCGGCCTTTCCGGTGAGCTTCGCCGCAGCGACCGGCTGCACGATCTGGCGAGTGTACACCAGCTGGCTCGGCGTGTTGAACTGCTCGATGCCGTCGAGGAAGAACGGTCGCTTCTCGGCGAAGTACAGCGACGAGCGCGGATCGAACACGAACTGGCCGGCGTCAGCCTCGATCTGCGAGAAGTCCGGGTGGAAGGTGCTGTTGAGCGTCAGGTTGTCGGCGACGCCCCAGCGCACGTTCCCTCCGACCACCGGACGCTGGGCGGCGTACTCCCAGCGATCGTTCGCGTTCGGCGCGCCTAACGTGTGCTGCGTGATCTCGGGATTGACGTCGAGGACCAGCCCGCGGTGCAGATCCGTGAGGCCGTCGATCGTGCCCGACTGCTCGAGAAACGACGCGCCGGAACGATTCGCCGCCGTCCACGTCTGCTCGTGGCCCGAGTGCTGGACCTCGCGTACAACCTGAATCCGCCAGCTCTGGACGTCGGCGGCCTGGTATCGCAGTGACTTGAAGGGGATTCGGATCTCGACTTCGTAACCGAAGTCCGTGAGCCGTCCCTTGGACTGATAGACGTAGTCGGGGCTGAGATCGGGCGCCTCACGTCCCGCCGAAGTAATGGTGAAGCCCTGCGACCGGCTCACCCCCTGCTCGACGATCGTGCCGTCCATCTGGACGCCTAACGGGTTGACGCCGAACACCAGCGCCTGGCGTCCGTCACCGAATGTGCCGAGGAGGATCTGGATCTGGTCGTCCGTCGAGATCTTGTCGCGATCGGCGAGGGTGGCGCGCACCGCCGCGCGTCCGCCGTGAATCTCGTACGCGCGCACGCCAAAGTAGATCGCGGTCGGCGAATACCAAACGAGGACGTCGGTCGAGTCCGTGGCCGGGAGTCCGTCCTTGGGCGAGAACTCGGAGAAGCCGGTGAGGTGGACGGCGTTCGACCATACCGGCTCGTCGAGGGCGCCATCGATGCGCACTTCGGCCTCGAGCCGTGGGGCGCGCGCGTGAACGGCGTGCGTCCGGCCGCTATAGGTCGCGGCGGGCGCCGGTGCGCCGGAGAGCGTCTGGAAAAACCCGAGAAGAGGCAGCAGCACGACGGACGAACTTCGAGGGCTGAGTGGCCAGAGGCAAGTCCCCAGCTACTAGCTTCAGCACATGTCAGAGCACTTCCGTCGACTCGAGCGCATGTACGCGGCGGCGCCTATCAACGAGTACTTCGCGCCAAAGCTGCACATACCCGAGAGAGGCGTCGCCGAGCTGCGAATGACGGTACGCCCCGACTTTCATCACGCCGCGCATGCGGCGCATGGCGCCGTCTACTTCAAGGTATTGGACGACGCGACCTTCTTCGCCGCCAACTCCATCGTCGAAGACGTGTTCGTTCTCACGGTGTCGTTCAACCTGTATCTCACACGACCGGTGAGCGAAGGGGAGATCATCGGACGCGGCCGAGTGGTCTCGCGCTCGAAGCGATTGTATCTCGCCGAGGGCGTCCTCGAGGACTCACGCGGCCGCGAGATCGCGCGCGGGAGCGGGGCGTTCATGCCGAGCACCGTACCACTGTCGGAGGACATCGGCTATCGCTGAGGGCCGCGCGGGCGTGAATTGTTGACGCCGCGCCCAGCGGCATGCACTCTCGTGATGAACACCTTCCGAGGGTAAGGCCATGGCTCTGTCGGCGACGTACAAGGCGAAGCTGCGCGAGTTCGAGGGAACAGCGAACCACATGTACCTCGACACGGCCGGCTATGTCACGATCGGCGTCGGGCACGCGTTGTTCACCGCGAACGATGCCGTGAACCTGCCCTACGCGTTTCAGATTTATCGATTCCGTGCCGACCCCGCCGCGACGCGATCCCCGCTGAGCCCTGGTTCACTCGCGTTGGGTGAGCTCCAGTTGAGCAGCTTTTCGTACTCGCCCCTGCCGACGCCGTCGTTAGGCATCCATGTCGACATCGCCACTCCCGATCAGGTGCGGTCGGATTGGAACGCGGTGCACACCAAGGCGAGCGGTCATTCCTTCACCTGGTACCGCCAGTACACGAATTGCTGGCTCGCGGACAGCGACGTCAACGCACTGTTCGAGTCCGACCTCGCCCTTTACTGGGCGAGTCTCAAGGCGCTCTATCCGGCAATCGAGAGCTTCCCGCAGGGCGCCCAGGACGCGCTGTTCGACTTGTTGTATAACTCCAATCTCGCGGCGGACGGCAAGTGGCCGAACCTGAAGGACTCGGTCGCGAACGCGGACTGGGCGAAGGCAGCGGATCAATGTCATCGCGGCCAGGTGCAAGCCGAGCGCAACGCATACACCCGGCAGTGCTTCCTCGATGCCGCGACGGCGGCGGTCCAATCGTACGCCCGTGCCGCCGACGAGAGCGACTATCAGAGCATCGGCCACCAGCGCATTCACACAACGCCGCCGCTGCGATGAGCCGACGGGCCCCGCGTCGCTCGGTTTGGCAATCGCTCAACCGATTGCGCGAGCGGCGTCGGGTCAGCTCTTCGAGTCCGGCGTCGTCGGCTGGGCCGGCGTCGTCTCGTGGACGCGCGCCTCACGCGTCGGCTCCCAGGAGTCGTTTTTGCGCACGAGTTGATAGGCGCGCTCGAAGCGCAGCGACTCCGTTCCGCCGTTGTCGGGCGTGTCATACTTCTGCACCGCGAGGTACACCTCCACCGAGTCACCGCCGCGTGCGAGAACGTCGGAGAAGCGCACGACGTAACCGGGACCGCGCGCCGTACACTGTGGCGTCTTGCGCGAGGCGGTGATTGGAGGCTCGCACGTGCCGTGAATCACGCCGCGATCGCGCAAACCCGACTCCACGGATCCCGGCAACCTTCCGTCCTCGCCCATGCCGCCCGCCCGCGATAGCACGCGTCGGTCGAGCAACAGCGTGAGCGCGGGATCGTCGAGCTCGAACGCCGCGCCAAGGGCGGCCTGATACACCGCGACGCGCATGTTCGGCCGCAGGGAGGCGACCTTCAACCCATGTCCGCGAACGTAATGATCCTCGTCGCCCGGCACGCAGGCGACGAGGATCGTCGTAACGACGGTGATGCGAAGGAGCGAACGCCGGGATGCAGTCATTGAATCGGAAGCTTCTCGTTCCGAATAATGACGCCGATTGTTGCTCCGCGGTCAAATGCCCAGAGCGGGGAGCAGGATCTGCAGTTCGGCGCTCTACTCTCTACTCTCTACTCTCTACTCTCTACCCTCTACCCTCTACCCTCTACCCTCTACCCTCTACCCTCTACCCTCTACCCTATCGCGCTCCCCCTCCCGCCGCGGCGACCACGGGCAAGCTGTTGGCGCGCAGCGCGAGGTTGAATGGAGCGTCTGCCGCATGGCGGTACGCAACTTCCTGCTCGCGACGGTGCTTCTCGCGCGCGCGCGCGTCGAGCGAGTTGTTCGAATCGGGGAAGAGTCCCCCGTTGTGCCCCGTCGTCGCGACATCGTCGCCGACGACATCGATCGCAACGTCGTCGAGCCACGTCTGTCCCGAGCCGCCGAGCATGAAGCCGTACGTGATACCGACGGCATTACGCGGAACGTCGAGAACGATCTCCTGTCGCGCCCAATCGGTGGTGAGCATCACGGGGCGGTTTTGCATGTAGTCCGATGTCTGCACGACACCATCGCCATCGACGCGCATGAAGAGCACGGCCGTTCCTTCGTTGACGCCGATCGTCTTGAGATAGCCGGAGAGGCGGATGCGCTTGCCGCGATACGCGTCGGCACGAATGCTCTGCGCGAGCATCGCCGAGCCGATGGGTGTTTCGGTGTTCGCTTTGATGGTGGCGCCGGCGTAGCCCTGTCCGCCGTCGCGGCGCGCGACGTCGGCGCCCACGGTGTATTCACCGGAGCCATCAGTGACCGCTTGCCAGCCGCTTGGAACCTGAGCGGAGGCGGCAATGGGCGCGAGCAGCGCGGCGGCGATCATGAGACGTCGAAACTGCAGCATATGTGAAACTCCTCTGAGTGACATGCCCGATTAGACGCCGCCGTCGGAGCGTTGGTTTCAGGAATTGGTGTGTGGATTTTGTGAACGGCGTCACGAACTTGTTCATGCCTAACGATCATCGACACCACGGGAGTCCGCGTATCACGCACCGTTGAGCAACTCATCACACCCGGCGCGCCGCTTGTCCCGCGGCGATCCATTTTCGTGGACGCTCACGTCTCGAGCACGCCAATTCCCGATACGACAAAAGACCCGCCGGAAGGACATCCGGCGGGTCTTTTGCCCTGCTACGTCGTCAACGAATTATCGATCGTTAGGCGCTCCCGAGTGCCGGCCGCCATGCATTCCATCGCGGCCACCTCGCCGCTCGCCGGCGTGCTGCTTCCACTGCGCGACGTTCGCGTCGAACTGTTTCCGCTGGTCCGGGGTGAGAATGGACCGGATCGACGCAACATGACGTTCCCGCGCCTGCTCCATCTGCGGCCTCAGCGCCTGCATCTGCGCTCGCGCCGCCGCGGTGTCACCCCGTTGCCGCGCCGCGCGGGCGCCAGCCATCGCTTTGCGCATCTGCTGATTGGACGCATCGGACCGCCCGCTCTTCCTCAGCTCCTTGAGACGAGCCTTCTGATCCGCGGTGAGGTTGATGCCCTTCATGAGGCCTTGGCCCGGCCCGCGCTGCCAACCACGCCCGGCGTGTTCGACTCGCTGAGGCGCTTGCGTCGACTGCGCCGAGGCGGCGCCAACCGCACCAAGGGAAAGAGCCAGGCCGAGCGCCATGGCCATTGATGTCCTACGCATGCTTCTTCTCCGTTTGTGAGACCTGCGACGCGCCGCGCCTTCGTGCGCGGGCGTCATCGGCCGTTCGGAGGGTGATACTTGCGGGACCACGGTTTGGTCCCGGTTTCCCTTGCCGATGAAACGGATGGCGGCGCGGTGTCACGAACGGCGAGCTGCGTGACTCGAATCCCTCGGCGGATCCGAGGCGGTTTCCGTCCGCTCGATAGCAGGAGCGGGCTTCGCGATTGCAGCTACGCGGAGGCAGAACCTGGCGGCCGCGGCTACCAGATGCGTGGAACAACCTCCGCCGGCCGGACCATCGGATCTCCGGGCTTGCAATGAAACGCGGTCGCGAACTCGGGCATGTTCGAGAGGGGTGCGTTGACACGCCATTCCTCCGGCGCGTGCGGATCGAGGGTCACGCGCGTGCGCAGAAACGCGGGGCGGCTGTGTTGGCGATAACTCTGCGCGTAGGCGAGGAAGTACCGCTGCTCGGGCGTGAAGCCATCGATGAGGCCCGGGCGGCCATTGCGCCGGATGGCGCGCTGCAGAGCGTCGTAGCCGGTGAGCACGCCACCGTAGTCGGCGATGTCCTCGCCTAACGTGAGGCGTCCGTTCACGTGGAACGTGTCGACCTGGACGTAGCCGTCGTACTGTTTCGCCACCAGCGCCGCCTGCTCCGAGAAGTGCACGGAGTCCGCGGGGAGCCACCAGTCGCGCAGGTTGCCCGCCGCGTCGTAGTGACGGCCTTCGTCGTCGAAGCCGTGGGTCAGCTCGTGCCCCGCCCAGCTCCCGCCCAGTGAACCGTAATTGGCCGCGTCGTCCGCGGCGGGATCGAAGGTCTGCGGCACGAGCGCGCCCGCGGGGAACACCATCTCGTTCACCGTCGGGTCGTAGTACGCGTTCACCGTCGGCACGGTCATCGCCCACTCCGTCCTGTCGACCGCGAGCCCCGGCCGATTGACGACGCGCCGCCACTCGAACGCGTTCGCCCGTTGCACGTTGAGCGCGAACGCGCCTTCACCGACGACCAGCCGCGAGTAGTCGCGCCAGCGATCGGGGTAGCCGACCTTCTCCGACATCTTCGCGAGCTTGTCGAGCGCGTGCGCGCGCGTCGAATCGGACATCCACGTTAGGCGGAGCAGGCGATTCCGGAATGCCTCACGAATGTCGTCGATCACGGCGCGGGCCCTGGCACGCGCCGCGGGGGGAAAGGTCCGCGTCACGTATGCCTGGCCGAGCGCTTCACCCATCAGGTGATCGGTCTCGCGCGCGCATCGCTTCCAGCGGGGAAGCAACTCTTTCGCTCCCGTGAAGCGCGAGCTGAAGGCGAAGTCCTCGTTGATGAAAGGTTCGCTGAGCCACGGCGACACCTGCGCGAGCATGTGAAAGCGGAGATACGCGCGCCAGTCGGGCAGCGGCGTGGACGCGAGCAGCTCGCTCGCGCGCTTGAAGAAATCTGGATTCGCGACGTTGACCTTCGTGATCGAAGCGGTGAGACCGATGCTCCGAAAATACCTTGGCCAATCGACTTCCGGCGCGAGCTCGCCCAGCTCCGCGAGCGTCATCGGATGATCGGTCGCGGCAGGATCGCGCAGGTCGACGCGGCGCGTCGATGCCTTGGCCAGCTCGGTCTCGAGCGCCATGATGCGCGCCGCGTCGCCGCCGGCAGTGCGCACGTCCTCGCCGGAGAGATACAGGACGTTCGCGATGTGATCCACGTATGCCGCGCGGAGCGAGTCCGCCGCCGGCCCCTCGTCCGTGTAGTAGTCGCGATCCGGCATCCCCAGCCCCGCCTGCGCAAGCCACACGATGTAATGCGCGGCGTCGTGCGCGTCGGCGGCGGGCGAGTACGCGAAGAGAGCGTTGCCACCGTTGATCTGGACGTCCGCAATCTGCGCCCGCAGCTCCGCGGGCGTGCTGATCGCGTCGATCTTCGAGAGCATCGGCCGTAGAGTCGTCGTGCCCTTCGACTCGGCGCCGACCGAGTCCATGCAGGAGGCGTAAAAAGTGCCGAGCTTGCGCTGCGTGGCGCTCGTCGCCGGCAGGGAGCGCCTCGCCATCGCCTCGTCGAGCACCGAGCGGACGACGAGCTCGTTCCGATCCGCCATGTCCCGGCTCACGCCTGACGAGGAATACGCGGCGGGGATCGTATCGCGGGCGAGCCACGCGCCATTCGCGAAGAGAAAGAAATCGCCGCACGCCTTGGCGGTCGCGTCGATGAATGTTGGGTCGATCACGCGCAGTGGCGCGAGCTGCTGATCGAGGCGCGGGGTCGCTGCCTGCCGCTGCGCCCGCGCGGACGTGGCGCCAGTGACGAGCATCGCAAACGCGACGCGCCAGCCGTGCGGTACGCGACACGAACCGGAAAAACGTTGCCAGGACATCAAGGGTCGGCTCACGAAAGGATGGTGAACGCCGAACGTAGGAGCGGTCATAGGCTTGTCAACGCAGGCGAGTGCCTGGAGCGCACGGTGGCGTAGGGCGTGCAAGGAGTGGCGGTCGGCGATGAGAGTGGCAGCTCTCGAGAGGCGAGGCCTTCATTAATTCGTTTCATGCGCATTTGGATCGTGGCTTTCCTATCTATCGCGGCGTTGTCGACCGCCGCGCAATCGCAGCGCGCGGGCACGACCGGTCGCGATTCGGTGGGCGACGCCGCGGCGGCACTGGTCAACGATGGCCGAGTCAACGAAGCACGCATGACGCTCATGCAAGCGATGCGCGCCAAGCCGTCGCCCGCACAGCTTGCGACGTACCGGCTCGAGCTCGGCGACACCTTTCTTTACGATGGCCAGTACGGGCAGGCCGCTCGGACGTACAACGCCGTTCTCAAAGGACGCGATTCGATCTCGGTCGACAGTCTGATTCGCTGGGCGCATCATGGGCTTGCGCTCGTCGACGTCTTCAACGGCCGGCCCACTCGTGCGGCGGTCCACTACGCGCAGGCACTCGAGGGGAGAGCGTCGCTCGGCGATACGATCGAGATGCTCGTTCTTACGTCGCAACACGACTCAGCGCTGAAAGCGCTCGATCGATACGAGGCGCTGCACAGCGACCAAGGCGCGAAACAGTTCGTGCAGTCCTTCCGCGGGCTCAGTTGGCTGATGGCTGGACACTGTACGCAGGCGCTCCCACAAATCGCGAAAGCGCCGAGACAGGACGGCGCGCTTCCAACCGCGGTGCGCGGACGATGCGCTATGAAGCACGGTCAGCGGGTGGACGCCTTGGCACTTCGTGACTCCGTGATGAAGTTGCAGGTGCCCGACCCGTTCGCGTGGTACGTGTTCATCGCGCGCGACGCGGTGAGAAAGATTCAGTAGCCCCCGCCCCCGTGCAACCGGCGTGATGCTTCGGCCGTACAGGGGGAATCGTCTCGACCAGGACAGTCCCCCCGAACTCGCCCCACATGGCCTCCGTCGCGAGAGAGATCCGTCACGCCTGGCGCCGACTCCGGCGCGCACCCGCTTTCGCCGTCACGGCGACGCTCACGTTGGCACTGGGCATTGGCGCGACCACCGCGGTGTTCACCGTGGTGAACGCGGTGCTTCTGCGACCGCTGCCTTACGACCACGCGGAGGAGCTGGTCGACCTCTCTCACACGCTGCAGCTCTCCGGGATCAGCCGCGTCCGGCAATCGGACGCGAGCTTCCTGCTCTACCGCCGTGAAAGCCGAGCCTTCTCCGGCGTTGGAGCGTACAGGGACGAAGCGGTCAACCTGGAGGGTACTCAGGGTGCAGGTGGCCCGGAATCCGAGCGCGTCTCAGCCAGCCTCGTAAGCGTCGACGTCCTGCGGCTGCTCCGCATCGCTCCGCTCAGAGGACGTCTCTTTCTCGACGACGACGATCGTTTTGGCGCCGCGCCGGTCGTCATTCTGAGCGAGAGGCTCTGGCAGCGACGGTACGCGGGCGATCCATCGTTGATCGGCAAACGGATCTCGGTCGACGGCGTGTCGCGCGAGGTCATCGGCGTGCTGCGGCGCGATTTCCGATTCCCCGCGGCGAGCACGGAGCTCTGGTTGCCGCTGGGACTGAACCCGGCGCAGGTCGACCCGGCGAGCTTCAACTATGGAGTGGTCGCCCGGCTCGGGCCTAACGTGACGCGCGAAGCGGCGACCGCCGAGCTGACGCGGATCATGCCGCGCGTCGTGACCGAGTTCCCGAGCTTGCTCACGATGTCGATGCTGGAGCAGGTCCATTTGCGGCCGGTGGTCACTCCGCTCCGCGATATCGTCGTCGGCGAAATTGACCGCGTGCTCTGGGTGGTGCTCGGCACGGTCGGATTCGTGCTCCTCATCGCCTGCGCGAACGTCGCCAATCTCTTCCTGGTTCGCGCGGAGGGGCGACAGAAGGAGCTCGCCGTGCGCGCGGCGTTAGGCGCCGGCCGTGGCGCGATGCTCGCGCAGCTCGCGTCCGAAGGCGGTCTCCTCGCGGCACTTGGAGGTGCGCTCGGGCTCGCCCTCGCCGTGCCAGGAGTGCGATTGCTTCAGACGTTGGGCGGAGGGATCGACATTCCGCGCCTGAGCGAGGTGCGGGTCGACGGCGCCGTGCTCGCCTTCACCGCCGGCGTCACGATCCTCGCCGCCCTCGGCTTCAGCGTGCTGCCGATGCTGCGGATCGGTAGCATGAGGCTGGTCGGCGCGCTCAAGGACCTCGGTCGATCGGCGACGGTTGGAAGAGAGCGGCATCGAGCGCGAATGGCGCTCGTCGTGTCGCAGGTCGCGCTTGCGCTGTTGCTGCTCGTCGGCTCGGGGCTGATGGCGCGCAGCTTCGCGCGATTGCGCTCCGTGAATCCGGGATTCGACGCGGCGCGCGTACTGTCTTTCCGCGTCGCGGTGCCGGAAGCGCAGTTCAAGACGGCTGCGGACGTGTACCGGTTGTACGATG
Source organism: Gemmatimonadaceae bacterium (assembly GCA_036557635.1). GTDB lineage: Bacteria > Gemmatimonadota > Gemmatimonadetes > Gemmatimonadales > Gemmatimonadaceae > AG2. The sequence continues at coordinate 28,874 of DATBHD010000060.1, forward strand.
CGATAGAAACGCGGCTCGCCGCGCTCCCTGGTGTGCAACGAGCGGGCTCCGTGTCCTGGCTGCCACTCACGGATAACGGCCAAGACAACGGAGCGATCTGGATCGAAGATCATCCAACTCCGAGCGGTGCCGTTCCGGACGTGCACGATCAGGTATTCGCGTCGCGGGACTATTTCGCGGCGATGCACATTCCGTTGATCGCCGGCCGTGCGTTCAGCACCGTCGATCCCAGCCATCCGCGCGCCGAGGCGATCGTGAGTCGGAGCTTCGCGGAACGATACTGGAAGAACGAGAGCGCAATTGGGAAGCGCATTCATCCTGGAGCAAAGGACGACTGGTCGACGATTGTCGGAGTCGCCGGCGACGTGCGCATTGAGGGGCTCGACCAGCCAGCCGCCCAGGCGGCGTACTTCCCGCTCCTCGTGCGTCAGGACACCGTCACGTACGCGCCGCGCGTGTTGACGTTCGTCGTCCAGACAGCCGGTGATCCCGTTGCCATGACGTCCGCGGCGCGGCGCGTTTTGCAGGAGCTGGCGCCCGCGGCGCCCATGTTCGAGGTACGGCCGATGACCGCGGTGGTGTCACGCGCGTCGGCGCGGACGAGCTTCACTCTCTTGCTCCTCGCGCTCGCGAGCGCCGCCGCCTTGTTGCTCGGCGCGATCGGTATTTACGGGGTGATCTCGTACATGGTGAGCCTGCGGACGCGGGAGATCGGCGTGCGCATGGCGCTCGGCGCGGCGCCGGGGGAGATCGGCAGGATGATCTCGCGACAGGGCCTAACGATGGCGGCCGCCGGCGTCGCGATCGGTTTGCTCGCGTCGTTCGCGCTCACGAGATATCTGCGCGCACTGCTTTTCGAGATCAGTCCGACGGATCCGATGACGCTGGGCGGGGTCGCGCTCGTTCTGCTCGTCGTCGCTCTGGGGGCGAGCTGGCTGCCAGCGCGTCGGGCCGCCCGTGTCGAGCCCGCGGTGGCGTTGCGGGCTGAATGATTTGCAGTGAGCGGTCGCACCAGCGAGACCTCTCTGGTGCGACAAGCATCGACTGCTTGAACACCAACACTGCGACAACAAGGCCGAACAAGGCCGAACATGAGCGACGACCCTTTGAACAGAGACGATCCGTCGCTTCGCTCGGGATGACAGAGTGGCCGATCATCCAGGGGTCAATTGTCCGAGTGCGTACGTCACGACACGCGGAGCGCGCTAGTTCGTCTTTTGGGTGGCGATGCTGGCTCCGACGCGCCGCGTTGCCCTCGTGATGCACGTGTGATTGCTGTCACGATTCCATTCGCACGTTTCGCTGCCCTCGGCCCACGGATGCCGTACCTCTCATTCGACAGTGAGTACTGCGAGCTTCGCTTTGGCGCCAACCTCCTTGGCGGCCGTGGCGAAGGGAGTGTGCTGCTGTCGGTGTTGGCGTCTCTGCCGCCGACGGCGCTCATTCTCGTCGGCAGCGATGGTCGCACCACGATTCGACGTTTGCCATCGCGGTTTCCCATTCGCGTCGACGGTGAGATTCTGGGCTCCGCGTCGATGGAACTGCTCGACAACTCGCATCTCGAGGTCGGCGAGCACCGACTGATCTTCAACCTCACCGTCGACACACCCGCAGCGAGTGGCGCCCACGACGTCACGAGCAATAGCGCGGCGCCGACAGCGGGGGGCGCCGGCCGGCCGAGCACGGAAGTGCAAGTCCCTGACATCGACCCTAACGACTTGTCGCCCTGGTTACTGCGGGAGATGAGAACCGGGCGTACCGTTGGCGTCCCGCGAGCAGGCATGCTCATTGGACGCAGCGAGGACTGCCACTTGGTCGTACCGGGACGCGGCGTTTCGCGCAAGCATGCGTTGATCGAGCCATACGCGACGGGATTCGCGATTCGCGATCTGAGCGCGAACGGCACGCTCGTGAACCGGATCCGAGCTCGTGAGCATCAGGCGCTCGCCGCGGGCGACATCGTGCGTGTCGGAGACGAGGACTATCGCGTCGAGAATGGCAGTGCGACGCGTCCGCCGCAGGCGGAGAGCCAGCGGGCAACCGAGTTTCTGCCGACGGTCGCCGCGCCCTCGGAGAACGAGCGTCCCGAGCCGCTGGCCTCGCTCGAGGTGGCGCGTGGCGCCCTCCGCGGCACGTACTACTCGATCGAGCGCCCGGTGTGCGCCATCGGCAGCTCCCGCGCAAACGATCTCCGCCTCACCGACCCTAGTGTCGCACCATCACACGCGACGCTTCTCCTCAAGGGTGAGACCTGGTACGTGTCGGATCTGCGCTCGCGACATGGCACGTTCGTGAACGGCTACCGCGTCGCTACCGACCGCGCGCTTTCGCACGGATGCTCGCTCACCGTTGGCCACGTGACGATGGTCTTCCGGGCCAAGAGGAGCATGCCCGCGGCTGAGCCCGAACAGCCCGAGGGCTGGTTCACCCGATTCGTGAATTTCCTCAGAGCTAGCTGACGCAGCGCCGGCTCCGTCGCGCCGCAATCAGCGTCGCGACCACGAAGACAGGTGGTCACGGATCATTCGGATTTCGCCGGATCGCTCCTCTAGTGATCGTAGTTGCGATTGGAGACGCAACGTCACAGGAGTGATCCGTTCTGATCGGAATTATCCGTGATTATTGCTTGCCCTACCGAGATCTGTATGATTGTGATTGTGCGAGGATGATCCGGCCCGCCAAATCGGGATGCCAATCATGTCCATTTCATTCAAGGTGAACGGCAAGTCGACGACCGTCGACGTGCCGCCTGAGATGCCCCTGCTCTGGGTGCTGCGTGACGTGCTCGATCTCAAGGGCACGAAGTTCGGGTGCGGCATAGCGCAATGCGGCGCGTGCACGGTGCATCTCAAAGGCGTGGCGACGCGCTCGTGCGTGACGCCAATCTCGGCGGTGAAGGGCGCCGACATCACGACGATCGAAGGACTCTCCGCCGAGGGCACGCATCCGCTGCAGCGCGCCTGGGAGGCAGTCGACGTCCCGCAGTGCGGCTACTGCCAGGCGGGTCAGCTGATGTCGGCGGCGGCGCTCCTCAAGAAGACGCCGAATCCGACCGACGCGGAGATCGACGCCGCCATGGACGGCAACATCTGCCGGTGCGGAACGTACCTGCGCATTCGCGAAGCAATCCATCGGGCAGCAACCATGCCGACGACGCCGGCGACGCAGGCCGGGCGCGCGGCGAGCAAGCGATAGGAGGCGCGCCATGACTACGACCCTAACGAGCGAGCGCGTCAGCCGCCGACAATTCCTTCGCGCCAGCGCCATCGTCGGCGGCGGCGTCCTGCTGGTCAGCTACTTCGAGCCCCTCGCCGGGACCGCGGCGTTTGCGGAGCCGGAGGGCGCCGCCGGCACGGGCGGCGCGGCCGACTTCGTGCCTAACGCGTTCATCCGCATCGCGCCGAGCGGCATCGTCACGATCACCGCCAAGAATCCGGAGATCGGGCAGGGCGTGAAGACGATGTTGCCGATGATCATCGCCGACGAGCTGGATGTCGACTGGAAGGACGTGCGCGTCGAGCAAGCACCGCTCGACACGAAGAGCTTCGAGAACCAGTGGGCAGGCGGCAGTACGGCGACGCCGATGAACTGGATGCCGATGCGTCGCGTCGGCGCCGCCGCGCGCGCGATGCTCGTCACGGCGGCGGCGCAGACCTGGGGCGTGAGCGAGTCGGAGTGCGAAACGCAATCGGGCGTGGTGCATCACCGGTCGTCTGGACGCAGCATTCGCTATGCGGAACTGGGCGAAAAGGCGGCGACGATTCCGGCGCCCGATCTCGAGAAAGTCGCGCTGAAAGACCCGAGCCAGTTCCGCATCATTGGCACACGCGTCGCCGGCGTCGACAACCACGCGATCGTCAGCGGCAAGCCGATGTACGGCATCGACGTCACGATGCCCGGCATGCTCTACGCCGTGTTCGAGAAGTGCCCCGTGTTCGGCGGCAAGGTTGCGAGCGCCAACCTCGACGAGGTGAAAAGAGAGCATGGCGTTCGGCAGGCGTTCGTCGTCGAGGGCGGAACGCAGCTCAACGGCTTGTTAGGCGGCGTCGCGATCGTCGCCGACAGCTGGTGGTACGCGAAAAACGCGCGTCAGAAGCTCCACGTCGTCTGGAATGAAGGCCCCACCGCCGAGCAATCGAGTGTCGGCTTCGCCGCGAAGGCGGCCGAGCTCTCCAAGCAGCCGCCGCAGCGCGTCCTCCGAAAGGACGGCGATGTCGACGGCGCGCTCGCCAGTGGCGCGAAGGTGCTCCGCGCCGAGTACTTCTACCCGTTCATCTCCCACGCGCCGCTCGAGCCCCAGAACACGACCGCGTCGTATCGCGACGGGAAGCTCGAGATCTGGGCGCCGAGCCAGACGCCCGCCAGCGGCCGTGCCCTGGTGGCGCGCACGTTAGGCATCAAGGAGGAGGACATCACGATCCACCTCACACGCACCGGCGGCGGCTTCGGCCGCCGGCTGAACAACGACTACATGGTCGAAGCGGCGTGGATCGCGAAGGAGGCCGGCGTCCCCGTGAAGCTGCTGTGGACCCGCGAGGACGACATTCGCCACGACTTCTATCGGCCGGCGGGATTCCATTACTTCACGGGCGCCGTCGCCGGCGGCAAACTGGTCGCGCTCCGCGATCACTTCGTTTCCTTCGGCGAGGGCGACCGCTTCGCGCCATCCGCCGGCATCTCGGCCGCGGAGTTTCCGGCGAAGTACATCCCGAACTGCGAAATTGTCGCGTCGGTGATGCCGTTAGGCGTGCCGACGGGCGCCCTGCGTGCCCCGCAGAGTAACGGCTTGTCCTTTGCCTTCCAGTCGTTCCTCGACGAGCTGGCGCACGCGGCCGGCCAGGATCCGCTGCAGTTCCGGCTCGACCTGCTCGCGAATACGCCCCTGCCCGACGCGCCGCCGCGGGCGGGCCAGCAAGCACCCCCCGCGGGATTTGTCTTCGACGCGTCGCGCATGCGCGGCGTGCTCGAGCTGGTCGCCGAGAAGTCCGCGTGGGGCAAGCAGAAGCTGCCGCGCGGAACCGGTAGAGGCGTTGCCTTCTATTTCAGTCACCGCGGCTATTTCGCCGAAGTCGTTCAGGCCACGGTGAGCAAGGCCGGCGCGGTGAAGGTCGACAAGGTCTGGGTCGCGGGCGACATCGGGAGCCAGATTATCAATCCGCTCAACGCCGAGAACCAGGTGCAAGGCGCGGTGCTCGACGGCCTCGCCGAAGCGTTGGGCCAGGAGATCACGATCGATCGCGGGCGCACGGTGCAAAGCAACTTTCACGACTTCAAACTTCTGCGGCACGCGCAGGCGGCTCCCGTCGAAGTCCATTTCAGGACGACGGACAATCCGCCAACCGGCCTCGGCGAGCCCGCGTTGCCTCCGGTGCCGCCGGCGTTGTGCAACGCGATCTTCGACGCGATCGGCAAGCGCGTGCGCACGCTACCGCTGTCGAAGACCAACCTGACCTGGTCTTGATGAGCGCGCGCTACCCGCATTGGCCTCTTGTGGGCAACATGACGAGACTTCGACTGATCGCCTCGGCGCTGGTGTGCCTGGCGCCACTCGCCGGTGCGCGTGGCCAGGTCTCCTCGCAGGGCGCCGCCATGGCACCAACCAACGATCTGCCCAACCCGTATCACACCACCGAAGGATGGGCGCAGCTCGGGCGCGCATGGGGCTCCACGAGCGCCGTCGACATCGACCGCGACGGGCATAGCATCTGGGTCGCGGAACGATGCGGCGCGAACAGTTGCGGCGCGTCCAATCTGCCGGCGGTGTTCAAGTTCGACGCGAATGGCGCGCTCGTGACATCATTCGGCGCCGGGATGTTCGTGTCTCCCCACGGAATTTTCGTCGATCGCGACGATAACGTGTGGGTCACCGACTGCGCGTGCACCGGAGGCCGCGGGGCCGCGCCGCCGAGCGGCAGCGCGCCGCCCAAGGGGCATCAGGTGTTCAAGTTCAGTCCCGGCGGCAAGTTGTTGATGACCCTCGGCAAAGCGGGGGGCGGAACGGGAACGGAGTACTTCACCCAGCCTAACGATGTTCTCGTGGCGCCGAACGGAGACATCTTCGTCGCCGAGGGGCACTCGTCGTCGCCGGGATCGGTGGCGCGGGTCCTCAAGTTCTCCAAGGACGGCAAGTTCATCGAAAGCTGGGGGACGTTCGGTCATGGACCCGACGACCTCGACCAGCCGCACGCGCTGGCGATGGACTCCCGCGGCCGCCTGTTCGTCGGAGACCGGGGGAACAACCGCATAAAGATCTTCGACCAGGACGGCAAGCTGCTCGACACGTGGTATCAGTTCAGCCGCCCCAGCGGGATTTTCATCGACGCGAACGATGACATCTATGTGGCGGACTCCGAGTCCGGATCGGTGGCGAAGGATCGCACCGGATGGAAGCGAGGCATTCGCGTCGGCAGCGCGCGCGATGGATCGGTGAAATCGTTCATTCCCGATCCTAACGAGAGCGCGACGGGCACGAGTGCCGCCGAGGGCGTCGCCGCGGACGCGAATGGGGTGATCTACGGAGCCGAGGTAGGGCCGCGGGCGTTGAAGAGGTACGTGAAGCAATAGAAACCTGACTGTCATCCCGAGCGCGGCGAGGGATCTGCTTTGGGCAGCAGACGAGCAGGTCCATCGTCGCCGCGCTCCTCGGGATGACGAAGAGAGGAGCCAATGGACGAAATGCGCAGGTTCTCTCGCCGCGGATTTGTCGGTGGCGTCGCCACCGCGTTAGGCTACCTGACTCTCGAGCCAGGCTCCCGGCTTCTCGCACAGAGCGTCGCCGGACCCGCACCCCGCCCCCAGCGCTCGCCTGACGAGTACGACACGCTCGCCAAGCTCGCCAATAACGAGAATCCGTACGGGCCGTCCGAAGCCGTCATGAAAGCGATGACGCAGGCGTTCAAGTATGCGAATCGCTACGACTATCCCGACGGCGGCATCGTCGACGCGATCGCGAAGTTCCACGACGTCAAAGACGAAAATGTCATGCTCGGCTCGGGATCGGGAGAGATCCTCGACGTCGTCTGCAACACGTACCTGCGCAACGGGCGCAAGATTCTCAGCTCGGATCCAACGTACGACGTGCTCTTCCGACACGTTACCGCATACAAAGCGGATTCGATCCGCGTGCCCCTCCTTCCGGATTTTCGCGCGGACATTCCCGGCCTCATCAAGGCCGCGCACATGTACAACCGCGAGATCGGTTTCGTCTACATCTGCAGCCCGAACAATCCGACGGGACGCATCATCACGAAGCAGGAGATCCAGCAGCTCCTCGACGGAATCCCCGAGGACATGCCCGTGCTCATCGACGAAGCCTACTTCCACTTCGTCGAGGATCCCGACTACGCAACGTCGATTCCGTATGTCGTGGAAGGCCGCCCGGTGATCGTCACGCGCACGTTCTCGAAGATCGCCGCGCTGGCGGGAATGCGGCTCGGCTACGCGATCACGAGCCAGGAGATGATCCGCGACATGCGGCCGTACGCGACGGGCACGATCAACGCCATCGTCAAATGGGCCGGCGTCGCGTCGCTCAAGGACTCGGTGACGCAGGCGCAGGTGAAACGCGTCACGCTCGAGCTGCGCAAGAAGACGACACGCGACCTGCAGAGCCTGGGCTACGCGGTGATACCGTCGGAGGCGAACTTCTTCATGGTGCACGTCCGCCGGCCGGTCCCTCCCGTCATCGACGACTTCAAGAAGAAGGGCGTTCTCGTCGGCCGCCCCTTCCCGCCGATGAATGAGCATCTGCGGGTTTCGGTGGGGACGGCGGACGAGATGAGTAGATTCTTAACGGCGTTCAAGGATGTGGTGCCGCAAGCTCGCACCGCTTCAAAGGCAAGTTGAAAAGCAATCGCGCTCACTGACACGGACGAAGAGTGCTCGTGTCCGTGTTCGTCCGTGTCGATGCTTTTGACTAGTGCCTTGTTTGGCCGGCTCCTTCGCCCGACTTCGGGAGCGTCAACGCAACGAGCGCCGTGTTCGCCCCAGCGCCGGTCGCGAACACGATGTACTGCCGCCCTTGGTGCATGAACGTCATCGGCACCGCGGTCGTCTTCGCGGGGATCTGGACTTGACCCACTTCCTTTCCCGTGGCCTTGTCGACGGCGTAGAGGTGGTACGGCGGACGCGGCGGGCCGCCGCTGCGACCAGTCCCGTAGATCACAAGCGTTTTGGTCGTGATGATCTGCGCCTGACCACGCCCCGGTTGCGGCGGCAGACTCACCCCCGCGAACAACGGATCGTTCGACGTTACCGCCATCGTTACGCCATTCGGAATCCACCAGATCTTGTCGCCGGTGTTCATGTCATACGCCGTGACGCCACCAAGTTGCTTCGGCTTGAGAATCGAGACGCCGCCGATCATCGAGCCCGAGGCGCGCCCCTCGAAGCCCAGGCCGCGTGCCGCACCGGCCTGCGCGACATAGCCGGCGGGCGGTGGCAGCGCGCCTAACAAGCCGCAGCTGTCGTGCGGTGAGCTGTAACGGAACTCCGAGCAAGGATCCTTCTGCACCTGGATCGTGCTCAAGCCGCTCTGGCTGCCGACATAGATGCGACCCGTCTCCGGATCGGCGGCGGTCCCCCCGTCGATGTTCACGCCGCCCGACGCGCCCGGCGCGTACCATGAGCACTTGAATCCACTGGCCCCGGTCCCGTCAGCGAGCGATGCGGGAATGAAGTACGGTCCCATGCGGCACCGCTTCGCCATCTTCAGCGCGGAGTCCTTGATCGCGGGGGTGTAGTCGATCAGATCGGATTCGACCAAGCCCTGTTGCGAGTACGGCGCCGGTCGTGAGGGGATCGGCTGTGTCTTCGACGTTTGCTCACCGGGGACCTCGCTCTGCGCGACCGGCGTCTCGACAATCGGCCAGATCGGCTCACCCGTGACGCGGTCGAGCGTGTAGACGAAACCCTGCTTCGTGGTCGCGGCGAGAATCTTTCGCCGTCGACCATTGACGGTCACATCGAGAAGATTCGGCGCCATCGGGGTGTCATAGTCCCAGATGTCGTGATGAACAAACTGATAGTGCCACCGTCGCAGTCCCGTCTTCACGTCGATCGCGACGACGCTCGAGCTGAAGAGATTGTTGCCGGGACGATATCCGCCGTACTCATCGATCAGCGGCATCCCGACGGGGATGTACACGAGACCGAGCTCGGGGTCGGCGGAGTAGGGGGCCCACGCGTCGTTCTTCCCCACGCCGTCGGTCCCGATCTTCGAGCCGTTGGTCCACGTCTCCGAGCCAAATTCGCCCGGCTGCGGAATGAGATCGAACTTCCAAAGTTGCTTACCGGTATGGACGTCGAAACCGCGAATGAAGCCGGGGATATTGTGCTTGTGCAAAGGGAAATAGCCGTGAATCGAAGAATTGCCCACAACGATTACGTCGCCGACGACGATCGCTGGTGAGCTGTTGGCGATCTGTCCCTGTGCCGGATCGATGCCCATCGTCCCGTCGGCGCCGATCTTCTTCACCGGATCCCACTTCTCGCCGGGACGCGCCTTACGAGCCGGCGCGGCCTCGCTGATGATGAGTGGACCTGAATCGTCGACGGCCAGCGGCACGAGGGGGAAGCCAAGTCCCTCCATGAGATCGACGACGCCGCTCTTTCCGAACTTGGGATCCGGAATTCCGGTTTTCGCGTCGAGCGACGCGAGATGATAGCCCGGCGTGACGACCAGGACACGCTCGTTGGTGCCGTCGGTCCAATAGGAGAGACCGCGACCCGAATACTGACGCGGCGCCTTCTGCCAGCGAATCCCTTCATCGAATCGCCGCATCCAGAGCGTTTCGCCGTTCGCGGGATCGATCGCGACAGCGATCCGGCGGGTCGTCGCCACGGTGAAGAGCCGCCCGTTCGCGTAGAGCGGCGTGGGGCGATAATACTCGTCGCTGCCGAGAGAGCCGACATTCCATTGCCACGCCACCTGGAGCGAACCGAAGTTCGACGCGTCGATCTGGTCGAGCGCGGAGTAGCGCGTGCTCCATGCGTCGGCGCCCCAGTAGCGCCATTCGCCGGGTGCGTTTCCCCGCACGATCTGTTTGCCCTGGCTCGCGCTCGACGGCTCCGTTCGGAGTAGCAACTCGCCCGCGATCGCAAACGTGACCACCGCCGCAACCGCGACCCACCGCCACTTCGTGCCCTGATACCGCATGGCTGCAGTTTCCTCGTGTGAGAGCTCGAATCAATACCTAACGATCGTCGTTCCTGGGCCCGGCCGCCGAACGCGCCTCGATTCGGATCGTCCCGAGCACCGTCGTATCGGTCGGCAATTCAGCGGTCCCGGCCGGCATCTGGTTCAACTTCAGCAGGTACGCCAGCACATCCGCGTATTCCTCGGGAGCGAGGCTCCCCGGCTCGTTTTTCGGCATCCTCGTGCTCATGTAGCCGAACAACTCGGAAAGTGAGCGGCCATCCCACTTCTGAAATGCGGCGCCGGTGTGCGACTCCGCCGTGTGACAACTCCGGCACATCCCCGCGTACACATCCTGACCGCGCGCCGCCTGCTCGGCGGTGTACACGCCGGCCTGCGTCGTGCGCTGCGGCGCGGTCTGCTGTGCCGCCGCCGACGGCACGCATGCCGCGCAAAGAAGCGCAACTGTCATCCCGAGCGAAGCGAGCGATCTGCCTCTTCGCGACCATCGCCAAAGCGGATTCCTCGTCCCTTCGTCGCTCGCGCTCCTCGGAATGACAGGTCTTGTCTTCACTCCGCCCTAACCTCGCGCGCGGCAGCAGGCCCCGCCAGACGTCGCATGCCGGCGCCGAGCAGCCAACCCAACCCCACAACGATCAGCAGAAGCATCAGCGAGCGCATGGCGCCCGCCATCCACGCCGCATCCACCCTTGGCCACTGAACGTGATATTGCCTCAATACCGCGCCGCGGTCGAGCATCCAGTGCCAGGCGGTGTGGGCCACGAACGCCGAGAGGATGATCGTGCCGGTCCGCTCGGCCACGACGCGACTGAAGAGGAACGAGAGAACGGGAATGGCGAGGAGGAGCACCAGAATCTGCCCCAGCTCCACGCCGACGTTGAACGCGAAGAGTGAGATCGCCAGATGCGATCCCGCAAACTGCAGCGATTCCCGGAGAGCGAAGGAAAAGCCGAATCCGTGGACGAGACCAAACCCGAATGCGACCGCCCATCGCCGCTCGAGCTTCGGCCCGACGATGTTCTCGAGCGCCATGTATACGATCGATAGCGCGATGAGCACTTCGATGAGCGGCGGGAACCAGAGCGCGTCGGGAGCGAGGCCGAGCACGGATGCCCCGAGTGTCAAACAGTGCGCGACCGTGAAGGATGTCACGATCGCGATCAGGGGGCGTAGCCGCCGAAATGGGATGACGAGGCAGAACACAAAGAGCAGGTGATCGATCCCGTCGAGTATGTGATGAAAGCCAAGCGAAACGAAACGGAGCGCGGCCTGATGCCAGCGCGGGTCGAGCCTCACGAGACCGGGGTCGCCGATGTACTCGAAGGCGCGTTCGGCGCCGTTAGGCGGCAGGAAGCGCAAGACCGTCGTCGTGCGAATGCCGAGCTGCGCGAGCGCCGGATCGATGGAAAAACGCGACTGGGGAGAAGTGATTGGGTATTCGATCAACACGTCGAGCAGCGCTTGCTTCCAGTACAGATCCACGCTCGAGTCGATGGGCGCGGCGTCGACGTGGGCGAGAGCGTTGTCGTAGCTCACGAACGAGCGATCGGAGGGCAGCGACACGCGCGCGGCGACGATCCGTGCGTCAGCGAGCCGCGCGTCACCTTCGTAGAGCGATAGGTATCCGGCGAGCCAGACGCGCGCCACTTGAGGCAAGAGCGGGGCGGTGCGCGAAAGGTCGAGGTATCCAGGTCCTCGCAGCGGGAAATCGACGTCGCGCATCGCTTCGAGTGGAACGCGAAGGAGAACGCGAAGCTGGTGCGCCTCCGGCTTTACGAACGCGAGCACGAGGACGCTCGGCGGGATCTCGTGCGCCACCGCGCGCGCCGGCAGCGCCAACAACGGCGGGACCGCCGCGAGCATCGACCAGCCTAGACGCATGTAGTCTCCGCGAAGTAGAATCACGCTACCTTCTTGATGCCTCGATCTCGCCCCTAACCTCTAGCCCCTCGCCCTCCTCTTCAAGGAGCGTTTGATGCGGCGACGCAATCTGATTCTTGGCAGCACCCTCGTCACGTCGATCGTCGCACTCGGAATTGGCCAGGCGGTGCTTCAGGGAGCCACCCGGCAGGCGGTGGACGCACCGCGTTTCGAGGTCGACCCGATGTGGCCAAAGCCGCTCCCGAATCACTGGATTCTCGGCTCGGTGATCGGCGTCGGCGTCGACTCCAAGGACCACGTCTTCATCATCCACCGCGGCGACTCGACGCTCAATCAGCGCACCGAATCTGGCTCCGCCGCGCACCCACCGCTCGGGGAATGCTGTCAGGCGGCGCCGCCGATCCTCGAGTTCGATCCCGAAGGGAATCTCGTGAAGGGGTGGGGCGGCCCGGGCGAGGGGTACGTGTGGCCGGAGTCGAACCACGGCATCTCGCTCGACGACAAGGACAACGTGTGGATCGGCGGCAACGGCCGCATGGATTCACATATTCTCAAGTTCACGCACGACGGAAAGTTTCTGATGCAGATCGGCACGCCAAGGCAGCCGGTCAACAGCAACGCGACCGACCACTTCGGCCGCGTCGCGAAGATCTCGTTCGACGTCCAGGCGCAGGAGGCTTTTGTTGCCGATGGATACGGCAACAAGCGCGCGGTCGTGCTCGACATGGCGACGGGCGCGGTCAAGCGCTTCTGGGGCGCCTACGGCAATACGCCGAAGGACACGAACATGGGTCCGTATAATCCGGACGCCGCTCCGGCGCCGCAGTTCCGGAATCCGGTGCACTGCGTCGAGCCGACGCTCGACGGCCTGGTGTACGTCTGCGACCGCGTGAACGATCGCATCCAGGTGTTCCGCAAGAACGGTCAGTTCGTGAAGGAGCAGCGCGTCTACCCGCTCACGCGCGGCGACGGCTCGGTGTGGGACATCGCGTTCTCGCGCGACCCTCGGCAAAAGTACCTCTACCTGGCCGACGGGCGGAACGAACGCGTGTACGTGATGGACCGCGAGTCGCTGAAGATCCTAACGATGTTCGGCGACGGCGGACGTCAGCCGGGGCAGTTCTTCGCCGTGCACAGCATCGCGACCGACTCGAAGGGGAACATCTACACGACCGAGACCTACGAGGGGAAGCGGATTCAGAAGTTCGTGTACAAGGGGATCGGTCCGGTGACGCGAATGAACCAGGGAGTGGTCTGGCCGGCGTCGAGGTAACGCACTCTCGACTGCGCAACTGACGCGACGGCGTGTACCGTGAGCCGCCGTTGCGTCACCAGCGTCGTCGAAATCTCCGTTACGCCGTTGTAATGTCGGCCGTCTCCCCCTCATGGATCTCCTCCGCGACCATGAGCTCCTCGTCAACGAGCACGACCGCGTCTACCGCTACTCACGCGTGCGCGCGATCCTGGCATATGCGCTATTGGTCGCGGGATGCATCGCGTTGTTCGTTGCCGGACAGCGTGAGCAAGCCCTCATCCTGCGGTTCGCGGCGGTGTTCACCGGTGCCTGCTTGTATCTCGCGCGCCGATTCGCCCTCGCCCGTTTTCGTGATTCGAATTGGCTCGTGCGCGCCAACGACAATGGACTGTACGTGCATCTGCGGTCCTATCTCAACTACCATTTCCCGGCCGACGATCTCACGGTCGCGTTCATCCCCTACCGCGAGATCGGTGGCGCGCACGCGGTCCGCGAGCGCCGCGAGGTTCCGGAGATGTCGCGAAGCGGTCGCACGGTCTCGGTCCAGTCGGTACGGATGGCGGAGCTCGAGCTCACGTGTGATACCGGGCCGCTCGGCGCGGCACTGGCCGAAGAGCGTGCCCGCCCTGCTCCGCGCGTCGCGACCTGGTACGGCAACTCCGGCGTCAGGTACCAGCACGAGCCGGTCACGTTGGTGGAGCCGGGCCGTTTGCGCCTAACGTGGGAGTGCGTGCCGAGTGTCGAGACGTTTCTCGCCGCGCTGGGGCGCTACGTCTCGATCCGGAAAAGCGAGACGCGATCGACGAGCTACACCGACCTCGATGCCCTGAGCCGCGCCGAGCAGGAGCAACGGCTCGCCGAGCTCGCGCGGTCCGGCCAGCTCGTCGCCGCCATCACGACCGCGCGAAGGCTCTACGGTTACGACCTCCGTCAGGCCAGCGAATACGTCGAGTCCCTTCGCGCGGGTCAACGCCGCAGCGCTTGAGCGTTAGCGAACATTCCGCGCGGCTGCATCGATTGCGCCCTTTCGTCATTTGCGCGCAGCGCCGGTTGTCGCAGTCACAAGCTGAGGTGCCTGCCAAGCGCCTCCAGGCTCGAGATATTGTGACACGGCCCGAACACGTCGACGTGGGGCAACGCGGCCTGCATCCCACGCGTCAGCGGCTTGTACGACGCGCTGCCTAACAACGGATTGAGCCACACGACGCGACCCGCGCGTCGATGGATGGCGCGCAACGCGTCGCCGAGGACATCGGGCTCACCCGTGTCCCAGCCGTCGCTCAGCACGATCACCACCGTGCGCCGGTCGATGAGCCGCGGCCAGTCCGCCACGAACTCGGCGATGCTCGCGCCGATCTTCGTTCCACCCGACCAACCCGTCTCCGAACGCGCCAGAATATCCAGCGCCCCGCGATACGTGCCCCGCGTCAACGCCTCGGTCACGCGCGCCAGTCGCGTGCTGAACACGAAGCTCTCGACGCGCGCGAAGGCATGCTGGAGCGCGTAGAGAAACTGCAGCAAGAAGCGGCTATACAGGTCCATCGAGCCGGAGACGTCGCAGAGCGCGACGAGCTTCGTTCGCCGCAGCTTGCGTTCGCGCCGCGCCAGCTCGATCGCGTCGCCGCCCGTCTTGAGCGAAAGGCGCATCGTGCGCCGCAAGTCGACGCGAACGCCGCTCCCGCCATGCGCGGTCCGCCACCGCCGGCTGCGCCGCGCGTTGAGACGCCGAGCCAGTATCGCCGTTAGGCGTTCGATGTCCGCCAGCTCCGCGCTCTCGAACGACGCGAAATCCTTCCTCGCCCGCGACTCGTTAGGGCTCGGCGCCGCAAGACCGGGTGATTGTTCCTCCTCGACCGCGTCACCAGGCTTCGCCCAGCGCGAGAGCGCGGCGGCCCCGTCCGACTCCCGACGATCGGGTGGACGCGGCGGCCGATTGGGCTCTGGCAGTAACCGGCTCTTTCCACGCCGCGACGCTTCCTCCGGCTCCATGTCCCACCACTCGGCGAAGAGCGCGTCGAACAGCGCGAGGTCATCACGCCGCGTCGTCAGCAACGCGCGAAGCGAGAGGTACAGGTCCATCTGGTCGCCGAGGTCGAGCAGCTCCAGCGCGCGCACGGCGTCGATCGACTCCGCGGGAGTCACGCCGAGTCCTCGCTCGCGGAGGAGCCGGCAAAAGCCCGTGACCCGCTCGACGACGCCGGCCCGGTCGCTCCGCGCCGCCGATTCAGCGTGCACGAAACATCCCGCTCACTTCGACACGCACGGGGTAGCCCTCGAGCCGCTCGGCGATCCGCGTGGCTCGAGCCGCGGCCGAGTCTCGCATGAATACGCGGATGCAGGGCGTGCCATCGCACCGGCCAATGGCCGTGCCGACGACGCCGGGCAGCGCCATCAGGGAATCGTTATGCGCCGCGAGCACATCCTCGATGCTCTTCCCCGCCACGCGTGTCGCCTCCGCCTCGCGCGCTCGCGACCCGCCGCACGCCGTGAATGTCACGACGAGCAGCAGGTTCGCGAGCAACGATCTCCGCATTACGGCCGCATCACTCTGATGCCCGTGCCGTTCGTTTCGCCGTCGACGTCGTGGTTGTCCGCCGAATTGTAGGACTGGCCCGACTTCGTCACCTTCTGAATACGGAATGTGACCGACGGTGTCGAGAGGCTCAGCGACGGGAAGAGCATGATGCACGTTCCGGTGCCGCCGAGCTCTCCGGTCGTACACGTGTTCGAGTTCAATCCGCTCACGCTCCACACCCCCTTCACCGTCGCGCCGTTGATCGGATTGTGATTCACGTCGTGGACCGTGACGGTCACAGTCGCTGACCACCGGTTCGAGCTGCGCGTCGTGCTGCCATCGAGGTCGCCGATGTGCATCCCCGTCGCCGTGCCCGCGGCATTGACGGTGGACGTCGCCGACGCGCTGTTGTTGGCGGCGTTGTCGTCGGTGAGACTGTGCGTCGCCACGAGTGTGTGCGTCTGGAGCGAGCTCGAGGTCGTGTTCCAGCTGAACGTCTGCGTCGCGGTGGCGCCGGGGAAAAGCCCGGAGACCGTCTGCGGCGTACCGATCGCGACGTTGTCCGTGACGTCCTGGAGGCTGACGTCAAACGCGCCGACGCTCTGGTTGCCGACATTTCGTACCGTGACGACGACGTTCGCGGTGGTACCCTGGTTCACGGAGGCCGGCGCGCTCACGCTCGTGACCGCGACGTCGGTCACCGGGGGCGGCGGCGCCGAGTTGCCGTTGTCGATCGCGACGCCGAAGTAGCTCAATACGAGATCGATGCGATTCACGATCGTCTGCGTCGAGCTGCCGGCGAAGAGGAGGCCGACCGGGTGGAACTGGCCGTCATCGGTGACGATGAGTGAACCCGAATCACCGCCGCCGCTGAAGCCCGCGGCGTCGATGATCAGCTGATTGTTGTACGTCGCCGACTTGATGCAGAAGATGTAGAGAACTTCGTAACACACGGTGACCGTGCCGTTGATGCCGGTGATCTGGCCGTGCGTGAGCTTCGTCGTCCGGCCGTACTTCTGCACCGGAAGTCCGAGCAAGTCGTTGATGTTGTCGAATACGCCGTCACCGTTGGCGTCGTCGAAGATCTGCGCGCTCGGCGCGCCGTAGCCGTCGTCGCTCGGCGTCGCGAAGCCGAGGTCCGCCGTCGTCGAGCGGGCGATCGCGGCGTCGAAGCTGTTCGCGCCCCCCGAAAAATCGATCGGCTTGAACGCGAAGAGCGTCGCGATCTGGTCGGCGGCGGTGCCGCCATCGTACGCACCGGGTTGATAGATCGCGTCGCCGATGCTCGCGTCGTTGCTGTTCGCGAGTACGTGGTTGTTACTCAGGACGTAGACGTTGCCGTTGCTGTCGACGACGCGCGCGCCGATGCTGCCGGCGGTGATCGCGAAATGCCCGACGGAGAACCCGAGGGGAGCCGGCCGCTGCCGTAGCGTCGGATCGGAGCGGGCCATGATCATTCCTGTAACGACTGGAGAAACCGGCAACCCTTCGATGCTCGCCGGCAGCCCGCCGACGTCCGCGCTCGCGAGCAGAACCTTCAGCGCGGGTGCGCCGTTAGGCGTGATGCCGACGGCGGTTCCGAGCACTCCAGGTATCTTCAGCAGCTCGCTCGTGTGGCGTTCCTGGATGAAGATGGCCGCCTGGACCTGGGCCGCATCCGGACGCAGGCGCGTTCGCGCCGCGGGACTTGGCGGTGCCAGTGATGAATCCGAGCAACCGGTGGCGAGGGTGGCGCCGACCACAGCCGCGAGTGCGGCGGCGGCGCGGCGAGACAACAAGTGCCGTCTCATGGGGATCCTCCACGTTCGAGGACTTCGCGCGCGCGTCCGCGTCCTTCAGTGTTCTAGTATCGGACGCTATGCCTCACGTGGCAAGCAGCGTGTCTTTCATCGACGCGGCATCAGTTCTTCACGAGCGTCCCCATCGCCACGACCTCGAACGCACTCCCCGGCACGGTCTTGAGCGCGTTCAGCTCGCTGTCGCTCCAGCGGGGGTCGGGCGCGCCCGAGATGTACCAGTCGCTGCCGTTGTCGGCGACGATCATCCCGTAGGTCTTGAGAGCTTGCAAAATCACCCGCGCGCTCGCGGGGAAGCCCGAGATGTCGAAGCTCGCCTTGAGTCGCACCCGCATCCCCATCGGCGGGCGGTTGGAGCTGGTATCCGAGCTCGCGTAGTGGCGAGCGGGGGCCACGTATGCATGACGCGAGTGCGACACGGTGAAGCGGAGCGCGTGCAAAACTGCGCCTTGTTCGACCACCTCGTCGTAGCGCGCGAGGCCTGGGAAGATGGGCAGCCCCGCCGCATCCGCCGACGTCCACCCAGCGGGTCGCGGCGCGTTCGACGACAGATCGAAGATCGCTCCAGAGCCGGCTGTCCAGTTCACCGAGCCGGCGACAGGGTAGGCGGCGTACAACTCGTACAGCTTCCAGTGGTCGCGGTCGATCACGAGAACGTGCCGGTCGCCGCTGCTGCTCGATCCGCCCTCGATCGGCGCGCTCACTGGAATCGGATAAGCGCCGGGGTCACTCTCGTCGGCATAGTCGAAGGTGACGGAGACGCCCGGCGTTTGCCCCGAGACGACGACGTACGGGATACCGAACGGTCCTCCTCCGTAACTCGCACCGAAGTCGGGGTGCAACCCCTTGGTCAGACCGATGCTCGCGATCAGGGCGTCGGAGTTCGGGTCCACGCTCGCCTTGTCCACCGGTGTGTTCCACGCGTTGTCATCAGGGAACGGACGTCGCCCCTGGAGACTCGCGTTGACGCCGAGCCCTGGTGTCCCCGGAGTGCCGGGAGAGGTGGGAATGGCGGACGAATCGCCCGAGGTGCAGGCGGCGAGGGCGCAGAGGGCCAGAGCCGCGAAGGAGATGAATCGCCTCATGGTCTCTATCATGACGATCGAGATCCGGGCGAGATGTGCCGCCCTTCACGACTCGGCGGTGCCGCGGGTCATCTCAGGACGATAGCAATGTGCCAAGGCCACGCTCGGCGATCGCGGCCCGGACGTCGCGGATGTCTCCCTCATCTTTCAAAATGCATCCTAACGTCTCGTCCACGACCTCGTCGCCGAGGGCGTCGGCGCCCAGCGCCACGAGCGCCTGCGCCCAGTCCAGCGACTCGGCGACACCCGGCGTCTTGGAGAGCCGCCGGCCGCGCACGCGCTGCACGAAGCGCACGACGTCGTCCGCCAGACGCGCCTCGATGCCGGGCACTTTTCCGCGGACGATGCGAATTTCCTTGTCGAAGGACGGATAGTCCACCCAGAGGTAGAGACACCGCCGCCGGAGCGCTTCGGACAGCTCGCGCGTGCGATTGGAGGTGAGAACGACATACGGCGGATGCGTGGCCGTGATCGTGCCGACTTCGGGGATTGTGACCTGATGATCGCTCAGCACCTCGAGAAGGAACGCCTCGAACTCCTCGTCACTGCGATCGACCTCGTCGACAAGCAGAACCGGTGGCGCGTCGACGCGCGTGATCGCGCGCAGCAGCGGCCGCTCGAGCAGGAATTCTCGGCTGAAGATCTCCGCCTCGCGCTCGCGAGCGCTGGCGGCGCTCCCCATCCCTTCCTGGAGTTTGATGTGCAACAACTGCTTTGCGTAGTTCCACTCATACAGCGCCGTCGTGACGTCGAGTCCCTCGTAGCACTGAAGGCGAATCAGCTCGGCGTCGAGAGCACGCGCGAGGACTTTAGCAACTTCGGTTTTTCCGACGCCGGGGTGTCCTTCGATGAGGAGCGGCTTGTGAAGGGTCATCGCCAGGTACGCCGCCGTCGCCGTCGCGCGGTCGGTGACGTACGCCTCGCGCTCCATCGCGTCACGGAGGCGGGCGATTTCTTCTCTCACGCGTGTGCCTTGGCGAAGCTCGCTTTGCAATGCGGGCAGCAGAAGTAGTACGTCTCGCCGCCGAATTCGAGGGTGTGTTTGGCCGTCGCGCGATCGACAGTCATGCCGCAGATGGGATCGACAGCAGATCGCTCATCGGAACTCGCGCGCGCCGTTGGCGCGCGCGCCCCCTCGTCGCCCGTGGCAAAGGCGGATCCCTCGTCGCTGCGCTCCGCGGGATGACGATCGGCCGTATGGCGGCGTTGCACGATCTCGGCGAGAATGCTCAAGGCAATCTCGCCTGCTGTCATTCCGCCGAGGTCGAGACCGGCGGGCGCCTTGACGCGTTCGAGTGATTCGTTAGGCACGCCGCACGCCCGCAGGTAGTCGAACAGAAAGCGGGCTTTCTTGCGACTGGCGACGAGACCGACGTAGGCCGCGCCACTCGAGGCCGCGGCGGCGAGGGCGTCTTCGTCCCCCACGCCCATCGTCGCGACGACGACGGCGTCTGCGTCGTTAGGTATCGCGACCGTGACGTGGCCGACCTCCCCCGCCAGGCTCCGAAGCGCCTGGGCTACCGGGGTCTCGCCCAGCACGCAGAGACGCGGCGCCGGGAGCATCGGCTCGAGGTAGATCTCCAATCCGCCTTCGCCCTGACAGGTCATCGGGTGCACGCGTACCCCCGGGTGCGCGTTGTCGCCCTCGCCGCCGGCGTTCATGCGCACCAATCGAGGCCGGCCAGACGCCAGCGCCTCACGCGCCTCGTCGAGGACGATAGGCCGGATGCATCCCCCGCCGATCCATCCCTCGAGCGCGCCGTCGGCGAGCACCACCGCCTTCGCCCCCGCCCGCACCGACTGCGGCGGATAGCTCGCGACGACCGTTGCAAGTACGAACGGTGTGCGGCTCGCTCGAAGCTCGCTGACGCGCTCGAGGATGTCATTCATTGGCCCTGTCTCCTAATCCTTCACCCCTTTTTCCCGCAGGATACTCCACACCTTGAACGGCGTAATCGGAATGTCCACGTGCCTAACGCCGAGGTGCCACAGCGCGTCGACGACGGCGTTGGCGATCGCTGGCGGCGCACCGACCGTTGGACTCTCGGCGACGCCCTTCGCGCCTAACGGATGGTGCGGACTGGGCGTCACCGTGCGATCGACCTCCCACGACGGCGTCTCCATCGCCGTCGGGAGGAGATAGTCCATGAAGCTCCCACCCTGGATGTTGCCCTGCTCGTCGTACTGGATCTCCTCCATCAACGCCGGAGCGAGCCCCTGGGTGAGTCCCCCGTGAATCTGTCCGTCGACGATCATTGGGTTGATGACGTTCCCACAGTCGTCGACGGCAACAAAACGACGGAGCTTCACCTCGCCGGTGCCTTTGTCGATATCGACCACGGCGATGTAGCTGCCGAAGGGGAAGGTGAGGTTCGGCGGATCGTAGTAGTGCGTCGCTTCGAGCCCCGCTTCCATTCCCTGCGGGTGATTCGTGTACGCCGCGAACGCGATCTCCTGGATCGTCTTCGCGCGGTCGGGTGAGCCGCGTACGGAGAATTTCCCGGGCTCCCACTCCAGATCCTCCTCGCTCGCCTCGAGCAGGTACGCGGCGATCTTGCGCGCTTTGTCGCGAATTTTGCGCGCGGCCATCGCGCCGGCGGCGCCCGCCGTCGGCGTCGAACGCGACGCGTAGGTGCCGAGACCGTACGGCGCGGTGTCGGTGTCCCCTTCTTCGACCTGCACGTGCGCCGCGGGGATGCCTAACTCCTGCGCGACGATCTGCGCGTACGTCGTTTCGTGACCCTGCCCCTGCGACTTCGTGCCGAAGCGTGCGATCGCCTTCCCCGTCGGATGAATGCGAATCTCGCACGAGTCGAACATCTTGAGGCCGAGGATGTCGAACGTGTGCGATGGACCGGCGCCGACCGCCTCGGTGAAGCTCGAGATGCCGATCCCCATCAACTCGCCGCGCGCTCGCTTTTCCTCCTGCTCGCGGCGCAGCTCCCAGTAGCCGATCCGCATCATCGCGAGCTCGAGCGCGGCTTTGTAGTTGCCGCTGTCGTACGACCACCCCGTCGCCGACTGATACGGGAACTGATCCGGCCGTATGAAGTTCTTCAACCGGAATTCCGCCGGGTCCATGTTCAGCTCGTGCGCGGCGATGTCCGCCAGGCGCTCGATCGTGTGCACCGCTTCGGTGACGCGGAACGAGCAGCGATAGGCGACGCCGCCCGGCGGCTTGTTCGTGTACGCGGCGTCGACCGCGATGTGCGCGGCCTTCATGTCGTAGGAGCCGGTCGCGATGCTGAAGAGTCCTGCTGGAAACTTGGATGGATTCGCCGCGGCGTCGGCGGAGCCGTGATCGGCCAGCGTCTTGATGCGCATGCCCGTGATCGTGCCGTCGTTCTTGAGCGCGAGCTCCGCGTCGATGTGGTAGTCGCGGGCGAACGAATCCGCCTGCAGATTCTCCATGCGATCCTCGATCCACTTCACCGGCTTGCCTAACAAGAAGGAGACGGCGATCGCGATCACGTAGCCTGGATAGACGGGGACCTTGCCGCCGAATCCGCCGCCGATGTCGGGCGAGATGATGCGAATGCGCTCCTCGGACAAGCCGACGTGACCCGCGACCAGCGCGACGACGGTACGCACCGCGTGCGGCGCCTGCGTCGTCATGTAGACGGTCAGCTTCTCGTTGGCCTTGTCGTAGCTGGCGACGCATCCGCACGTCTCGATCGACGAGACGTGGATTCGCGGTAAATAGAGGTGCTGCGACACCGTGCGATCCGCCTCACTGAACACGCGGTCCGTCGCCGTCTTGTCGCCCGCCTCCCAGTGCCAGATATGATTCGTGTCTTTGCGGTCGGGCCGAACGAGCGTCGCGCCTTTCTCGAGCGCCTTGTAGGGGTCGACCACCGGGGGGAGCGGATCGTACTCGACGTCGACCGCGGCGACGCCGTCGGCGGCCGCGTACCGGCTCGTTGCGATGACCGCCGCCACCTCCTGCGACTGATAGACGACGCGATCGGTGGGCAACACCATCTGGGTGTCGCTCATCAGCGTCGGCATCATGTGGAGATTGTACTTCTCGAGGTCGCGCCCGGTGATCACCGCGAGCACGCCCGGCGTCGCCAGCGCGCGCGACGAATCGATCTTGAGAATCTTCGCATGGGGAAACGGGCTGCGGACGATGTCCATGAACAGCATGTCCGGCAGCACGACGTCGTCGACGTAATTGCCCTTCCCGCGAATGAAGCGCCCGTCCTCCTTGCGCTTCATCGAGTAGCCCATGCCACTCACTTCGGGGCTGGTTTGCGGCATCGCCATTGTGTGCCTCCCACATTAGAAAGAACTAATCACGAATCACGCGAATGATGCGAATCGCTCCTCATCAATCCACGCTTCCTCGCACGCGGCGGAGAGGAGATTGGTCGTGAGAAGAGCGATTCGTGTTCATTCGCGTGATTCGCGATCGAGTGTGGCAGCATAGAGGGGTCTACGTCGTCGCCGCGGGGGCGGACTCCTGCGCCGGCACATACGCCGGCGTGTGCCTCGCCGCGCGCATGTCGGCCGCCGCGTGCTGAATCGCCTTCACGATGTTCACGTAGCCGGTGCATCGGCACAGATTCCCCGAGATCGCCTGGCGAATCTCGAGCTCACTCGGCGTCGGATTCCGCTCGAGCAACGCCACCGCGGACATCATCATCCCCGGCGTGCAGAAGCCGCACTGCAATGCGTGCTCCTCCTTGAAGGCCTTCTGTACCGCGTGGAGCTCGCCGCCGAGCTCGAGCCCTTCGACGGTCGTGATGTCCCGCCCATCCGATTGCACCGCGAACAAGGTGCACGACTTCACCGGTGTGCCGTCGAGCAGCACCGTGCACGCGCCGCAGTGTGTGGTGTCGCAGCCGATGTGCGTGCCCGTTAGGCGCAGCTCGTCGCGCAGATAGTGAACGAGGAGCAGGCGCGCGTCGACCTCCGAGCGGTGCGCGGTGCCGTTCACCGTCACCGAGACCTGATGTCTGGACATGGGATTGGGGGCTAGGGTCCAGGGGCTGGCGAAAAAACGCCTAACTCCGAAGCGCGGCTTGCGACGGGGAATACGTGAATGGCAGTGGCGTGGCGATGTTGGCGCCCGCGGCGCGGCTCGCGGCGAGCCGAAGCGCGCGCGCGGTGAGCACCCGCACCACGTCCCGCTTGTAGTCCGCCGAGCCGCGGCGATCCTCGAGCGGGTCGGCTTCGCTCGCGGCGATCTCCGACGCCTGGGCGATGGTTGCGTCGTCGAGCGGCTTGTTCCGCAAGAAATCCTCGGCGCGCACCGCCTCGATCGCCATCGCGCCGACATTCGTTAGGCCGATGCCCACCCGTTCGCATCCTCCCGACGCGTCGAGGGTGAGCTGGACGGCGACGCCGGCGGTCGCGTAGTCGCCGACTTTGCGCTCCAGCTTCAGATACGCACCCGCGGTCCGTGGAGCGGGCCGGGGGACGGCGATCTCGATGAGGATCTCATCCTCGTTGAGCGCCGTGCTGAACAGTCCGAGGAAAAAATCGCGCGCCGGAATGCGGCGCGTCCCGCTGGGCCCCTGGGCGACGAACGTCGCGTCGAGCGCGAGCATCGTCGCCGGATGATCGTTCCCCGGATCACCGTGCGCGATGTTGCCGCACACGGTCGCCGTGTTGCGAACGAGCGGATCGGCGATCACCGCCGTCGTGTCGTTGAGTATCTGATATCTCTGCCTAACGACCGCCGAGCTCTCGAGATCGACCTCGCGAGCGAGGGCGCCGATGCGGAGCGAGCCGTCGCGCTCCTCCACGTAGCCCAGCCCGGGGATCCGGTTGATGTCGATGAGCACCGCGGGTTCCGCGAGTCTGAGCTTGAGCATCGGGATCAAGCTCTGGCCGCCGGCCAGAATCTTTGCGTCGCCGGCGTGCGTGCGGAGCAGACTGACTGCCTCGCCAACCGTCGCCGGGGCGAGATAGTCGAAGGACGACGGAATCATTCGCGCCTCCTTATCACGTGGACAGCGCCAAGTCCCGCGGTGTGCGGGGCCTCTGGCCACCAGCCACGATGCACGCTAGAGTCACTCAGAGCAGGGCGCCTGTCAATGAGTCCCGCGGAGGCTCAAAAGGTGCCCGGGCGCCCGTAGCTCAATTGGATAGAGCATCTGACTTCGGATCAGAAGGTTGGAGGTTCGAGCCCTTCCGGGCGCGCTGCACCAGCCAAAGGCCTGATACCATCTACGGTGTCAGGTTTTTTTTTGGCTATCCCCGCGACGACTCGATGATGCTGCCCGCGTGAGGCCTGCCGATGCTTTCGTGTGCCTTGTCAACCGTTCGCGGAGCCGAGCACATTATGGCCATGCCTGCGCGAAGCGCCCGTCGCTGGTCCACGTCCGACGTTCGCGCGCTCATGGACGAAACGCGCCCGTGGCCGCGCC
Source organism: Gemmatimonadaceae bacterium (assembly GCA_036557635.1). Lineage (GTDB taxonomy): Bacteria > Gemmatimonadota > Gemmatimonadetes > Gemmatimonadales > Gemmatimonadaceae > AG2. The sequence continues at coordinate 53,936 of DATBHD010000060.1, forward strand.
TGGAGCTCATCGGCGGCGAGCTCCTCGTGACCCCCGCGCCTGGCGGAGTGCACCAGGTCGCGGTGGTCGAGCTGACAAGGATCCTGGCGGACTATTGCGACCGCGAGCGGGTCGGCGTCGTCCTCGACTCCCCGGCGGACCTCGAGCTCATCCCCGGAACCATCGCGCAGCCCGACATCTTCGTCGTCCCCTACTCGGTTCTCCCCGCGCGGGACGACCCGTTCGGCTGGCCGCTGGTGACCTCGCTTCGGCTCGCCGTGGAGATAATCTCGCCCAGCTCCACCCGCATCGATCGGGTCGACAAACGAGACCACTATCTCGCCGCCGACGTTGAGGAATACTGGGTGATGGACGTCGAAGCGCGTCTCGTCGAGCGATGGTTCCGAGATCGCGACCGCCCAGCGGCGACGCGCGATCGGCTCACCTGGCACCCGAATGGCGCGCCGAATCCCCTCGTGATCGACCTCGAGCGGTTCTTCCCAAGTGTGGCGACGAGGCTGCGACGCCCGAGCTGAACACCTCGAGCATGAGTTTCGTTAGGCTCTGATCGTTGAGGTACACTCTACCCAGTTCCGCGACAAAGAATTATCGTGGACCGATCCGTCCTGGGCCCCCCTTGCCCCTGGAGGTAGCAGATGTCGCTGCGCATCGAGGAGACCTTCGAGCTCCACGCACCGGTCGAGCGCACCTGGCGATATCTCGTCGACCCGCGCCAGGTCGTGAATTGCCTCCCCGGCGCCGAGCTCACCGAGGTCCAGGACAGCGAGACCTTCCTCGGCCGGGTGAAAGTGAAGGTCGGGCCGATCACCGCCGCATATGACGGGCGCGTGACGATCACCGGCCGAGACGATGACGCGCACGTCGTCAGCATGGTCGGGGAGGGACGCGAGCGGACGGGCGCGGGTTCGGCGAAGATGACGATGACGAGCCGGCTGACGCCGATTTCCGCCGGGGCGACCCAGGTCCAGGTCGTCGCCGACGTCGACATCGTTGGCAAGGCCGCGCAGTTCGGCCGCGGGATGATCGAGTCGGTCAACAGGCAACTCTTCAAGCAATTCACGGAGTGCTTGCGCGGCACTCTCGAGGGGCCGCTCCTTGCCGAGCTCCAGGCGGAGCCCTTGCCCCCCGCGGTAGCCCCGCCGACGACGCCTCGCGTCGCCGGTGCGATCCGGGCGGTCCCCCCTCCGGCCACGAGCCAGCCTCTCAGAATCGTACCCTTGCTGGCCCGCGCCTTCGTCGACTGGCTGCGGCGGCTCGGGATCGCGCTGATCGGGCGGCCGCGCCATCCGTAGGCGGCGTCTTTGACAAGCGGCGGGAGCTCTCGTATGATATGTAACCTATGAGTTACAGATCGCCCGTAGTCGCCGACGCCGTGTTCGCCGCCATCGCCGATCCGACACGGCGCACGATCGTCCAGCGCGTCGCGCGACAGCGCCTAACGGCTGGCGAGCTCGCGCGCGGTTTCCGCGTCAGCCGGCCGGCGGTCTCGAAGCACGTGCGCGTGCTCGTGCGCGCGGGACTCCTGCGCGTGCGGCGCGAGGGGCGCCATCGCGTGTACGAGCTGGACTCGGCACCGCTCCGTCGCGTGGACGAGTGGATCGGGCAATACCGCGAGTTCTGGCAAACGAATCTCCGAAGTCTCAAGGCATACGTCGAATCGGGACCGGGAGGCGACAATGCGTAGCAAGGTTGGCATTCCGTGGGGAGGAACGACCGTCATGGCCCGCCGCATCGTCGAGCAGATCGAGATCGCCGCGCCGGCGGCGCGCATCTTCGAGGCGCTCACCGAGCCCGCGCAGCTCCTCGCCTGGTGGGGCGATCGCTCCAGCTTTCCGTCGACGCACTGGGAGCTCGATCCACGCGTCGGCGGCAAGTGGTTGTCGCGCTGGCGTGGCACCGACGGGAGCACGTTCGCGTTAGGCGGCGAGATCCTCGCGCTCGACCCGCCGCGCCTCCTCTCCTACTCGTGGTGGGACGAGCGGTACCCCGGGCTGCCCCCGACGACGGTGCGCTACGAGCTCACGCCGGCGCCGACGGGCACGCTCGTGACGATGACGCACGACGGGTTCGACGACGTCCGCGCCGACTTCGACGACTACAACGGCGGCTGGTCGACGGTGATGCGGAAGCTGCGCGCGCATGCCGAGTCGGGCGGTCCATTTCGCTTCAATCGCGACATCGCGATCGAGGTCGAGAACCTCGTCGACGCCGAGGCGTTCTATGCCGGCACGCTCGGGTTAAGTATTCGCTCACGCGACGACGAGCACCTCGAGCTCGACGCCGGGAGCTTCCGCTTGTGGGTGAATCGCGCCCCGTCGCGCGCGGCGCGGCGATCGTTCATCCCCTCCCTCGACGTGCCCGATGTCGCGCGCGCGCGCGGCGCGCTCGAGAGCGTGGGCTGCCGCGTCGTTCGCGGCGGCGACGAGGGCTTCTTCGCCGTCGATCCTTTCGGCTTCACGATCGACGTCGTCGCGCGGCGCGATTGATCTTTGGCGCCGATCGTCTACATTTCGAGGGACGCCGATGTCGGCCTCGAGATGAATCCGTGATCCCGCATGCCATGAGAGTTCGCGTCCTTCGTCATCAGCAGCTCCTCATCGACGCCCGTCAGCGCGGGCGGCGCGAGCGGATGGCGCGAACGTGACTGGCGTGCATTGAGAATACGCTAACGACACTCGCCCCCGCCTCGATTCGAAGCGGGGGCGATTTCGTTGTGGAGGCATCGCATGGCGCGGCACTACCTGCTCGTGAGCGACTTCGATCAGACGCTGAGCTTCAACGACTCCGGCCATCTCCTGAGCGAATCGCTCGGCCTCGCCGGATTCGCCGAGAAAGTCGTCGGACTGTCCAGGCTCAATCTCGTTCAGTCCGGTGCCGAGCTCACCTACCTGCTGCGCCATGATCCCGAGTTTCGGCGCGTACGGCGCGACGACCTCGTGACCGCCGGACGGCGCGTCCGGCTCAAGCGAAACATCGGTATCCTCGTCGATTGCCTCGAGCGCGGCATCGATGGCTATCACTTCGATTTCTATGTCGTTTCGGCGGCGCCGCAGGACGTCGTGAACGCGGCGCTCCACGGCATCGTTCCACCGGAACGGATCATCGGAACGCAGTTCGAGTTCGACGCGGCGACCGGCGAGATCGCGTCGGTCGTGCGCGTGCCCGCCGGCTACGGGAAGGTCGCCGCGGTCGACGACTTGCGCGCTCGACTCGGCGTCCCGCGCGAGCGCGTCGTCTACGTCGGCGACGGAAGCTCCGACATTCACGTCATGCTCCACGTCAATCGCGGCGACGGCCTAACGATCGCCGCGTCCGAAGCGCGCCACATCGCCCAGATCGCGCGGCGAACGGTGATCAGCGACGACGCCTTGAGCGTCCTCGTTCCCGTGCTCGAGGAGGTCGTCGGCTACGACGCCGGCCGCATTCGGCTGCTGTTCGAGGAGCGCGGGCTGCTCATACAGGAGTGGGATCGCGTCCGCACCGATTGGCTCACGATCCGCGACGGAGCGGCCGGCGGCCCGTACGAACCGGCGGCGTAACCACATTCACATTTTATCATCACCCTTCGTCACCAATGCTTGCCTTCACTTCTTCGCTCGTCGCCGTTGTCCTTTGGCAAGGCGCCGCTGCTCCTCGGGCAGCCCGCCTGGTGTCCGATACTCTGCTCCCGCGCCGCGACTCGAACGCCGTCGCGGGTCGCGATACGCTGCCGATTGCGCGCATTGCGCTCGACTTCGGCACCGGGCTCGCTCCGGCGTTCGCCGCGAGATCCTTCGAGCTCACTCTGCGCTCGGCTCCCGCGCCCGTCGCCGCGCCCTCCTCGGCCAGGACGCCGACAGCGCCGGTGACGACGGCGGTGCAGCTCCGCTTCCGTCGCGCGCCGGATACACTCAGTCCACAGCTCGCGAATCACGTCGGCGGCGCCGAACGAATCGCCGCGGCCGTGGTGGAGCTCAGCGGACGTGGTTCGTCCGCCGGCATGCTCCTGCGTCTCTGGGACGTGCAGGTCGTCTCGATCCACGTCGTCACGAATGACGACGACATCGCGCTCGTGCAGCAGCGGTTGTCGCTCGAGGAGTCGATCGCGCAGCTCAGCGTCGATCTGCAGGAAGCGCAGCGACAGCTCACCGTCACGGAGTCGCTGGACAAGCGAAAGATGTCTTCCTCGCTCGAGGTCGCGCATGCGCACGCTACCACGGACGTTCTGACGCGGCGCCTCGGGGTCCAGCGCGAGCATCTCGCACTGGTCGAGCAGCAGCTGGCGCGATGGACGCCGCTCGAGGAAGAGGTGGTGCTCTCGGCGAGTCGCGTGGAGATGCAGACACGCTGAGGTAAAACGCGTTCGTTCAGATCGGTGCTCTGACGGGGATCACCTGTCCCTCGGCCGCCGATCGTTGGGCGGCCTCGATGACCTCGAGGCCGGCGACGGCATCGTTAGGGTCCACCGGCGGCAGCGCGCCATCGCGGAGCGCCGCCGCCACGGCGGCGTAGAAGCCCTGGTACGCCCCGGGCGCCGTCGGCACGGGACGCACGTCGTCACCCGCGCCTAACGTGCCCCAGTGCTCGCGCGGATCCTCCCCCCAGTCTGGGCGATCGGGGCGCTCCCCGCGGCGCAGTGCGTCCTCCTGGGGGTCGGGCCCGAACTTGACATACGCCGCGCTGCTGCCGAGGACGCGGAGGCGAGCGCCCGGCTGCGCGGCGACGGCGCTCATCGACAGGTGTGACCGCGCGCCGGAGATGTGCGTGATCGCGACGAACGCGTCGTCATCCACCGCCATTCGCTCGCGTCGTCGATCCAGCTCGGCATACACCTTCGCCGCCGGTCCGAGCAGCACCAGCGCCTGGTCGATGAGATGGCTGCCCAGATCGTAGAGCAGTCCGCCCGCCTCGGCCGGATCGCCGCGCTCGCGCCAACCTCCCTTGGGAATCGGTCGCCACCGATCCAGACGCGACTCGAGTCTGAACACCTTGCCCAGGGCCCCTTCGGCCGTCAACTGCCTAACGGTGATGAAGTCGCCGTCCCATCGCCGATTCTGGTAGACCGTGAGCATACGCTGACGCGAGCGCGCTTCGTCGATCAAGGCGCGTGCCTCCGCGGCCGTCGGCGCGAATGGCTTGTCGACGACGACGGCCAAGCCGGTCTCGAGGGCCGCGCGCGCGAGAGGTACGTGCGTCCTGTTGGGCGTGGCGACGACGACGAGATCGAGCTCGCGCGCGAGGTCCCACAGGCGATCGGCCGTTTCGACGATGCGCGCGGCCGGATGATCGCGAGCAGCCTTCGCGCGCCGCTCGGGATCGCTCGTGACGATCGCGGTGAGCTTCAGCTGCGGCAGCGCGGCGATGAGCGGCGCGTGGAAGGCGGAGCCGGCCAACCCATAGCCGATCAAGCCCACGCGCACCGGCGATCCTGATTCCTGGCGCATTCACCTACAGTGCTCGTGCGCCCTGCCTCGCGTCCAGAGGTCGAGTCCACGCTCAATCAAAATGGTACGCCGAGCAGCAGTTCGGTTTGGGGTCGGAGCGCAACGCGGCATAGGTTGGCGCACCTGAACCCGGGAACCCGATGCCATACACGCTCTGGTCGCGCGGAATTCTCGTTGGGGCTACCGACTTCGCCCTCGGCGATGCTCACAGCCGCCACTTGGCCGGCGTCTTTCAACCCGCGGAGAGCGGGATGATGATTCTGCCCGCGCTGACCGCGATGGCGCCCGCGCTCTTCGACCTCAGAACCATGATGCGCCGCGAGCATCTCTCGGAGGATGACGCAGAAAAAGACCCAGATCGCGTGCTCGAGATCTTCGAGCGGTCGCCGGAGGGAAAGCGAGTGATCGCGAGCGCGAAGGAAGTCGAACAGCTCGAGCTTCGTTCGCCCAGTGGCGAGGGGTTGGACTACGAGTCGATTCTCGTAAGCGACCTGTTGGAGATGAAGCGGTTCGGCTTTCGCACGACGCCGGCGCGAAGGGGCAGATCCAGGCGCCGCGCCGACCCGATTCGGTACCTCATCTCGGCGACGCTGGCAGAGGAGACCGACGTGACGCTGACCTAGCCTTCTACGATTCGCGATCGGCGCGCGGGAACCAGGAGCGATTTGCGAAGCGTGCGCGGGCGAGCTGTGTCACGACCTCGCGTAGCTCGCGCGAGGGGGCCTCGGCGCTATAGAGAATGGCGAGTGCGCAGCCGAGGATCGATCGATCGAGCAGGCACCATGGACGCAGCTTGATCCCTTCGACGGTGAGCGTCGATTGCGCGGCGGGGAGCGTCACTTCTTCTATCCCGTGCTCCGCGGTGTACACCCAACACTCCGATGTCGCCCTCCGCGACGGCTCCGTCGCCTGTTGCGTCGTCAGTTCGTTCGAGAGTTCCATGGTGATACTCCGAGAGTCGTCCATCCACGCACGTGGCTCATTTCGAGTATCGGATGGCGCGGCGAATTGTGCAGGACGGTATCGTGCTTGCACCCGTCGGGCTCGTTCCGGAATCCTCAGCTCCGACCAGGAGGGGTCATGGCGGCGAGAAAAAGCTCTCGAAAGTCCAGCGGACGAAAGTACGGTCGTGGCGCGAGCAAGAGCGTCGCGAGCGCGATGCGTCGTCGCAAGCGCGGCACGCTCAAGCGCGGCAAGAGTGGCCACGGCGGCAAAGTGAAGAGCCGCAAGCAAGCGGTCGCGATCGGGTTGTCCGAAGCGCGCAAGAAGGGCGCGAAGGTGCCGCGCAAGCGCTCCTGATCGTAACGCCGCGTTGTTCGCCTGAAGGGGAATACCCTACATTGGCAGCGCTTCCTTGAAGCGCGGCTGACACATAACGAGTCGCGCGCGTTTTCGCGCTCGATCGGTCATCCGCGCCCGCCTTTTGCGTTCGCAGCGTGCCAAGGCGTCCAGACGTTGGGTGGGGGAATTGGGGGACGCATTCACTTCAGGGAGGCGTTATGCGTCGGTACGTGCTGGCGTCCCTCGCGATGTTGTGCATCGCGTGCAGCGGCGACACGAATCTCGATCCGGATCCGATCACGGGGAACTACATTCTGCAAACCGTGAATGGCAACAAGATCCCGGCGGTTTTTTATCAAGATACTCAAGAGAAGGACGAGTTCGTCAGCGGCAGCGTGATGCTGTCGTCGGGCAGCAACTGGAACGGTACGCTCGCGCTGCGCGGCACCGACCTAACGACAAACGAGGTGTTCGGCTTCACCGCGCCGATCGGCGGTTCGTATACGGTGACGAACGACTCGATCACACTCACCGACGTGTTCAATGGATTGACCTTCACGGGCACGGTGAGGGGCGGAACGCTCTCGATCGGCAGCGAGATCGTGATTGGCGGCACGACGACGCTCGTCTTCCAGAAATAGGAGGAGCGCCCTGAACGGGTGGCATCGAAGCTGCCCACTCGCTCTTCGTGGCCGCGCATCTTGTTGGGCTCGTAGCACATTACGGCTACGCGGTGATCGCCCTTTTCCTCTTCGGTGAAGGGCTGGCGATTCCTTTTCCGACCGACACGACGGTGGTGACGGCGTCCGCGCTGGCCGCGCGCGGACATCTCTCACTCCCGCTGGTGTTTCTCGTCGCGACATTGTCGACCACCGCCGGGACGATGGCCGCCTTTTATGTCGGTCGAAGTGGCTCGACCTTCATCACGCGGCACGCCCACGGCAGCGCGAAGGCGCTCGGCCGGGCACACCGGTTCTTCGAGCGTCACGGCACGAGCGCCGTACTGTTTGGCCGCTTCGTGCCTGTTGTGCGTATGCTCATCTCGCTCGTCGCCGGCGTCTCGCAGATGGACGCGCGGCGCTTTGCCCTGTACAACCTCGGCGGCGCCGCGATCTGGGCCGCCGCGTTTTGCGCCATCGGCTACTTCTTCGGCCATCACCAGGCGGAGTTCTACCATCAGCTCGTGCGCGCCGCGCTGGTGGCGGGCTTCGGGCTCGCCGCGCTCGTCACACTCGCCGTCGCCGGTGGATGGCTCATCGAGGACGTCGACGCGACCTGGCGCGCCGAGGGTACGATCTGGCACCGCATCCTGATGTCGCGCCCGGTGCGGTGGCTCGCGCATCGGTCGCCGCGCGCGCAGACCATTCTCTTCCGCCGATTCTCCCCCGCCGACTACCTCGGTCTCAACCTCACGCTCGGACTCGGCGTGAGCTTCGTGCTGCTCGTCGTCTTCGGCGCGATCGCACAGAGCGTGTTGTCGAAAACCGCGATCGTGCAATTCGATCTCGAGCTCGCCAGGGCGCTGCATGCTATCGCGACGCCGACTGGCGTCGATGTCTCCATGGTCGTCTCGCGTCTCGGCACGATCACGGCGACGGCGATCGTTGGCGTCGGCTTCGCTCTGTGGTATGCGTGGCGCCGCGGCCGGCTGGCGTTCGCGTGCTGGCTCGCCGCGCTGGCCGGCAGCGAGCTTCTGGCGTGGTCGCTCAAGCGCGCGATTCATCGCGAGCGGCCGATCTTCGAGGCCTCCTACGCGACCGAGACGTCGTTCAGCTTTCCGAGCAGCCATGTGCTCGGCGCCCTCGTGGGCTACGGAATGATCGCCTACTTCGTCGTCTGCCTAACGTCGTCCCGGTTCTGGCGCGCGCTCGCGATCGCGATCGGAGCGGCGCTCGTCCTCGCGGTCGGGTACAGCCGCCTCTACCTCGGCTTGCACTTTTTCAGCGATGTCGTCGGCGGCCTGGCCGCGGGCGCGGTGTGGTTGACGACATGCATAACGGCTCTCGAGGTCGCGCGGCGCAAGCAGGAAGCGGTGCCACTCGGCGCCGCGGCGAGGCGCGCGCCGCCACAGGAGGTCGGAAGCGCGGATCCCTAGCTGTGCTTCGCGATGACATTCGCACCACGCGCCACGCCTACGGCTTGACCGGCGCGAACTCTCCTTTTTGATCGAAGGGAATCCGGCGCGTCCCGATCGGCGTGTCGGCCGAAACGTCTCCGACGAGACGGTACGGCACCATCCCATAGCCGACAACTGCATTGCCGGCGGCGAGAATGCCGCGCAGGCTCACGTCGAGCGGCAGTGCGACGAGTAGTGAATCGTGGCCGCCCACCGTGTGGTGCGTGGTGTCGATTCCTTTCGCCACCGCGATGGTGTCGCGGACGAACAGCTCGTACGTCATCCCCGAGGTCGAAAGACTGTACGGGTTCGGGTTTCGAACGAGCAGATTCACCCTGATGCGCCCGCCCAGCGGCGTGATCCCCTCGAGCGCCACGCCACGAAATGCGACCGTCGGCGCGGTGAAGAGATGCTTCGCCGCCGCGCTGCAGCCCGCGACCGAGAGAATGAGAGCAAGAATTCGAGCGCGAGGGCGCATGCGACGAATCTAGCCGAGGCTCACTGGCAACGCGTCCGACCCGGGGTCATCATTCCTCGTCACCCGCCTTCACTCGGAGCCTCCGTGTCTACATCCCGCCTTCTCCTCGCGGCCTTCGGCGCGATTCTCATCTCGAGCGCGGTTCAGGCGCAACAGACTCGTGCCGATCTCGTCCTTCTTCACGGCGACCTCTTCACCGTCGATTCACAGCATCCGCGCGCTCGAGCGATCGCCGTACGCGGCGACCGAATCGCCGCTGTTGGAAGCGACGCCGAGATCCAGCGCTGGGTCGGCCCGAAGACGCGAGTCGTCGACCTGCACGGCCGCCTCGCCATACCCGGCTTCATCGACGGTCATGGTCACTACACGGCACTTGGTGAATCGAAGCTCGTGCTCGATCTCACCAGGGCGCGGACATGGGACGATATCGTGGCGCAGGTGCGCGACGCGGCCGCTTCGGCCAAGCCAGGCGCATTGATCGAAGGACATGGGTGGCATCAAGAGAAGTGGATCCGCGCGCCACAGCCTAACGTGGAAGGCGTACCGCTGCATGCCTCACTCGATGCGGTGAGTCCGCGCAATCCCGTGATTCTCGAGCACGCGAGCGGCCATGCGTCGTTCGTGAACGGCGCCGCGCTCGAGCTCGCCGGCGTCGGCCGCGACACCCCCAATCCCGCCGGCGGCGAGATCGTCAAGGATTCCACCGGCAATCCCACCGGCCTGCTCAAGGAGTCGGCGCAGGGGCTCATGCAGCGCGCGCGCGCGAAGCTGCCGCACCTAACGAAGGCGGAGGAGAACGCGCGCTTCCGCAAGATCGTGCAACTCGCCGGTGACGATGCGTTGTCGAAGGGGGTAACGAGCTTCCACGACGCCGGCTCCAACTTCGCCACCATCGACGGGTTCAAGGAGCTCGCCCACGAGGGGAAGCTGCCGGTGCGCCTGTACGTCATGGTCCGCTTCGAGACGGACTCCGCGCTCGACGCGAAGCTCGATAGTTATCGCATGCTCGGTTATGCGAACGGCATGCTCACCGTGCGGTCGGTCAAGCAGCAGATCGACGGCGCGTTAGGCTCGCACGGCGCTTGGCTGCTCGAGCCGTATACCGATCTGCCAACGAGCACGGGGCTCGTCCTCAAGCCCGTGCCGGCGATCGAAGCGACGGCACGCATCGCGATGAAGCACGACTTTCAGATGAACATCCACGCCATCGGCGATCGGGCGAACCGTGAAGTGCTGGACGTCTACGAACGCATCTTCCGCGACAATCCGACGAAGCACGATCTGCGCTGGCGCATCGAGCACGCGCAGCACATCGATCCGGTCGACATCCCGCGCTTCAAGCAACTCGGCGTCATTGCGTCGATGCAGGGGGTGCACACGATCTCGGACGGGCCTTGGGTCGCGAAGCGGTTGGGTGAGGAGCGAGCGCGCAAGACGTCGTATCTCTGGCGTTCGCTGATGGATGCCGGCGTCGTCGTCACCAATGGCACTGACACCCCCGTCGAAGACGTGGATCCAATCATGAGTTTTTATGGAAGTGTGACCAGGAAGACACGAGAAGGCGTCGTGTTCGTCCCCGAGCAGCGCGTTACGCGCGAGGAGGGGCTCCGCGCGTACACGCTCAACAACGCGTACTCGTCCTTCGAGGAGAAGGAGATCGGGTCGCTGACGCCGGGCAAATACGCGGACATCGTCGTGTTGTCGAAGAACATCATGACCGTCCCGGACGATGAGATTCCGACGGCGCGCGTGGACCTGACGATCCTCGGCGGCAAGGTGCGTTACGAGCGTCGCGCCACGACCACGGCCGCGCGGGAGGGCGGGGCGGCGCGCTGATCTTGCCGCACGATCGGGGTGAGCGCATGATATGGACCCCGTCATTTCGCCGCGCACCACCCACCTGGAGGTGCCGTCATGCGCTCGCATCGTCTCCCGCTGGTGACGCTCGCCGCCGTTGTCGCTTGCACCACGCAGCAGGCTCGCCGCACCGATACCACGTCACCAGCGGCCGCGACTCTCGCCGGGGCGACGGCGACCGACGTCGCGGCGGCGCGCAAAGCGATCGAGGCCGTCGAGGCAAAACAGATCGATGCCGTTCTCAAAGGTGACAGCGTCGCCGCCGGCGGCGGCTACACCGACGACGCCGTCGTCATGGTGCCTAACACGAAAATGGTGACCGGGCACGACGCGATTGCCAAGACGTTCGCGGCGAGGCTCCACGAGGGGAAGTTCACCGCGTTCTCAACGCACATTCAGGATGTCATCGTCACCGGCGACTATGCCATCGAGACCGCAACATATGAGATGACCATCCAGCCAAAGACGGGGAAGCCCGTCAGCGACGTCGGCAAATTCCTCACGGTGTGGAAGAAGCAACCCGACGGCGGCTACAAGGCCGTGCGCGACATCTTCAACAGCGACCTGCCAGTGAAGTGAGGCCCGGAGTTCTTCCCACTTTCATCTCTCGTGAGGATCGGTCCATGCGCTCGTGCTCGAGCTTCGTGGCTCTCGTCGCACTCGTTGGGTGCGAAGGATGCCCGCCGCCTACGGTCACGACGCGATCGCCAAGGTCTTCGCGGGCATGATCGCGGCAATGAAGTAGGACGGGATCGTCATCCCGAAGGAAGCGAAGGAGGAGATCATGGTTCGACTCTTGTCTCACCCACGCGCGTTGCTCCTCGCGACTTGCCTAACGATTCTCGCCGCGCCTTGCATCGCCGCCCAGCAGGATCCGAAGCAGCAGAGCAGTGCCCCGGCAACAGTGTCCGCCAAGGGGATCGCCGAGCAGCTCGGCGCCCGCCTACAGCCACGCGACGACGACGAGCTCCGCATCGGTATGAGCTTCACTGCGGTGCTCGACCAGCCGGATAAGCTGGCGGAGCTCGGTGTGAAAGGCATGCACGCCGGCGCGCGCGTCACCGTCGCCCGCATCGCACCCGATAAGCTTCGTGTCGAGGTCGACGAGATGACACCCGTTCAGGCCAGCGGCGCCGCGACGCTCAAGATCGACGCGAAAGGAGTGCTGACGGTGGTGCCGAAATGACCAAGTGTCATCCCGAGGAGCGAAAGCTCCTCGGGATGACCGCTAGGTTTTCGTTGCCGAGGCCCTGCCGCCTAACGACCTGGCATCCGCCCGCTCGACGCGCACATACGTCAGCCAGCCGTGCGGATCGGCCGACTCGCCCCGCACCGTCGAGAGAAAGATGCGCTGCAGCTCCTTCGTCACCGGACCGGGCTTTCCCTGGCCAACCGTGATCTTGTCGACGCTGCGGATCGGTGTGATCTCGGACGCCGTGCCCGAGAGAAAGACCTCGTCCGCGATGTAGAGCATCTCGCGCGGCAATGGCTCTTCGCGAATCGGAATCCCCGCGTCTGCCGCGAGCGTCAAGACACTCTCGCGCGTGATGCCCGGCAGCAGCGTGCCGTCGATCGGCGGCGTGTACAGCGTCCCCTTGCGAACGAGGAAGAGATTCTGGCCCGAGCCCTCGCTCAACATTCCGTCGGTGCCTAACGCGATCGCTTCGGCGAAGCCCTTCGCCATCGCCTCCATCTTGATCAGCTGGCCGCCGAGATAGTTGCCGGCGATCTTCGCCATCGCCGGAATCGTGTTCGGCGCGACCCGATTCCAGCTCGCGACGCACGCGTCGACACCGTTCTCCAACGCCCCCTCGCCGAGATACGCTCCCCACGGCCAGCAGGGGAGGTACACGTGCGTCGGGCTGGCGAAGGGAACCATGCTCGCCGCCCCGTAGCCGCGGATGATCATCGGCCGCAGATAGCAGGCGTCGAGCTCGTTTCTCTCGATCAGCTCGCAGCAGGCCGCCACGAGCTCGTCAACCGAATACACCAGATCGATTCGATAGATCTTGGCCGAGTCCACCATGCGCTGAAGGTGATCCTGCAGGCGAAACACCGCCGGACCGCGCGGGGTGCTGTAGCAGCGAATGCCCTCGAAAACGGAGGAGCCGAACTGCACGGAATGCGAAAGCACATGGATCTGCGCGTCCTGCCAGCGAATGAACTCGCCGTCGCGCCAGATCCAGTTCGTTTCAGTGAGCTTGTACACGAGTGACGGGGGTTAGAGAAGACGGCTGGCGCCTACCGATACAGCGTAGCGCCCCAGAGCAAATCGGGCCAGAGCGAAGTTGACCGACGTGCCTCGCGTCCCTGGCTCGACCTCGCATCCGTTCCCCCGCCACCGAACCCCTCCCTTGCTCCCGACGACTCACGCGCCGTTGCGCATGAGGCGAAACGGTTTGGCTCGCCGACTCTTCGCGCCGGGGAACTCGCGCGGCTGAAGCGTGTAGCTAGTCCCGTCGGTGTTCCACTTCTTTCAATAGGCGGCGCCGAATCATCGGGGCCGCCTTTGCGTTCCCGCGACGCGCGGCCCCAAGGCGGACCGTCATCGCCGCGAGTGATTACAACTTTATAACACTCTCGAGGTGGCTCGAAGATGTCTCTGTTTCCTTCCGGCGGGCGCACGCGTGCGCTCGCGCTTTCCGTCGGCGCTACCGCGGTGATCGCCTCCGGCGTCCTCACCGCGCTTCACGCTCAATCCGTTCATCAGGCCGCCAACGCCCGCGGGAACACGATCAATCCGGCGGCGATCGCACCCCTCGTCGAAACGCAGAACGCGTTCGCGGCGGTCGCGCAGCAGGTGACACCTGCGGTCGTCTCGATTCACATCGAAGGCGAGCGCCCCGCATCGGAGCGCATGCCACAGATGCCCGATTTCCCCGATCTACGCCAGTTCGGCTTCCCCGACATGGGGGGCGCGCCCGGTGGTCGCGGCCAGCGCGGTCAGCGCGGTCAGCGAGATGATCAGGTGGTCCACGCGTCGGGCTCGGGCTTCATCGTATCGCCGGATGGTCTCATTCTCACGAATAACCACGTCGTCGCCGACGCGAACAAGGTGACGGTGATTCTCTCCGATCGCCGAGAGTTCGACGCGAAGGTCGTGGGGCGCGATCCGACGACCGACGTCGCCGTCATCAAGATCGCCGGACAGAATCTCCCGACGGTGCCACTCGGCAACGACGAGACCGCGCGCGTCGGTGATTGGGTGCTGGCGATCGGCAATCCGCTCGGCCTCGATTTCACCGTGACGCAGGGCATCGTGAGCGCCAAGGGTCGGGGCGGCTTCGCGGGGCTGTACGACAACCCGTACGCCGTGGTCGACTACATCCAAACCGACGCGCCGATCAATCCCGGCAACTCCGGCGGACCGCTCGTGAACGTGCGCGGTGAAGTCGTCGGCATGAACGCGGCGATCGCGAGTCCCACCGGCAGCTACGCCGGCTACGGCTTCGCGATTCCGGTCACGCTCGTGCGCGATGTCATGACTCAGATCGTGAAGGACGGCCATGTGCACCGCGGCATTCTCGGTCTGCAGCTCGCCGAGGTGACGCAGAAGGACGCCCAGGCCGACAAGCTCGCGCAGGGTGGCGTGCCGCAAATTCGTGGCGCGTTGGTCGCCGCCTTCCCGGAGGATGTCGCCAGTCCCGCGAGGTCAGCGGGCGTGCAGAAGGGCGACATCATCGTCAACGCCGATGGTCATGACATCGACCACGTCGCGACGCTGCAGCGCGTGATCCGGTCCGACCGTCCCGGCGACGTCGTCTCTCTCACGCTCGTGAGACAGGGCGCGGAGAAAACGGTTCACGTCAAGCTCGCCAACGCACCGACCGACGAGACGCCGAAGATCGCGTCGCGATAGCTGTAAACCGAGGCGCGAAGCGACGAGGGATCTGCACTTACCATCAAAGTGCGGATCCCTCGTCGCTTCGTTTCTCGGATGAGAGCTAGCGACGTAGTCGGAGGACCGTTCGCGTGCTCGTCTGACCGACGCGATCTACGGCCGACACCGCGACGAGATCCGGGTCCGCGCTGTCTGGAATCGCGAACTCGCGCGTGGCAACTGGAAGAATCGTCGTCTTCCAGTGCTCGTCGGAGTCGCGCATTTGCACGACCCAGAGCGCGACCGGCGCGCTGTCCCCCGCGGCGATCTTCAACGTCAGGCCGTCGCCGTCGCTGGCGTTGACAACCTCCGCAACCGGCGCCGCGGGCGCCTTGCCGCCGAGCCACGGCATCTCCGGCACGAGGGCGGGCTCTCGATAACTCTCGGATTGCAATCGGTCGCCGAGTGATCCCGAAAGCGGGCCGGCATTCGCGACGAGCGAACCAAGGCGAAAGTGAATGTGGCCGTTCGATTCGATCGTCCCCTCGCGCGCGTCGCGCAGGATCGTGATCTGCTGCGGGATCTCGTCGATCGGCCAGGGCGGTTGGCCCACCGCGCCCGCGGTGTAGAGCCCCATCCATAGGTGCCGCCCCATCGGATTCTGCGTACGCCACCAGGCGTCGAGCGCTCGGAAGCGGTTCTCCGGGGCGTCGACCTGCCAGTAAAGCTGCGGCGCCAGATAGTCGACCCATCCTTCGCGGAGCCATTTGCGCGAGTCTGCGTACGTCTCGCGGAATGAATCGAGGCCGTCGATGCCCTCGGGATTCCCAGGCCGCCAGATACCGAACGGGCTGATGCCGACGGCGACCCAGGGCTTCGCGACGTGCACGCGCTGGTAGAGCTGTGCTACGAACTCGTCGATGTTGTGACGCCGCCAGTCGTCGCGATTCGTCCACTTCTGCTTGCGGCCGTACTTGATCCAGGACGCGTGGTCCGGAAAGTCCAGCTCGCGCGCGAACCTGATCGTGTGTCGATTCCTTCCACGACCGACCCTGCGATAATGCGTTCGCGTCTCGCGATACGGATAAAAAAAATCGTCGAGATGGACCGCATCGATGTCATACCGCCGCACGACATCGATGATCGTCTGCAAGACGGCTTCGCGCGCCGCGGGAATTCCCGGGTCGATCCACTGCTGGCGGCCGTACCGGCGAACCCAATCGGGGTGCGTGCGCGTGACGTGGTTCTTCGCCGCGCGGATGCCGCCGTCCAGGGAGGCGCGGAAGGGGTTGAACCACGCGTGAAGCTGGAGCCCTCGCGCGTGCGCTTCGCGCACCGCGACCGCCAACGGATCGTAGCCGGGATTCACCCCCTGGCGTCCGGTCAGCTTCGCGGACCAGGGCGCGAGCGGGGTCGCATAGAGTGCGTCGCCACTTAGCCGAACGTGGAAGATGATCGCGTTCAGTCCAATCGTCCGTGCGCGATCGAGCAGCGTAATCAGCTCGCGCTGCTGTTGCTCCGCCGTCAGCCCGGGGCGCGAAGGCCAGTCGCCGTCCGCGGCAGGGCTGAGCCATGCTCCCCGGAATTCGCGAAGGATGATCGGCGGAAATACGGTGCTGTCGCGGAGTGCGACGCGTGACATGTCACGCGGTGCGCCTTGTGGGACAACGCCCTGGGTCCCGGCGCCGCGCGCGCTGCCGAGCAGCAGCGCGGTCGCGGTGGCGAACGCACAGGCGCTGCTTCGGGCTTGGCGGACCGGCAGCAGTGACAGCGGCGAGCGAGGCGGCATGCGTGGATCGTTGGGTCCGACAAGAAGGCGACCCAGGGCAAGCACCCGCCGCCGCCCCGCGTCGTGGTCACGCCTACCAGACGACCAGTGGTCGGGTGTGGTCAGAGGTCCGAGTGGACGACTCGCCCGACAAGCCCAAGGGGCGTCGCGATTTGAGACACCACCATCTCGTTAGGCGGCCATTCGTTTTCCGCGCCGCGCCCTTCGGATCTCCGCTGCTGGATCGCTCTTCGTGCGTCGCCCTTCGGCGATCGCCTGCATCAGCCCGCCTTTACGTTCGTTCCGATCATTAGAATTTGCTCATTTTTCGTGCGGCGTCTATCTTGGCCACGACGCTGCACGGGGTCTTCTTTCCTTCCTCGAGAGGTGCGTCATGGCAAAGAAGCGGAGCTCACCCACACCCAGCCCAGTGCCGGGCAGCACTCGACAGCCGATCGCGGGAGCGAGAGTCGAGGGGCCGGTCGGCGGCGACGAGATCATCGACGTCACGATCCGTCTGCGCGAAGGCCAGAAAACCAAAGCCGAGCGCGTCTACCGCGAACGACCGCGGACCGGCGCGGCCGCCGATGCACCGCTCACTCGCGAGGAGCTCGCGGAGCGCGTCGGCGCGCGACCCGAAGATGCGCGACTCGTGGAGGCGTACGCGCACGAGCACGGGCTCACCGTGTTGTCGGTGAGTCTCCCGCAGCGCAGCATCCAGTTGCGCGGACCGGCGTCGGCGATGCAGCGGGCATTCGGCACGTCACTCGAGCGCGTCACCGCGCCCGGCGGCTCCTTCCGCCAGCGGACCGGCAACGTTCACGTACCGGCGTCCTTGAGCGAGGTGGTTACGGGAGTGTTCGGGCTCGACGATCGTCCGCAGGCCAAGCCGCACTTTCGCCTCCAGTCCAGCGCTGCTGGCGGCACGTTCGGCGCCCGCTCCTCGACGGCGGCGTTCACGCCCCCCGCGCTCGCCAAGATCTACGAGTTTCCCAGTGGAGACGGGAAGGGCCAATGCATCGCGTTGATCGAGCTGGGCGGCGGTTACAAGACCTCTGATCTCAACGCCTACGCGACCTCGCTCGGCCTGCCGCTGCCTAACGTGGTGGCGGTGTCCGTCGACGGGGCGCACAATCACCCCACGGGCAACCCGAACGGACCCGATGGGGAAGTCGTGCTCGACGTCGAGGTCGCGGCCGGCGTGGCGCCGGCGGCGAGGATCGCCGTGTACTTCGCGCCGAACACCGACCGTGGATTCCTCGACGCCGTGAGCGCCGCCGTGCACGACACGAACAATCGGCCGGGCGTCATCTCGATCAGTTGGGGCGGCCCCGAGTCGAGCTGGACCAAGCAGTCGATGGACGCGATGACGCAAATTTTCCGTGAGGCAGCGTCGATCGGCGTTCCCGTGTTCGTCGCCGCTGGGGACGATGGCGCGACCGACGGCGTCGCCTCGGGTGAGCTGACGGTCGATTTTCCCGCCGCGAGCCCGGCGGCGATTGCCTGCGGCGGCACCCGGCTCGAGGCGAGGAATGGGAAGCGAACGCGCGAAGTCGTGTGGAACGATCTCGCGAGCGACAGTGGCGCGACCGGCGGCGGCTTCTCCAAGATTTTCCAGGCGCCCTCCTGGCAGAAGACCAGCCTCAAGAACTTCAAGCAGCACATGCGTGGCGTTCCCGACGTCAGCGCCAACGCCGATCCGCAGACGGGCTACCGCGTCCGTGTCGACAGTAAGAACATGATCATCGGCGGCACGAGCGCGGTCGCTCCCCTCATGGCGGGACTGGTCGCGCGCTGCGCGCAGAAGGGCGGCACGACGCCGCGCGATTTCATGGCGCGCATTTACGGCGGTCAGTCAGCCACCGCGACCACAAAGCCCGCATCATCTCGCGCCACCGTCAAACTCGCCGACTTCGAGACGTCGACCTCGGCATCACCCAAGCCCCTCCTGTTCGACGTCACCGAAGGCAAAATCGACGGCTTTATCGCACGGAAGGGTTGGGACGCGTGCACAGGGTTGGGTGTTCCGGTTGGATCCCGAGTACTGAAGAGCGTCTACCGCAAGTAGAGCATCGAACCGAGAAAGGCGAACCGAGAAGAGCGAGCCGAAAAGGGCGAGCCGAGAAGGGCGAACCGAGAAGGGCGAGCCGAGAAGGGCTCGCCTTTCTCGGTTCGCCTTTCTCGGTTCGATGCTCTACTTGCGGTAGACGCTCTTCAGTACTCGGGATCCAACCGGAACACCCAACCCTGTGCACG